>NZ_JBHVWW010000011.1:110202-164647 GCF_042882025.1 Kitasatospora sp. NPDC058243
GGGGGGGGGGGGGGGGGGGGTGGGGGGGGTGGGGGGGGGGTGGGCGCTCTCCCGCCCCCCCCCCCCACTCCGTGGGAGACACCGTGTCAGAGCTCGGTCCGGCGGCGCCGGATGACCACGACGAGATCGACGGTGGCGAACAGGGTGAGCAGGCCGCAGGCGATGGCGAAGCCGGTGAGGGTCCCCCGGCTGGGGGCGCCGTCGGCGGGGGAGGCCGCCGCCCAGATCGCGAAGCCCGCCGTCGCGAGCGCGAACAGCGGCGTGAAGGTGAGCGACAGCAGGTAGCGGAGCTTGAGGTCGCTGCGGGCGGTGGCCGGCTCGGTGCCGCTGCGCCAGGGCCGTCGCGGAGTGGTGGTGCGCATGGCCGTTCACCTCCGGGCCGCGCGGGTGGGGGCTACGATTCCAGCGTACGTCCGTGGGGGAGAGCGGGGGAGACGCGATGACGGGGTCGGACGCGGCGGCGGACGCCGAGGGCTACGCGGGGCTGCGGATCGAACGGGCCCGGGAGCTGGCCCGGCGGCACGGCTGGGCCTCGGTCCGGGTGCTGGAGCCGGGGGCGATGATGACCATGGACCACCGTGAGGGCCGGCTCAACCTCGCGGTGCGCGACGGCGTGGTCGAGCGCAGCTGGGAGGGGTAGGGCCGCCCTCCCGGTGGTCGACCTTTCCGGTGGCCGGGGTGGCCGGGGTGGCCGGGGTGGCCGGTGGTCGTGGCGTGCGGGCTCAGTGGCCCGGCCGCCGGGCCAACCGCTGTTCGGCGGCGACGACCAGCGGCTCCAGCAGCGGCAGCGAGAGCAGGACCAGCAGTCCGGCGGCCCAGCCGGCCAGCACGTCGGTGACCCAGTGGGTGCCCAGGTAGAGCGTGGTCAGGCCGATCGAGCAGGCGGTGGCGGCGGCGATCACCGCGCCGGTGCGCCGCCAGCGGACCGCGAGGTAGGCGAGCACGCCCCAGGTGACGACCGCGTTGGCGGTGTGACCGGACGGGAAGATGGTGCCGCCGGAGAACAGTTCGGGCGAGCCGACGTACTGGGCGTAGTGCGGGCCGAGCCGGCCGGTGACGATCTTGACCGCGCCGACCGTGACGTTGAGCAGCAGCAGCGCGACGGCCATCACCAGCAGCGGGCGCAGCCGGCCCAGCCGGTGCGCGCGCCAGCCGAGCCAGACGAAGGCGGCGATGGCGGAGGGGCCGCGTTGCCCGGCGACCACCCAGGTGTCGAGCAGCGGTTCCAGGCTGGGCCAGCGTTCGTAGGGGCGGAACAGCCGGACCGACCAGTCGAGGTCGACCAGGGCGGTGTTGAGCAGGACACCGGCCAGGACCAGCAGGTAGGCGACGCAGGTCACGGCGAGCAGGGCGGCCTGCCGGCGGCCCATCGGCGGCCAGCCGGGCTCGCGGCGGTGGGCTCGTTCGGGGCTCGGGCGCTCGCGGTGGGTGGTGGTGAGCTGCTCCGGCCCCTGGTTCGGATAGGGCGCGGGGGTACTCGGGGCTTGCACGGGGGTGACCTTACCCATCCGGCCGGGGCTATTCCGGAGGGATTTGTCATTTTCCCGTGAAATCGACAATTGGCGGGGAGAGGTCCGCCCGGGGAGTGATTTCCGCGATTCTCGGATCGAATGCCAGTGTGGTGTTCGAATGATTCTGCAAAAGCCCCGGTAAAGAAAACGGAGTGGGAGGCCGGCGCGGCCGGCTTCCCACTCCGTGGTAACCCTGTGTAGGTTCCGTGCTCAGTCGAGGGGGCCGCCCGCGACGTAGATCACCTGCCCGGAAACGAAGCCGGCGCCCTCGCTCGCGAGGAAGGAGATGGTGTGGGCGACGTCCTCAGGCAGACCGACCCGCTGGACCGGGATCTGGGAGGCCGCAGCCCGCTTGAAGTCTTCGAAGTCCATGCCGACCCGGGCGGCGGTGGCCGCGGTCATGTCGGTGGCGATGAAGCCGGGGGCCACGGCGTTGGCGGTGATGCCGAACTTGCCCAGCTCAATGGCCAAAGTCTTGGTGAAGCCCTGCAGACCGGCCTTGGCGGCCGAGTAGTTGGCCTGGCCGCGGTTGCCCTGGGCGGACGAGGAGGACAAGTTGACGATGCGGCCGAAACCGGCGTCCACCATGTGCTTCTGCACCGCGCGGGTCATCAGGAAGGCCCCGCGCAGGTGGACGTTCATGACCGTGTCCCAGTCGGACTCGGACATCTTGAAGAGCAGGTTGTCGCGGAGCACGCCCGCGTTGTTGACCAGCACGACGGGGGCGCCGAGCTCGGCGGCCACGCGGTCGACGGCGGCCTGCACCTGGTCGGCGTCCGAGACGTCGGCGCCCACGGCCAGGGCCCGGCCGCCGGCCGCGGTGATCCGGTCGACGGTGTCCTTCCCGGCGGTCTCGTCCAGGTCGAGGACGGCCACGGCGTAGCCGTCGGCGGCCAGTTGCACGGCGGTGGCGGCGCCCAGGCCGCGGGCGGCGCCGGTGACGACGGCGACCCGGGGGGCGGTGCTCTGCTCGGTCATGCTCGCTCTCGTCTCTCTCGGGGTGGTCTCCGCGGGGAGCGCCCCGGGGAGGGTGGCCACACCCTACCCGCGAGTAGGGAGGGCGAACAGGGCTGGAGAGTCGTGGGTGACGGTCGGTAAGGACCGACCGGTCGGCTTTCTGCTGAGAACGGGTTACCGAGAGGGCGTGGCGGCCGCGTAAATATGCCAATGTTGCCGAACCTGCGTCTACTATCCGCCCCTGCCTGCCAGCAAGGGCCCGCCGTTTGTATAGTGTCCGCCAGCAGCCACCGGCTGCACGGCTGGAGCGCCCTCCCTCATAGCTGGACGCCCACTCGCCGTTACTGCCCCACCCGGGTGTCCCACACACACCGGGTGTGACATCGGGACGGATACATGGTGCTGGGGGAGATCCCGACGACCCGCGTGTCCGCGCGACTGCAACAGTCGCCCGGACACCTGATTCGCGTTGCACAGCAGGTTCACACCAGGCTGTGGTCCGAGCATGTCGGAGCCGATCTCACGGCTCCGCAGTTCGCCGTCCTGCTGGTCCTGGCCCTCGAACCGGGTGCCGACCAGCGGACGGTCGGCGAGCGAGCCTCGCTGGACAAGGCGACGATGGCGGAGATGGTCGCGCGGCTGGTCCGCCGCGGCTTGGTGCTGCGAAGGCGTGACCCGGCCGACGGCCGGCGAAAACTGCTCGCTCTCTCGCAGAGCGGTGCCCAGGCGGTGCGTGAGGCCACCGGCGGTGTGGTCCGCGTGCAGCGCACCCTGTTCGAGCCGCTGACGGCGGAGGAGCAGGTGGAGATCGTGCGGGTGATGGCCAAGATAGCCAGGCTGGAGCCCGCCGCGGTCGCCGTGTTCTCCGATGCGCGGCCGACACTGGACGCGCAGCGGGCGATCGGCTACCTGATCAGGGTGGGCCAGCAGGTGCACACCAAACTCTGGTCGGAGCACGTCGGTGCGGAGCTCACGGCTCCGCAGTACGCGGTGCTGGACGCGCTCGAACTGGAACCGGGCGCCGACCAGCGCACGGTCGGTGAGCTGGCCTCGCTGGACAAGGCGACGATGGCCGAGATGGTGAGCCGGCTGGTGCGCCGTGGTCTGGTGCAGCGCCGGCGCGACCCCTCGGACGGGCGCCGCAACCTGCTGTCGCTCTCGCCGGCGGGCCAGGACCTGCTGCACCGTTCGACGGCCGGCGTGGCCGAGGTCCAGCGGCTGCTGCTCGCCCCGCTGGACGAGAGTGAGCACGGGCCCGCGCTGGCGCTCCTCGGCAAGGCGGCGCGGCTCTAGAAGGATCCTTTGAGCGCCAGCCAAAACGATTCGCCAACGTACGGAAGGCCTGGTGTGCCGAAGGCTTGAGGCGTTGACGGCTCAAGGCGTTGATGACTCAAGCCGTTGACGGCTCAAGGTGCTGGTGGCCTGACGTGCCGGAGGCCGCTGCTCGTCGGTGTCGGCGGATCGTGGCACACCGAAGACCGCCCACCCCTGTAGGGGTGGGCGGTCGTTCGACATGACCGCTCGTCAGAGAAGTCGGACGGCGGGTGCCGTCAGTTCCAGTCGAACTCCTGCGGGTCCGGACCGATCCGCGTGCCGGTGGCGACACCGGCGATCGCGGCGAGGTCCTCGGCGTCCAGCTCGAAGCCGGCGACGTCCAGGTTCTCCCGGATGCGGGCCGGGGTGACCGACTTCGGGATCGCGATCACGCCGCTCTGCAGGTGCCAGCGGAGCACCACCTGGGCGACCGTGCGGCCGTGCTTCTCGGCGATCTTCGCCAGCACCGGCTCGGCGAGCAGCTCCTTGCCCTGGCCCAGCGGGCTCCAGGCCTCGGTGGCGATGCCGTGCTGGGCGTGGAAGGCGCGAAGCTCGGTCTGCGGGAAGTACGGGTGCAGCTCGACCTGGTTCAGTACCGGGACGACCGAGGTCTCGTCGAGCAGTCGGGTGAGCTGCTCGGGCCCGAAGTTGGAGACGCCGACCGACTTGACCCGGCCGTCCGCCTTCAGCTGCTCGAAGGCCTTCCAGACGTTCAGGTAGCTGCCGTGCTTCGGGCGCGGCCAGTGGATCAGGTAGAGGTCGACGTAGTCGAGGCCGAGCTTGGCCAGCGACGCGTCGAACTCGCGCAGGACGGCGTCGCGGCCCTGCTCGCCCGACCAGTCACGGGTGCCCGAGTTCCACAGCTTGGTGGTGATGTAGAGGTCCTCGCGGGCGACGCCGCCGGCCAGGGCCTCGGTGATCGCCTGGCCGGTGCCGGCCTCGTTCTCGTAGATGGCCGCGGTGTCGATGGAGCGGTAGCCCGCCTCGATCGCGGTGCGGACGGCGGCCGTGGCCTCGTCGTCCGGGACCTGCCACACGCCGAATCCGAGCTGCGGGATCTGCGCGCCGTCGTTCAGCGTGACGTTGGGGATGTTGCTCACGGGAAGGGGTGCCCTCCTGGTTGTCCGTCTGATTCCAGAAGGGGGCAACTGGGGCCCGGGCGGGATTGTTCCCGCCGTTCGGGGGAATCTTGCGGGGCCGGGGGCCCGCTCCGGCGGGAATCCGGGGGCCGGGCGGCGAAAAACCTGTTGCGCAGATCACATCGGGGTTGGCAGGCTCGTGGCCATGACCTCCTGAGATCCGGGCCCTTCGTGCCCTTCCCGCCCCCGTCCGGCCGTCCCGTCCGGCCGTCCCGTCCGGCGGTCCCGTTCGGCGCCGCCCCGGACGCGCCGATGCCGCCGGGGCGAGGTGCCGCGCTGTCGCCCGCCGCCGCCCGTCTTCCGCTGTTCGCGCGAGTCGGGCCCGCCGTGCCGCGAGACCCGTGCCTCCGGCTCGTGACCTTCTCCCGGCGTGCCCGCTCACGCCTGCTCGCACCCTCCAGCACCTCCAGCACCGTCCCGCACCCTCCTGTATCGGAGTGTCATGCTGCTCACCCCCCTGCCGTTGGCCGACCCCGGTAGTCCCGATCTCTCCTCGCCCCCGGCCTTCCTGCGCTGGCTCCAGCGCGGCCAGCGGCGCGGGCAGGTGCTGGCCACCTGCTGGGCGCTGCTGGAGATGGGCGGCCAGGCGGCGCTGCCGATAGCGCTCGGGTGGGGCGTGCAGGCCGCCGTCGACGGCGAGGCCGCCGGGATGTGGCGGGCCGGTGCCCTCGCGGTGGCGCTCGCCGTGCTGTCCGCGCTCGGTGCCGTGCTGCTGCACCGGCAGGCGGTCTGGAACTGGATCCACGCGGCGTGCCACGTGCGGCAGCTGGTGGCCCGGCAGGCCTCGCACCTGGGCGCCGGGCTGTCCTGCCGGATCGCCACCGGCGAGGTCGTCGCGGTCGGCAGCGGGGACGTCGAGCGGATCGGCTGGTACGTCGAACTCGTCGCCCGGGTCCGGGCCGCGGTGATCGTCTGGCTGGCCGTCAGCTCGGCCGTGCTGGTCGTCGAACCGGTGCTCGGGGTCGGGGTGCTGCTCGGCGTCCCGGTGCTGGCGGCCGCCGTCTGGCCGCTGATCGGGCCGTTCGAGCGGCGGTACGAGCAGCAGCGCACGCTCGGCGGCAAGGCCACCGAGCTGGCCGCCGACACCGTGGCGGGGCTGCGGGTGCTGCGCGGCATCGGCGGCGAGGAACTGTTCCTCGACCGGTACCGGGCCGCCTCCCAGAAGGTCCGGGCCGCGGCCGTCCGATCGGCCCGGATCTGGTCGCTGATGCAGGCCCAACAGGTCCTGCTGCCAGGCCTGTTCGTGATCGGGGTGACGTGGTACGGCGCCCGGCAGGCGGCCGCGGGCGAGCTCGCCGTCGGCACCCTGATCGCCGTGTACGGCGCCACCGCCTTCCTCGCGGCGCCGCTGCGGATCCTCGGCGAGGCCGCGCACGCCTGGAGCGTCGCCCGGGTCTCCGCCGGGCGCGCCGTCCGGGTGCTCTCGCTCAGCCGCACCGGCGGCGTGGCCGAGGCCTCGCTGAACAAGCCGGGGAACGCCGATCTGTTCGACCCGGCGACCGGGCTGACCGCGCGGGCCGGGGAGCTGACCGCGGTCGTCTGCGGGGACCCGGACTTCGCCGGGGCGCTCGCCGGGCGGCTCGGCGGGCACGTCCCGACTGCCGAGGACGAGCCGGAGCAGCCCTCCGTCCGGCTCGGCGGGACGGAGCTGGACGCGGTGCCACTGGCCGAGGCCAGGGCGGCGGTGCTGGTCCACGACAAGGAGCCGGTGCTGCTCTCCGGCACCCTGGCCGGGCTGTTCGACATCCCGTCCTCGGGGCGGGTCTCGGTGGCCGAGGCGCTGGCCGCCGCCCGGTCCGACGACGTGCTGGAGGCCCTGGTGGACGGCTCGCCGGAGTGTGCGGGCGACGCGATGCTCGCCCGGATCACCGAGCGCGGGCGCTCGTTGTCCGGCGGGCAACGCCAGCGGCTCGCCCTGGCCCGCGCGCTGCTGGCCGACCCGCCGGTCCTCGTCCTGGACGAGCCGACCAGCGCGGTGGACGCCCACACCGAGTCCAGGATCGCCACCGGACTGCGGGACACCCGGGCGGGGCACACCACCGTGGTCTTCGCGACCAGCCCGCTGCTGCTCGACCAGGCCGACCGGGTGGTGCTGCTGCGCGACGGCCGGGTGGCCGTGGCCGGGCGGCACCGCGACCTGATGCGGACCGAGCCGGCCTACCGGGCCGTGGTCACCCGCGAAGAGGAGCCGGCACCGGTGGGGGAGCCGGTATGAGCGGCCGCGTGGGCACCCGCGCCGTCCGCCCCGCCCGACCCGCCGCATACCTGAGGAGCACGTCATGAAGCCCCCCGTCCATGAGGAGCAGGGGCCGGCCACCACCCTGCCGGTCGGCTCACCGGCCGCCGTGCGCGCCTACCTGCGCCTGCTCGCCCGGCGCCACCGCCGAGGGTTCTCCGCGGTGGTGTCACTGCACTCGGTGGCCACCGTGGCCGGGCTGGTCGGCCCCTGGGTGCTCGGCAGCCTGGTCGAGTCGCTTGCCACCGGCACCGCCGAGGCCACCATCGCGGTCGCGGTCGGCTGGTACCTGCTGGCGCTGGTGGTGCAGTCCGCCTTCACCGGCTGGTCCCGGATGCGCGGTGCCGTCCTCGGCGAGCGGGTGCTGGCCGACCTGCGCGAGGACTTCCTGGTCCGCTCGGTCGCGCTGCCCACCGGCGTGCTGGAGCGGGCCGGCACCGGGGACCTGGTCTCCCGGGGCACCACGGACGTCGACCGGCTGGACAAGTCGGTGCGCGAGGCCGTGCCCGAACTCGCCGTCGCCATCGTGTCGTTGCTGCTGGTGATCGGCGCCCTGCTGGTCACCTCGCCGCTGCTCGCGCTCACCTCGCTGATCGGCCTGCCGCTGCTGCTGGTCAGCTCCCGCTGGTACTTCAAGCGCGCGCCGCAGTCCTACCGCAACGAGTCGGCCGGGTACGCCGCGGTGAACACCGTGCTGGCCGAGACGGTGGACGCCGGGCGGACGGTGGAGGCGCTGCGCCTGGGCGACCAGCGGATCGCCCTGACGGACCGCAAGCTGGGCGAGTGGCTCGCCTGGGAGCGCTACACCCTGTGGCTGCGCTCGGTCTGGTTCCCGACCATCGACGCGGTCTACTCCTCGGCGGTGCTGGCCACCCTGCTGCTCGGCGGGCTGTTCACCCTCAAGGGGTGGATCACCGTCGGCCAGTTGACCACAGGAGTGCTGTACGCGCAGATGCTGACCGGCCCGGTCGACCTGATCCTGCGCTGGTACGACGAACTGCAGATCGGCCAGGCCTCACTGGCCCGGCTGGTCGGCGTCCGCGAGGTGCCGGAGCACGAGGGCGACGAGTCCAGCCACCCGGACGGCCGCCGGGTCGAGGCCCGGGACGTCCGGTTCGGCTACCGCGAGGGCGCCGACGTCCTGCACGGCATCAGCCTGGACGTCGCGCCGGGCAGCCGGGTCGCGCTGGTCGGGCCGTCCGGGGCGGGCAAGTCCACGCTGGGGCGGCTGCTGGCCGGGATCTACGCCCCCGGGCGCGGCAGCGTGACGCTCGGCGGGGCGGCGCTGGCGCGGATGCCGGCCGAGCGGGTGCGGGCGGAGGTCGCCCTGGTGAACCAGGAGCACCACGTCTTCGTCGGCACCCTGCGGGACAACCTGCGGCTGGCCGCGCCCGGGGCCGAGGACACCGAACTGCGCTCCGCGCTGGACGCGGTGGACGCCGACGGCTGGGTGGACGCGCTGCCGCACGGCCTCGACACCGAGGTCGGCTCCGGCGGCACCGCGCTGACCCCGCCGCAGGCCCAGCAGCTGGCGCTGGCCCGGCTGGTGCTGGCCGATCCGCACACCCTGGTGCTGGACGAGGCCACCTCGCTGCTGGACCCGCGCGCCGCCCGGCACCTGGAGCGCTCGCTCGCCCGGGTGCTGGAGGGCCGCACGGTGATCGCCATCGCCCACCGGCTGCACACCGCGCACGACGCGGACGTGATCGCGGTGGTCGAGGGCGGCCGGATCAGCGAGTACGGCAGCCACCCGGAGCTGGTCGCGGCCGGCGGCCCGTACGCGGCGCTCTGGCGCTCCTGGCGGGACGAGCGGTAGCGGGCCGGCGCCGTCGAACCCGTACGGCGCCGTTGACCCGTACGGCATTTCAAACCCGCACGGGGCCGGATTGCCCCGTGCGGGTTACTCCCTCGCCCATCAGGGCGTGTAACCGGGCAAATCGGATCCCCGGCCCGCAGACTGCTCCGGTGACCAAGATTTCGGACGGCTCGTCCGGCTCCAAACGCAGCGAGATCGCCGGGATCCCCACCCGGTACATCGGGATCGGCGTCCTCGTCGTCCTCGCCGTGTGGTTCCTGTTCGCGAACCTCGACAAGGTGAAGATCCAGTTCTGGGTGTTCACCGTCACCGCGCCGCTCTGGATCGCACTGCTCGCCACGCTGCTCGCCGGTGGCGCTCTGGGCTGGCTGCTGAAGGGGCGTCGCGGCCGGTGACCAGCGCTCCCGGGCCGGCCCAGGCGGGGCCCTCGGCCTTCACGCCGCTGATCGAGGTGCGCGGCGTCAACAAGCACTTCGGGGACCTGCACGTCCTCCAGGACATCGAGCTGACCGTGGGCCGCGGCGAGGTCGTCGTGGTCATCGGACCGTCCGGCTCCGGCAAGTCGACGCTCTGCCGGGCGATCAACCGCCTGGAGCCGATCGAGGACGGCACCATCCTGATCGACGGCGAGCCGCTGCCCGAGGAGGGCAAGGGGCTGGCCCGGCTGCGCGCCGAGGTCGGCATGGTGTTCCAGTCCTTCAACCTGTTCGCGCACAAGACCGTGCTGCAGAACGTCTCGCTCGCGCAGATCAAGGTCCGCGGCCGGCCCCGGGCGGAGGCGGACGCCAAGTCCCGCGCCCTGCTGGAGCGGGTCGGGCTGGAGGCGCACGCCGACAAGTACCCGGCCCAGCTCTCCGGCGGCCAGCAGCAGCGGGTGGCGATCGCCCGGGCGCTGGCGATGGACCCGAAGGCGCTGCTGTTCGACGAGCCGACCTCGGCGCTCGACCCCGAGATGATCAACGAGGTGCTGGACGTCATGCGCCAGCTCGCCCACGAGGGCATGACGATGGTCGTGGTCACCCACGAGATGGGCTTCGCCCGGGCCTCCGCCAACCGGGTGGTCTTCATGGCCGACGGCCGGATCGTCGAGGACCGCGCCCCGGAGGACTTCTTCAACGCTCCGGAGAGCGAGCGCGCCCGGGACTTCCTGTCCAAGATCCTGAAGCACTGAGGCGGCGCCGTGACGAGGAAGACCACCGCCGCCCGGGGCCGGACGGCGCTCGCCGCCGTCCTGCTGCTCGCCGGGCTGGCCGCCGGCTGCGGTAAGCCCGGCACCCCGCCGCCCAAGGGCCCGCAGGCGAGCGCGCTGCCCAGCTACCAGGTGCGCGACGCCGCCTCCATCACCGGCTCGCCGACCCTGGACGCCGCCCGGAGCCGGGGCCACCTGGTGGTCGGCGCCAAGGAGGACCAGCCGTACCTGGGCGAGAAGAACCCGGCCACCGGCGTGTACTCCGGCTTCGACATCGAGATCGCCAAGATGGTCGGCGCCTACCTCGGCTTTCCGCCGGACCGGATCGAGTTCAAGACCATCGCCTCGGCCAACCGCGAGACCGCGCTGCAGAACGGCCAGGTGGACTTCTACGTCGGCACCTACACCATCAACGACAACCGGAAGAAGCTGGTCGGCTTCGCCGGACCGTACTTCATCGCCGGGCAGTCGCTGCTGGTGCGCAGGAACGACAACACCATCCACGGCCCGCAGGACCTGGACGGCAAGAAGGTCTGCTCGGCGGCCGGCTCGACCCCGTACCAGCGCATCCAGTCGCAGTTCCCGAAGGCGAAGCTGATCGGCTACGACACCTACTCGGCCTGCGTGGACAACCTGATCACCGGCCAGGTCGACGCCGTCACCACGGACAACGCGATCCTGCTGGGCTACGCGGCCAAGGCGCCGGACGAGCTCAAGGTGGTCGGCCCGCTGTTCTCCCAGGAGCCGTACGGGATCGGCACCCCGAAGAACGACACCGTGCTGCGCCTGGCCCTGGACGACGCGCTGGCGCAGAACGAGCAGAACGGCGACTGGAAGAAGGCCTACGACGCGACCCTGGGCCTGTCCGGGGAGCCGGCGCCCACACCGCCGCCGATCGACCGGTACTGAGAGGGCCGCGCCGTGAAAACGCTGACCGACAACTGGTCGACCTACTGGGACGGCTTCCTCGGCACGCTCTCGCTGTTCGCGGTGAGCGCCGTGCTGTCGCTGGTGCTGGGAGTGATGATCGCGGGTTTCCGGGTCTCGCCGGTCCGGCCGCTGCGGGTGTTCGGGACGGCGTGGGTGACGCTGCTGCGCAACACGCCGCTGACCCTGCTGTTCTTCATCGTGGTGCTGGGCCTGCCGCGCTTCAACATCACGCTGCCGTTCTTCGTCTTCGCGGTGGCCGCGCTCGGCTGCTACACCTCGGCCTTCGTCTGCGAGGCGATGCGCTCGGGCATCAACACCGTGCCGGTGGGGCAGGGGGAGGCGGCGCGCAGCCTGGGCATGAGCTTCGGGCAGACGATGAGTGTGGTGGTCATGCCGCAGGCGTACCGGTCGGTGGTCGCGCCGATCGGCAGTGTGATGATCGCGCTGGCGAAGAACACGGCGATCGCCGGCTCGTTCAGCGTCACCGAACTGCTCGGCACCTACCGGACGATCAACGAGCTGGGCTACAGCATCATCTGGACCTTCGTCTGGATCGCCGTCGGCTACCTGATCATCACCCTGGCCGTCAGCGCCGTCTTCAACCTGCTGGAACGACGAGTGGCGGTGTCGCGATGACCGTTGGATCCTCGGCGCTGTACGACATCCCCGGTCCGAAGGCGCTCGCCCGCCACCGGCTGTACGGCGGGATCGCGCTGCTGCTGATCGCGGCGCTGATCGGCTGGATCGTCTACATGCTCTTTCACACCCACCAGTTCACGTACCAGAAGTGGATGCCCTTCGAGTACCGGGGCGTCCAGGACCTGCTGCTGAGAGGGCTCGGCAACACCCTCAAGGCCTTCGGCTGGACGGTGCTGTTCGCGCTGCCCTTCGGCGCGCTGTTCGCGGCGGGGCGACTGTCCGACCACAAGGTGGTGCGGGTGCTCTCCACGGTGGTGGTGGAGTTCTTCCGGGCCATGCCGCTGCTGGTGATGATCTTCTTCGTCTTCGTCGCGCTCAAGGTGCAGCCGCTGTGGGCGCTGGTGGCCGGGCTGGTGCTGTACAACGGCTCGGTGCTGGCCGAGGTCTTCCGGGCCGGCGTGCTCGCGGTGCCCAAGGGGCAGCGCGAGGCGGCCTACGCGCTCGGCCTGCGCAAGACCCAGGTGATGACGTACGTGCTGGTGCCGCAGGCCAACCGGGCCATGCTGCCGGCCATCATCAGCCAGCTGGTGGTCGCGCTCAAGGACACCTCGCTGGGCTTCCTGATCACCTACGAGGAGTTCCTGCACGCGGGCAAGCTGATCGCCACCAACCTCGACTACGACCTGCCGTTCATCCCCGTGGTGATCGTGATCGCGCCGATCTACATCGGCATGTGCCTGCTGCTCTCCTGGCTCGCCCGCTGGGTCGAGCGCCGCAGTCGGCGCAGCCCGAGCATGCGGGGCGGGGCGCCGGTGGTCAAGGCCGGGGTGGCGATGGGACTGCCGCCGTCCGCGCAGCAGTGAGAAGGCTGGTTCGATCCTGAACCATAGGTGCGGGTGGGGATAGAGCGGGCACCTCCAATTTCCTCTTATGATTGCGGAGGCTCGACGACGACGACCGGGGGAGGGGCCATGGAGCCGGTATTCGACTCACGGCACATCAGGACGTTCCACGAGGTCGTCAGAGCAGGCTCCTACTCGGCCGCCGCCCGCGAGCTCGGCTACACCCAGCCCGCCATCACCCAGCAGATGAAGGCGCTCGAACGCACCGTCGGCGTCGCGCTGTTCACCCGGGCCGGGCGCGGACTGCGGCTCACCGAGGCGGGCGAGGCACTCTCCCGGCACGCCGAACTGATCCTCGGCAGCCTCTCCGCCGCCCAGCAGCAGCTCGCCGCGCTCGCCCGGCTGCGGGCCGGGCGGGTGCGGGTCTGCGCCTTCCCCAGTGCCAACGCCACCCTGATACCCGAGGCGATGGCCCGGCTGCTCGCCGAACACCCCGGTGTGCGGGTCGAGCTGCTGGAGGCCGAACCGCCCGACTCCGTCCAGCGACTGCTGCGCGGGGAGTGCGACATCGCGCTGGCCTTCCGCTACCCCGGCGGCGCGACCGAGGTGCCCGACGGGCTGGACGAGATCCCGCTGATGGAGGACCTGCTCACCGTGCTGCTGCCGGTCGGACACCCGCTCGGCCGTCGGCACGCCGTTCGGCTCGTCGACCTCGACGGCGAGCGCTGGATCGCCGGGTGCCCGCGCTGCCGGGCCAACCTGCTGAACGTCTGCGCGGAGGAGGGCTTCGCGCCGGACATCGTGTTCTCCACGGACGACAACCTCGCGGTCCAGAGCCTGGTCGCCGCCGGGGTCGGGATCGCGCTGATGCCCGCGCTGGTGCTCTCCTTCATGTGCCACCGCAAGGTCACCGGGCGGGCCGTCGAACCGCACCTGCGCCGGCAGGTGAGCGCGTACGTGCTGCGCGAGCACCGGCGGATACCGGCCACCGGGCTGGTGCTGGACCATCTGCGGCGGGCGGCGGCCAGCCGGATCGGGTGCTGAGTCGTGGCTCCGGTGGGTGCTCGCCGGGGCGATTCATAAGCTGAAGTTGAGGGGAAGCTTAAGAACCATCGTTGGACGTGATGGGTCGGTGCAGCCGAACCTGCTGGCATGACACCCCCAGCCACGGTCGGCAGCGACCGGCTCACCGAGCGGATGACCGCCCTGATCGGCGAGATCCGTGCCGTCGTGGACCGCGGACTGCCCCCGGAACTCACCGCCTACCTGGTCGGCGAACGCCTCGCCCCGCACCTGCACGCCGACCCCGACGGGCCCGACGCGCTGCTCACCCCCGCCCAGCGCGAGGGCGACCCGAAGCGCTACCGCCAGCACGTCCTGCACGCCGAGGAGGACGGCGGCTTCTCCGTCGTCGCCCTGGTCTGGCTGCCCGGCCAGCAGACCCCGATCCACGACCACGTCTCCTGGTGCGTGGCCGGCGTCCACCAGGGCCAGGAGAGCGAGACCCGCTACCGGCTGGTCTCCGACGGCCGCACCGCCCACCTCGTCGAGACCGAGCACGTCGCCGGCCCGGCCGGCACCGTCGCGGCCTTCGCCCCGCCCGGTGACATCCACCTGGTGCGCAACGCCTGCAACAGCACCGCCATCTCCATCCACGTGTACGGCGCGGACGTCTCGCGGCTCGGCACCAGCATCCGGCGCGTCTACCGGCTGCCCGCCGACCAGCAGCAGTGAGGGCGGCGTGGCACTGACCCTCCGGGAGCGCGCCACGCGCACCCGCTCACTGCCCCCGCTCGGCGGGGACGCCCCCGGCCTGCTGCTCGCGGCGGCCGGGGTGGCCGCCGCGATCGCCGTCCACGCGGCCGTGCCCGCCGTGCCCAAGCTCACCGCCGCCGTCGTGCTCGGCATGGCGGCGGCCCACCTGCCCGGGCTGCGCCCGGTGGTGCGCGGGGTGGCCCGGCCGGGGCTGTCCATGGCCGGCAAGCGGCTGATGCGGCTCGGGATCGTCCTGCTCGGGCTCAAGCTCAGCCTGGACGACGTGCTCGGCCTCGGCTGGGCCACCGTCGCCATGGTGCTCGCGGTGGTCGCGGCCACCTTCACCGGCACGCTCTGGCTCGGCCGACGGCTCGGCCTGCCGGGCGACCAGCCGCTGCTGGTCGCCACCGGGTACTCCATCTGCGGAGCCTCGGCGATCGGCGCGGTCAGCCAGGCGGCCGGCAGCGAGGAGGAGGACGTCGCCGCCTCGGTGGCCCTGGTCACCCTGTGCGGGACGCTGGCCATCGCCGTGCTGCCGCTGCTCCAGCAGCCGTTCGGGCTGGGCGACGTGGAGTTCGGGCGGTGGGTCGGCGCGAGCGTGCACGACGTCGGGCAGGTGGTCGCCACCGCGCAGACCGGCGGGGCGGGCGCGCTGCGGGAGGCCGTCCTGGTCAAGCTGATGCGGGTGGTGCTGCTGGCGCCGCTGGTCGCCGGGATGGCCGTCGCGGTGCGGCGCCGGGCGCGACGGGGCGGGGAGGCCGTCGTCGGGGCGGACCAGGAGTCGGGGGAAGACCCTGCGAAGAACCCGGTCAAGACCTGCAGCCGCCCGCCGATCGTCCCGCTGTTCGTGGCGGGGTTCCTCGCGATGATCGTGCTGCGGACCACCGGGGTGCTTCCGGAGCGGGCGCTCACCCTCGCCGGGGACACCCAGGAACTGCTGCTGGCCGCCGCGCTGTTCGGCCTCGGCAGCGCCGTGCACCTGCCGACCATGGTCCGCACCGGCGGGCGGCTCGCCCTGCTCGGGCTCGGCTCCTGGGTGGTCGTCGCGGGCGTCTCCTACGCCGGGGTGCTGGTCACGACGTGACGGGCGCAGGGGCGGACTCGGCTATTGTCGGGCGGGTACTCGTCCGCCGGGACGCTCCTGCACCCGAGTCCGCTGAGGAAGCCGCATGTCCACCGCACTGCCCGAACGGGACGCTCACGAGGCCGTCGTCACGCTCGACCGGCGGGACGGCCCGTTCGGCGAGGTGGTACTGCGCCAGCGGGGTCGGCACTTCGAGATCATCGCCAACGGCTGCTTCCTGATGGACACCGCCGACGGCCGCTCCGAACGCCTGCTGATCCAGGCGGCGTTGGACGAACTGGACCGCACCGGCGCCCCCGCAGAGCCCTCGGTGCTGATCGGAGGCCTCGGCGTCGGCTTCTCGCTGGCGTACGCGGCGGCCGAGCCGCGCTGGGGGCGGATCGCCATCGTCGAGCGCGAGACCGCCATCATCGACTGGCACCGGAACGGGCCGCTCGGCGCCTTCTCCGGCGGCGCGCTGGAGGACCAGCGGGTCCAGGTCCTCCACACCGACCTGCTGGAGTACCTGGCGGCGGCCGACGGCGAGCGCTACGACGCGCTGTGCCTCGACATCGACAACGGCCCGGACTGGACCGTCACCGACTCCAACGCCGGGCTGTACGGCGCCGACGGGCTCGCGGTGCTCTGGCACCGGCTGCAGCCGGGCGGGGTGCTGGCGGTGTGGAGCGCCCAGCCCTCCGCTGACTTCGAGGAGGCGCTGCGGGCGGTGGGCTTCTCCGACGTCGTCACGCACGAGATCCCGGTCAGCCGCGGCGTGCCGGACGTGGTCCACCTGGCCCGGCGCGCAGGCTGACGGCGCAGGGCCTCGCCAACCCTCCTGCCGCGTCCGGGCGTTGTCCGTGGCAGCGGCCAACTGCCGGCTCTCGGCGTCGCGTTGTCGCGGCCCCCTGGGGTTGGATCCGGTCGGAGGGGGCCGTTGCCGGGGCTCAGCCGAACGGCCTGGTCTCCGGGCCCGAAGCCTCCGCCGCGTCGGTCTCCGTCGCTTCGTCCGGGGTGGACGGGAGGCTTTCCGGGGCGAAGGGGTTGAAGTCCGGCGGGGGCACCATGACGGGCGTGCCCTTGCGCGGGGCGTCCTGCGCGGGAACGGCCTGCGCGGGAACGGCCGGCGGCGCGGAGGGCGGCGGCGGGACGGCCGGGCCCTGCGCCGCGAGCGTGGTGCCGAACGGGTCGGACTGGTCGGCCGTCACCGTGCCGAACGGGTCGGTGGTCGGGGCGGCCGCTGCCGGGGACGTGTCCGGGGTGGGCGGGAGGCTTTCCGGGGCGAAGGGGTTGAAGTCCGGCGGGGGCACCATGACCGGCGTGCCCTTCCGCCTGGCTGGCGCCGCCTGCGGCTCGGCGTCGGCCGGGGAGGCCTCCGCGACGGGCGCGAACGGGTTGAAGTCCTCGGGCGGGAGCTGCACCGGCGTGCCGCGCAGGTCCGCCGGCACCTCCTCCGCCTCTTCCGGCTCCTTCTCGACGGGAGCGGGAGCGGCAGCAGGTGTGGCGGGCGCGGGCGCGGGCACGGCGCCGGCCACCGCCCCGTCCCAGCCGAACTGAACGCTCTTCAGCAGCTCCGCGAACGCCCGCGTGTACAGGTCCCAGTCCTCCGGCTGCGCCGTGGACAGCTGGACGCAGAGCACGGTGCCGCCGTCCGGCAGCGGGACGAAGGCCTCGACCGCCGAGGTGACCACCCAGCGCCGCTGCCCGTCGGCGGACAGCGGCCCCGGCACCGGGACGGTCCGTCCCTCGACCAGGACGGCGGCCGGCCCGGCCGGCAGCAGGACCGTCCACACCTCGGCGTGCCGCCGGACGGTGGCGAGTTCGGTGGCGAGCGCGGTGATCGGCAGCGGGTGCCGGGCGAGCGAGACGACGAGGGCGGCGTCGGAGGCCCGGCCGTCCACGTCCAGCGCGCAGACGCCCGCGTAGACCGTGCCGGCGTCGTGGACCAGGTCGGCGAGGGTGGCGGCGATGACCGCGAAGTCGCGGCGCCGCTCCGGACCGTCGCCGTTGAACAGCTCCTCGGCGACCTCGGCCAGATGCCCGGTCAGTTCCTCGGCGGCCGCGGCGGTGGCCGGGTCGACGCCGTCCGCCCCGCCCGCCGGCGCGGGCACCGTACGGGAGCAGACCCCGGCCGGACCACCGGGGGAGGTCAGCGGGTGGAAGCCGGGCGGGACCACCAGCCGGACCTCGGCACCCGCGCCGGTGGCCAGTTCGACCGGCTGGCGGGTCTGCTGCCCGGCGGCCAGCGCGGCCAGTGCCGGGGCGAACGGCGGGCGCAGCTTGGGGTCGGCGAACTCGCCGGTGACCGGCAGGTGGAACAGCGCGGCCGAGGTGGTGCCCCGGTCGGCGATCGCGCCGCGCACCGCCCCGCCGCCGTAGCGGGTGTGGAGGGCGGCGGTCACCCGGTCGGCGACCCGGGCGCCGCTACCGGGGCGGGCCGTGCCGGCGGTGAGCACCGTGCCGAGCCGGTCCACGGCCGCGTGCACCGGGCCGTTCGGGGCCAGCGGGAGGCCGAACAGCGCCTCGGCGGCGGGGTGTTCGGCCGGGCGCAGGGCGCTGAGCGAGGCCGCCGGATGGCGGGAGGTGCGCTCGTCGAAGAGGGCGTCGGTGAGCGTGCCGAGGGTCGCGCAGACCTGCTCCGCCGCTGCGAAGGGATTGGCCTCCGCGCTGAACTGGACGTCCTGGGTCAACTGTTGAGCCCCCCGCTCTGCTGCGTCTGCGGTCCGCTGGTTCGGGTGGGTCCGCGCGCGCCGTGGCGGCGTGCCGTCGGATCCGTGCTCATTCCTATCAGAGCCCGCTGTCGGGACCGAACCGGCGGATCACCCGATGGGAGCCGCGGTCGTTCCGCCCGTGGCCTGCGGGGACGTTTCGCCGGACGGTGCGGTGGCGAGCGCGGTGACCGCCTCGGCGATCCCGGGGACGGCGAACAGCCCGGCGAGCTCCCGCACCAGGCGCCCGGTCGGGCCGTCAGGACGCTCGTCCGCGAAGAACGAGGCGAGTTCGGCGGCGAGCGCCGGCTCCCGGGCGGCGGTGAGGGTGAGGGTGGCGACGAACTCCTGCACCAGGTGCAGCTGCAGGTCCTCCAACGGCACCGAGCGTTCGGCCAGCCACTCCAGCGAGGTGATCTCGGCGTTGGCGATCCAGGCCCGGACGGTCAGCCGCAGCCCGGGGCTCGGCGCGGGGATCGCCAGGTGGGAGAGGATCTGGTCGTGGGCGGCCCGCCGCACCTCGTCGATCACCGCCGAGGTGCCCGCGCTGGCCGCCACCGAGCCGCCGCGCAGCAGCGCCGCGAAGCCGGGCCCGTGGCTCTGCACGAAGTCCAGGTAGCGGCCCATCACCCGGTACAGCCGCTCGGACAGCGGCCCGTCGGCGGGCTCCTCGAAGCGCGCCGAGAGCTCCCGCCCGGCCCGCCGCAGCGACTCCTCGTACAGCGCCTGCTTGCCGGGGAAGTAGTGGTACACCAGCGGCCGGGAGGCCCCCGCGGCGGCGGCGATGTCGTCGATCGACACCTCTTCGGGCGGGCGCCGGCTGAACAGCTCCAGCGCGACGGCGATCAGCTGCTCGCGCCGCTCGTCCACGCTGAGCCTGCGGCGCGGCCGCTCACCGGCAGCCGCCCGGCCTGGCGTCCGGCCCGCAGCCCGGTCCGGGGCCTGCTCCGGGGCGGGGGTCCGTGCAGCGCGGGCGGCCGTCGGCGACGGCGTACGGGAGGCCATGCGCGCCACCCTATCCGCCGTCCGGGGCGGGGCCTATGCGGCGTGGAGGTCCAGGTAGCGGCGGTAGGCCTCGCGGCCGTCGGGGACGAAGTGGTCGCGGGCGAGGCGGTCGGCGAGCTCGGCGGGGGTGAGCCAGGCGTGCCAGGCGACCTCGGACTCCTGCGGCTGGACCGGGCCGTCCCACTCGGCCTCGTACATGTCGCTCCACCAGGAGAGCCGGTCCTGCCGGAAGAGGAACTTGAAGAGCGGGCGCGGGGTGATCCCGTGCACGCCGAGCTCCTCCTCGGCCTCGCGGACGGCGGCCTCGGCGTACGTCTCGCCGGAGCCGACCACGCCGCCGACGAACATGTCGTACGCGCCGGGGGCGAACAGCTTGGTGTCGGTGCGGCGGTGGACGAAGATCCGCCCGGCCGGGTCGCGGACCAGGATGAAGACGCACCGGTGGGTGAGCCCCTGCCGGTACACCTCCCCGCGCAGCGCCGTCCCGATCACCCGGTCGTGCTCGTCGACGACGTCCAGCAGTTCTTCGGCAGGGTTGGTCATGACGGACAGGTTAGGGTTTCGGGGCCCGCTTCGAACGCTTTTCGAGTGCGATCCGAGCTCGATTCGCATGTGATCCGCATGTGATCCGCATGTGATTCGTGTGCGATCGGATGCGGGCGGGAACGCAGGAACCGGACAGGCTGAGGATGGCGCGCGGTGGTGGAGATCTGGGGCGAGACGGCCGAGGGGTTCGAGCCCGTACGGGAGGCCTTCGCGCGGAACTTCCACGAGTACGGCGAACTGGGCGCGGCCTTCGCGCTGTACGTGCGCGGTCGCAAGGTGGTCGACCTGTGGGGCGGTGACGCCCGGCCCGAGGTCGGCGGGCGCCCCGCGCCGGCGGTGCCCTGGACGGCGGACACCGCCCAGGTGCTGCGCTCGGTCACCAAGGGCCTGACCGCGACCACCGCGCTGCTGCTGGCCGAGCGCGGCCTGCTCGACCTGGACGCCCCGGTGGCCTCCTACTGGCCCGAGTTCGCGCAGGCCGGCAAGGGCGGGGTGCCGGTGCGCTGGCTGCTGTCGCACCAGGCCGGGGTGCCCGCGCTGGACGTGCCGCTGCGGCTGGAGGACGTGCTCACCTGGGAGCGCGCGGTGGCCGCGGTGGCCGCGCAGGCGCCCGCCTGGGAGCCGGGCACCGCGCACGGCTACCACCCGTACACCTTCGGCTGGCTGGTCGGCGAGGTGGTGCGGCGGGTGAGCGGGCGCACGATCGGCCAGTACTTCGCCGAGGAGATCGCCCGGCCGCTCGGGCTGGACCTGTGGATCGGGCTGCCGGCCGGGGCCGCGCCGAGGGTCGGCCGGCTGGTCGACCTGCCCGCCCCGGAGGCGGCCCGGACCGGGCCGAGCGGGCTGCGGCTGCGGCCCAAGCAGTCCGTCCGGGACGCCTACCAGGACCCGGCCTCGCTGACCGCGCGGTCCTTCGCCTCGGTGCGCCCCGGGGTGGACCTCAACGACCCGGCGGTGCAGGCCGCCGAGATCCCCGGCGCGGGAGGCATCGGCACCGCCCGCTCGCTGGCCCGGTTCTACGCGGCGCTGATCGGCGCCGCCGACCGCCCGGACGGCTCCGGCGCGCTGCTGCCGCCGCTGCTCGGGCCCGGGGTGCTGACCCGCGCGGTCGGGCCCGAGGTGAGCGGACCGGACCGGGTGCTGATCGTCAACTCCACTTTCGGCCTGGGCTTTTGGCGGCACGGCCCGACCGCGCCGATGGCCTCCCCGGCGAGCTTCGGCCACCCCGGCCGGGGCGGCTCGCTGGGCTTCGCCGACCCGGAGCTCGGGCTGGGCTTCGGCTACGTCACCAACGGCATGCAGCCGGGCGTCACCGGCGACATCCGCTCGCGCAACCTGATCCGTGCGGTGCGGGGGTGCCTGGGGCTGTCCGGGTAGCGGCGGGCGCGGTCCCGAGCTGTCAGGCCTGGCCGGTCTCGAAGCGGGTGATCTTCGGGCCGGTGAGGGTGAAGCGCCAGGCGGTGCGCATCTCGCCCCAGGTGTCGTTGGTGAAGTTGGCGATCAGCGCGTGGCCGCCGTCCGATTCGGTCTGGACGTCCATCCGGCCGCGGACGGTGAAGATCTCCTTGTCGATCCACTGGGGCAGGTCGCGGTCGGAGCCGTCGTCGGACATGGTCGCGTCCGGGGTGAGGGTGGCCAGGAAGGCGTCGCGGTCGCCCGCGTTGACCGCGGCGACGAAGGCGCGCACGGTGGGGTCGGAGAGCTTGGCGGGGGAGATGGTCATCGGGACTCCCGGGGGTGAGGGGCGGGGAGTCCTGTCTACGGCGTTCGCCGGGTGTGTTCGGGCATGTCGGCGGCGCGTCGAGAAAATCGCGCATTCATGTGCTTAGATCCAGAAATGGGCGTTTTGCCCTACGGAGGGTTGCGCAGCGTGGACGCCCGGAAGGGCGTTCGCGGTGCGGCCACGGGGAGTGGCGGCGGAGCGGGAGGCCGGGACCGGTCTCCCGCTCCGTGTTTTGCGCAGGCCGCGGCCCGGCTAGAAGAGGCCCACCGCGTCCGGGGAGTAGCTGACCAGCAGGTTCTTGGTCTGCTGGTAGTGCTCCAGCAGCGCCTTGTGGTTCTCCCGGCCGATGCCGGAGTTCTTGTAGCCGCCGAAGGCCGCGTGGGCGGGGTAGGCGTGGAAGCAGTTGGTCCACACCCGGCCGGCCTGGATGGCGCGCCCGGCGCGGTGGGCGGTGTTGAGGTTGCGGGTCCAGACGCCCGCGCCGAGCCCGTACTGGGTGTCGTTGGCGAGGGTGATCGCCTCGGCGAAGTCCTCGAAGCGGGTGACCGAGACGACCGGGCCGAAGATCTCCTCCTGGAAGACCCGCATGCTGTTGACGCCCTCGAACACCGTCGGCGTCACGTAGTACCCGCCGGCCAGGGCGCCGCCGAGGTCGGCCCGCTCGCCGCCGGCCAGCAGCTTGGCGCCCTCGGCCTGGCCGATCTCGAAGTAGGAGAGGATCTTCTTCAGCTGTTCGGCGCTGGCCTGGGCGCCGACCTGGGTCTCGGTGTCCAGCGGGTCGCCCTGGCGCATCGCGCGCACCCGCTCCAGGCCGTCGGCGAGCAGCTGCTCGTAGACCGAGGACTGGATCAGCGCCCGGCTGGGGCAGGTGCACACCTCGCCCTGGTTGAGGGCGAACATCGCGAAGCCCTCGACCGCCTTGTCGTAGAAGGCGTCCGAGGCGTCGGCGACGTCCGCGAAGAACAGGTTGGGGCTCTTGCCGCCGAGTTCCAGCGAGACCGGGATCAGGTTGTCGCTGGCGTAGCGGGCGATCAGCCGGCCGGTGGTGGTCTCGCCGGTGAAGGCGATCTTGCGGATGCGGTTGCTGGAGGCCAGCGGGGCGCCGGCCTCCTCGCCGAAGCCGGTGACGATGTTGACCACGCCGGGCGGCAGCAGGTCGGCGGTCAGCTCGGCCCACAGCAGCACCGAGGCCGGGGTCTGCTCGGCGGGCTTGAGCACCACCGCGTTGCCGGCCGCGAGCGCCGGGGCGAGCTTCCAGATCGCCATCAGGATCGGGAAGTTCCACGGAATGATCTGGCCGACCACGCCCAGCGGCTCGTGGAAGTGGTACGCCACGGTGTCCTCGTCCAGCTGGGACAGGCCGCCCTCCTGGGCGCGCAGCGCGCCCGCGAAGTAGCGCAGGTGGTCGACCGCGAGCGGGAGGTCGGCGGCCAGCGTCTCGCGCACCGGCTTGCCGTTCTCCCAGCTCTCCGCGACGGCCAGCCGCTCCAGGTTCGCCTCCATCCGGTCGGCGATCCGCAGCAGCGCCTGGGCCCGCTCGGCGGGCGGGGTGCGGCCCCAGCCGGGGGCGGCGGCGTGGGCCGCGTCCAGCGCGGCCTCGATGTCCTCGGCGGTGCCGCGGGCGACTTCGGTGAACACCTCGCCGGTGACCGGGGTCGGGTCGCCGAAGTACTCGCCGCGCACCGGCGGGGTCCAGCCGCCGCCGATCCAGTGCTCGTACCGGGAGCGGTAGGCGACGATGCTGCCGGGCGTGCCGGGGGGCTGGTAGACCGTCATGCTCTGGTGTCTCCTCGCGACGTCGGGCGCCGCCCGGACCGGGTGGCGGGGCGGCGCGCCGGGCCGCGCCCGGCGCGGGGCGGCCCGGCGGGAGGGTGTGGACACGCAATTCCGGGCGGACGCCCGCCGGGGCGTCCGCCGTCGAGCACGATAGCCGCCCGGCGCGGGCGCGGCTACGGTCCGTGCGCCCGGCCCGTACGGAGGGTTGCGCGTTCCGGCCGTCGCGCGGGGCGCGCACCGTGTCTCCGCGCTCCGTCCGGGACGGTGTCAGACCGCGTGGTACCGGCCGGTGCGGGACTCCCAGTACAGGTAGCCGGCGAGCCAGGTGACCAGCCCGTCCGCGTACCGCTGGGCGATCGTCCGTTCGACCCGGGAGAGCCCCAACTCCCGGTAGACGTCCGGCAGTCGGTTGTGCAGGTCCCGGCACCGCTCGACCATCAGCTGCGCCTCCTCCAGCACCACCGCGCAGGCCTCCTCGGCCGAGCAGCGGCGCTCGCGCTGGACGATCATCACCAGGTTGTTGACGTCGCCGCGCGGGGCCTCCAGCGGGAACGACCGGACGTCGTTGCTGAGCGAGGGGATGTCGGCTGCCAGCTGGCGCAGTTGACGCAGCACCGGGTGGTGCAGGACGGCTGCGGGCACCTCGAACTGGCCGAGGCGTTCGACCATGTCGAAGATGGTCTCCATCGCCGCGGTGCCTCGTCTGAGCACCAGGTAGCCGTCGCGGTCGGGTGGCCGGGTGGAGATGCGGCCGGCGGCCTCGGCGGGGTGACTGGCCAGGTACCACTCCCAGTTGTACGCGGCGCGGGCCTGCCAGCGGGCGGGCATGCCGCGCACGCTGCGGTCCCAGAGGTCGGCGAAGGCGGTCTCGACCGGCGAGTCCTGGTCGGGGCGGGCTCCGTGCAGGACGGCGATCAGCCGCTCGCAGATGGGGGCGACCTCCGTCGGGCGGCGGCCGAGCGGGCCGTCGAACTGGTCGTCGAAGAGGAAGTAGAAGCCCATCAGGTCGGCGGCGAGGGAGAGTTCGTCCGGGCCGGTGTCGGGGTAGCCGAGGGCGGCGAGGTCGACCACGTCCCAGTGGGCGTACCCGGGGTGGTCGACGTCGGGGAGCAGCGGGTGGCGGACCAGCCAGTCACGGTGCAGCGCGGTGGCCTGCGGTCCGTGCGGGCTGCGACGGTGCGGGAACGGAATCTGAAGTGAGGTGTCGTCAGACATCGGACTCCCGGTGCGGCGAAGGGTGGGGGTACTAGTGGTTCGAACGTTGGGTGTGGGGGGAGTTGACGCGGCGAGGCTTCCGGGGAGAGGGTGATAGCGAAAGATCATCTTCGCCTCGCGGGCCGTAGGGTATCTGATGTAATGATCGGACGTTAGGGGTATAGGGCAATTGCCCTTGGCAAGGCGTCCGAACCCTCACCGTCCGCCCCAGCCTGCGCGAATGCCCCACAGCGAGTGCCACGCAGCGCTAACCTCGGCTCCACGGGCAGTGATGCGAGCAGCGACACGGGCTGTGACGCGAGTGGCGAGGCGGAGGCACGACGGTGACCGAGCAGGACAACGAACTTCGGACGGGATCAGGTTCCGGCCGGGACGGCGACAGCACCTCGCCGAGGGTCAGGCTGCGCGACCGCGACGCCGAACTCCGCTCCGTCGAGACGGCCGTCGACAAGCTCTGCTGCGAATTCGCGGCCGGCGGCACCGAGATCGGCGAACTGCTCGCCTTCTCCGGTCGCCCCGGCATCGGAAAGACCAGCCTGCTGCACGAGGTCCGACGGGTCGCCAAACTCCGCGACCGCGCCACGGTGTTGTTCGCCCGCGGCGGCGAGCGCCAGTTCAACGAGCCCTACCACGTGCTGCGCCAGCTCCTCCAACCCCTCCTCACCAGCCTGCAGCCCGACGAGTTCCGCCAGGTCATGGGCACCTGGGAGGAGGTCGTCGGACCGGCCATGGGCCTCAAGCGGCCCAAGGCCGGCGCCCGCCGCCTCGACCCCCAGGGCGTGCGCGACGGCCTCGACTACGTCCTCACCCAACTCGCGCCGCGCCGGGCCCCGCTGGTCATGATCGTCGACGACCTGCACTGGGGCGACCACGAGTCGCTCTCCTGGCTCACCCAGTTCGCCGTCCGCTCCCGCGAACTGCCCGTCCTGCTCGTCTTCGCCTTCCGCGAGGACGAGAACGACTGGCCGACCGAGATCCAGCAGCACCGCAAGGCCGTCCTCGGCCTTGCCACCAGCAAGCACGAGCTCAACCGGCTCTCGCTGGTCTCCGTCACCGACATGATCCGCGCCGAACTCGGCGACAAGGCCGAGGACGCCTTCTGCTACGAGTTCTGGAACGTCGTCAACGGCAACCCCTTCGAAGCCGTCGCCCTGCTCGACCAGGTCCGCGACCAGGACCTCGAACCGGTCGAGGAGAACTCCCAGCAACTGCGCGAACTCGCCGTCGACGCCACCGGAATGACCCTCAAGAGCTGGATCGACCGGCTCGGCTCCGGCACCCTGCGCTTCGCCTGGGCCTGCGCGATGCTCGGCACCGACATCCGGGTCGACCTCGCCACCCGGATCTGCGCCCAGACCACCGAGGGCGCCCGCGACGCCATCAAGCAGCTGCGCAAGCAGCGCGTGCTCACCCAGACCCCCAACGGCAACCTGGAGTTCGTCCACCCGCTGATCGGCAGCTCGATCTACAACACCATGCCGGAGGCCACCCGCACCGGCATGCACGGCGTCGCCGCCGCCGAGATCGAGAACGCCGGACTCGGCCTGCTCGCCGCCTCCCGCCACCTCGTCGAGACCTTCTCCGGCGAGGGCGACGACAAGACCGTCCGCAAACTGCGCCGGGCCGCCGTCGAACACCTGCTGATCGGCGCCCCCGAAGCCGCCCAGCGCTGCCTGCACCGCGCCCTCAACGAACCCCCGGCCGACGACATCCGCGCCGAGGTGCTGTACGAACTGGGCTGCTCCGCCCTGCTCACCGACCCCGTCGCCACCGTCAACCAGCTCAAGCTCGCCCTCGACCCCGACGAGGGGCCGCTGCGCCCCGAACTGCGGGTAGACGCCACCTTCCGGCTCTCCGAGGTGCTCGCACACAGCGGCGAACTGCGCCAGGCCGCGGTGGTCTGCCAGGACGAGGCCGAGCAGACCGCCGACCCGGCCGGCCGACTCCGGCTCCAGGCCGCCTCGTTCATGTGGCACGCCTTCCGCAAGTCCGAGGACGACGGGCCTGGCCGATCCACCCGGCTCGGCCTCATGTGCGACGGCCTCAGCACCCGCGACGCCGCCGACCGGGCCGTCCTCGCGATGCGCGCCTGGGACCTCACCCTGCGCGGCGCCCCCTCCGCCGAGGCGCTGACCTACGCCGACGCAGTCCTCGACGCCGGCCGCCTGCCCAAGGGACTCGGCTGGACCGACAGCACCTGGGGCTTCGAACTGCCCTCCATGCTCGGCCTCACCTACACCTACAACGACCGCATCGCCCAGGCCGAGCGGCTGTTCGCGGACGCCATCATCCAGTTCGAGGTCGCCGGGTGGAGCGGTGCCCACCGGGGCTTCGCGTACTTCCTGATGGGCCTCGCCCGCTTCCGCCGCGGCCTGCTCGCCGAGGCCGAGGACTTCCTGCGCCGCGCACTGCGACTGTCCGAGCGGATCGGCCCCAAGCTGCCGCTCGCCTGGGACGCCGTCGGCGTCCTGGTGGACACCCTGCTCGCCCGCGGCCGGACCGAGGAGGCCTGGGAACTCGCCGTCGAGTTCGGCTTCCACCCGCCGTACCACACGACCGCGATGGTGCTGCCCGACGCGCCCTCGCTGTACGGCAAGCTGCTGATCGCCAAGAAGCGCTACGCCGGGGCGGCCGCCGCGCTCACCGAGGCCGGAGCCCAACTGGAGGCCCGCGGCTGGCACAACACCGTCTGGGCGCCCTGGGCCGGCCACCTCGCCATCGCGATCGCGGCCGACGAGCCCGACCGCGCCCGCGAGTACGCCCAGAAGGCCGTCCAGGACGCCCGCACCTTCGGCACCGCCTCGGCGATCGGCACCGCGCTGCGGCTGAACGCCCAGATCGAGGACGGCCAGCAGGCGGTCGAGCTGCTGGAGCAGGCCGTGATGTACCTCGGCCAGTCGCCGGCCGGGTACGAGCACGCCGTCGCGCTGGTCGACCTCGGCGCCGCGCTGCGCCGGGTCGGGCGGCTGGAGGACGCGCAGGAGTACCTGTACCAGGGCATCGAACTGGCCCAGCACTGCTCGGCCGAGGGGCTGGTCGACCAGGCGCGGCGGGAGCTGGCCAACTACGGCCTGCGGCCCAACCGGCTGGGGCTGCGCGACTTCCGGGAGACGCTCAGTCAGCCCGAGTGGGAGGTCGCCAACCTCGCGGTGCAGGGCGTGCCGCCGCAGCGCATCGCCGACGAGCTCGGCGTGCACCTCAGCCTGGTCAACCGCCGACTGGCCGCGGTCTACCGCAAGGCGGGCAGCGGGCCGGACGGCCTGGCCTCCGCCCTCGGGCTGCCGACGCAGCCGCGCGGGGCCACCCGGCCGGGGGCGGAGCCCGAGGAGGCGTAGCCCGCGGTGGCAGGGGGGCGTGGGCGGCGGGGCGGCGCGCGGAGGCACGGGAGCGCTCCCGGAGCGGTCGCCGTCGTTAGGGCGTGTCTGACAATTCCCGCCGGGCGCACGACGCTCCCCCAGCCTGGCGGCCGGGAGGTGCCCCCAGGCATCCCGCCTGAACGCACCGGCGAAACGTCCAAGTACACCCAGTACGAGGACGCTTCGCCGGCACGCCCAGCCGGGCGCGTAATGGGGGTACCTCCCGGCCGAAGGCTGGGGGAGCCGCGCGCTGATCCGCCGCGAATTGTCAGACACGCCCTAGGCTGACGCAGACGTGGGGGCGCCGCGGCGACCCCCTGGACGGACCCGGAACCGGGGCGGTCACGGCACCCCGCGACCGCCAGTGAGGAGCAGGCCATGGCGAGCGAGGCCACCAGCGTGCGGCACGAACCCCTCGACCCCTCGGGCGCGGGCGCCGCGATCGAGCGCTGGACGCTCTCCGCCGGCCCGTACGAGGCGAGCGTGCTCACCCTCGGCGCCACCCTGCACACCCTCACCGGCCCGGACCGCGCCGGGCGCCCCGCCCAACTGCTGCTCTCCACCGACCAGCTGACGCAGATCCTCGGCCCGGCCCGGCACTACGGCACCGTGGTCGGCCGGTACGCCAACCGGATCGACGGTTCCAGGATCACCATCGACGGCGAGGAGCACCCGCTCGCCCCGACCGGCGGCGGCATCACCATCCACGGCGGGCCGGACGGCTTCGCGCAGCGGATCTGGGAGGCCGAGCGGATCGAGGGCGGGGTGCGGCTGCGGTTGCACAGCCCGGACGGCGACCAGGGCTTCCCCGGCGCGCTGGACATCACCGTCTCCTACACCCTGGACCCGGCCGGCGAGTTGGTGATCGCCTACCGCGCCGTCACCAGCAAGCCGACCGTGGTCAACCTGACCAACCACGCGTACTTCAACCTTGCGGGTGAAGGGAACGGCGACGTCCGCGGCCACCTGCTCACCCTCGACGCCGACGCCTACACCCCGGCCGACGAGCGGCAGATCCCTTACGGGCGGACCGAACCGGTGGCCGGCACGCCGTTCGACTTCACGGTGGCCACGCCGATCGGCAAGTCGGTGCACGACGACCACCCGCAGCTGGCCGGGCCCGGCGGCTACGACCACAACTGGGTGCTCCGGGCCCGGCCGGCCGACGGCAGCCCGGCCCGGGCGGCGCTGCTGGAGGACCCGGTCAGCGGGCGCACCCTGGAGGTGCTGACCACCGAGCCGGGCGTCCAGGTCTACACGGCCAACAAGTTCCAGGGGGCGGTCACCGGCGCGAGCGGTGTCCCGTACGGGCCGTTCGCCGGGATCGCGCTGGAGACCCAGCACTTCCCGGACTCCCCGAACCACCCGGCGTTCCCGAGCACCGTGCTGCGGCCGGGGGAGGAGTTCCGCTCGACCACCGTGCTGCGGCTGGGCGTCAGCTGAGCGCTCCGGGCACGTCCGGGGTGAGGTTCTGCGTGAGGTTCTGCGTGAGGTTCTGCGTGAGGTCCTGCTGGAGGTCCCGTGCGAGGTCCCGGCGCATGCAGAGCCGGGGCCAGCGGTCGAGACCGTGCTCGGCCTCCTTGCGGCGGATCTCCCGCAGGCCCGGGGTGAGCTCGTGGTCGGCGAGCGGGCGGAAGCCGCAGCGGGCGTAGTAGGGGGCGTTCCAGGGGACGTCGGCGAAGGTGGTGAGGGTGAGCGCGGGGGCGTCGGTGCCGGCCGCGAGGTGTTCGATCAGCGCCCGGCCGATGCCCCGGCGGGCGTGGTCGGGGTGGACCGACACCTGCTCGATGTGCAGGGCGCCGTCCACCGGCTCGGCGAGCAGGTAGCCGGCGATCGGACCGGGACCGGGACCGGGTTGCTGGGGCAGGTCGGTTCCGTGGGGCAGGTCGGTCGCGTCGGGGACGGCGACCAGGGCGATGCCCGCGTCCAGGTAGTGGGTCAGCTCGTGCGGCGCCGGTGGTTCGTCGTCGGCGATCTCCGGCATGCCGATCGCGGCGAAGGGGGCCCCGGCGGCCCGCTCCAGTTCGCACAGCAGCGGCAGTTCGTCCCTCATGGCGGCTCTGATACGCATGCGTTCAGTCTGCTGCAAGCGGTTTTCGGCCAGGGATGGTGGTGCTCTCGGCCATCCGGTACCGGCTTGAAGCGGGCGAACCCGGACATTTGGTCGCACTGTCAACTACCGTGCGGCTACGTCCAGGACACGTGGGCGTAACGATCGCTGTTTCTTGCAGAAACTTGCTGCAAGGACTTTCCGTCGCTATTGCACCGCTGTTAACTTCCTTCCGAGCCCGACGGCAGCAACGGTGCAGTCGGCACGAGGCAGCCATTATGCGCCTGTCTCCGAAGATCTCGGGCACCCCCACCCTCCCAAGGAGTTCTCATGCGGCGTGGCATCGCGGCCTCTGCCCTCGTTGTGGCCCTCGCGGTCTCGATGGCTGCCTGTGGCAGCAGCGGCTCCAGCTCAAACGGCAAGGCCGACGGGCCGGTCACCCTCACCTACTGGGACACCTCGAACGCCACCAACGAGGCGCCGAACTACCAGGAGCTGGTCAAGAAGTTCGAGGCCGCCAACCCGAACGTCAAGGTCGACTTCGTCAACGTCCCGTTCGACCAGGCGCAGAACAAGCTCCAGACCGCCATGGGGGCCAAGGGCGCTCCGGACGTGTTCCGCTCCGAGGTCGGCTGGACCGCCGCCTTCGCCAAGGCCGGCTACCTGGAGCCGCTCGACGGCACCCCGGCCGTCGCCGACACCTCCGCCTTCCAGCCCAGCCTGATCCAGCAGGCCAAGTTCGACGGCAAGCTGTACGGCGTGCCGCTGGTCACCGACACCCTGGGCCTGCTCTACAACAAGGAGCTGTTCGCCAAGGCCGGCATCACCGCCGCCCCCAAGACCTGGGACGAGCTGAAGACCGACGCCGCCGCGCTCAAGGACAAGGCCGGTGTCGACGGCTTCTGGCTGAAGGCCGCGGACGGCTACTACGCGATGCCGTTCCTGTTCGGCGAGGGCACCGACACCGTCGACGCCGCCGGCAAGAAGATCACTGTCACCTCGCCGGAGGCCGTCAAGGCCATCGAGACCTACAAGACGATGTTCACCGCGCCCGGCATGGCCAAGGCCGACGTCACCACCGACGCCTACGCGCACATGATGGACGCCTTCAACAACGGCAAGGTCGCGGCCATCGTCCAGGGCCCGTGGGAGATCACCAACATCTACAAGGGCGCCGCGTTCGCCGACAAGAACAACCTCGGCATCGCGCCCGTCCCGGCGGGCTCCAGCGGCAAGTCCGGTGCGCCCACCGGCGGGCACAACATCTCCGTCTACGCCGGTGCCGACCAGGCCCACAAGGCCGCCGCCGAGAAGTTCGCCGCCTTCATGACCTCGGCGGAGAGCCAGGCCTTCATCGCGCAGAAGAACTCCACCCTGCCGACCCGCTCCGACGCCTTCACCGCCGACGTCAAGGCCGACCCCGGCATCGCCGGCTTCCAGGCCGTCCTCGGCAGCGCCAAGCCGCGCCCCGAACTGCCCGAGTACAGCTCGCTGTTCTCCTCGCTCGGCACCAACCTGGGCAAGGCCGTCCAGGGCACCGGCACCCAGGACGCGCTGAACACCGTCGCCACCGACTACGCCAAGCTGCTGCCGGGCTTCGCCAAGTAGTCGCCGTCGGCCGTCCGGGCCGCCGTCGCTCCAGGCCCTGTCCGGCCTGGAGCGGCGGCGGCCACCCGGCGGGCCCGGCGGCCGGACCCGCTCTCCCCGAGACTTCCCCCCGAGAAGGTGTCAATCGATGTCAGTCGCCGTGCAGGGCGCCACCGGCAAGGGCAGCCCGGAGCGCGAGCAGCGTCCGGGCCTGCTGGAACGCGTCAAGCGCTCCTACGCCAAGCACTGGTACGCCTACGCGATGATCGCCCCCGTGGTGCTGGTCCTCGGTGCCCTGGTGCTCTACCCGCTGGTCCAGGGCCTCTGGCTCACCCTGACCGACGCCAACAGCCTCAACGTCGCCCGCAAGATCGGCGTCAACGAGATCCCGGCCAGCTACAACTTCGTCGGCTTCCACAACTACGCCGACATCCTGTGGGGCCCCGGCTCGTACGACCGCTTCTGGTCCCACTTCGTCTGGACCATCGCCTGGACGGCCATCTGCGTCTTCCTGCACTACACCCTCGGCCTGGGCCTCGCCCTGCTGCTCAACAAGAAGCTGCGCGGCCGCGCCGTCTACCGGATGCTGCTCATCCTGCCCTGGGCCGTGCCGACCTTCGTCACCGTCTTCTCCTGGCGACTGATGCTGTCCGACGGCGGTGTCGTCAACAGCATGCTCGGCTTCCTCCACCTGCCCGAACCCGGTTGGCTCACCGACCCGTGGGCGCAGAAGTCCGCCGCGATCCTGGTCAACACCTGGGCCGGCGTGCCGTTCATGATGATCTCGCTGCTCGGCGGCCTGCAGTCGATCCCGGCCGAGCTGTACGAGGCCGCCGAGATGGACGGCGCCACGCCGTGGCAGCGCTTCCGGTACGTCACCCTGCCCGGGCTGCGGGCCGTCTCCTCCACCGTCGTCCTGCTCGGCGTGATCTGGACGTTCAACCAGTTCAACGTCATCTTCCTGCTCTTCGGCACCGGTGCGCCCGACGCCCAGCTGCTGGTCACCTGGGCCTACCGCCTCGGCTTCGGCCAGATCCCCCGGGACTACGCCCAGTCCGCCGCCTACGGCGTGATCCTGCTGTCCATCCTGATCGTCTTCACCGCCTTCTACCGGCGCTGGCTCGCCCGCAACGAGCAGGCCAACGGCTGAGGCCCCGGACCCAGTTGACCCACGAAGGCAGGTACCCCCGATGAGCACCACCACCGAACTCCCCACCCCCGCGACGGCCGTGGCCCCGGCCGCCCGGCCGGCCAAGGCCCGCCGGCGCGGCGAGAGCAGCCCGCTGGCCAGGGCGCTGTCCCACGGCACCCTGATCGTGGCCGGCCTGATCGCGCTGTTCCCGGTGGCGTGGATCCTCTTCGTCTCGCTCGGCCCGGACAAGACCGACTACCTCCACCCCGGCGCGATCCTCGACAAGCTCACGCTGTCGAACTACCACCACGTGCTGTTCGACACGGACTTCTTCACCTGGTTCGGCAACGCCCTCCTGGTCTCCGGCGTCACCACCGTGTTCGGCGTCCTGGTCGCCGCCACCACCGGCTACGCCGTCTCCCGGATGCGCTTCCCCGGCCACCGGCCGCTGATGTGGTCGCTGCTGGTCACCCAGATGTTCCCGATCGCGGTGCTGATCGTGCCGATGTACACGATGCTCTCCGACCTCGGCCTGCTGGACAGCTACCTGGGCCTGATCCTGGTCTACTCGACCACCACCGTGCCGTACTGCGCCTGGCTGCTGAAGGGCTACTTCGACACCATCCCGGTGGAGATCGACGAGGCCGGCCGGGTCGACGGGCTCAGCCCGTTCGGCACCTTCTGGCGGCTGGTGCTGCCGCTCGCCCGCCCGGGCCTGGCGGTGGCCGCCTTCTACTCCTTCCTCACCTACTGGGCCGAGGTGCCGTTCGCCTCCACCTTCATGCTCAGCTCCGACAAGTACACGCTGGCCGTGGGCCTGCAGACCTTCGTCAGCGAGCACGACGCCCAGTGGAACCTGATGGCCGCGACCGCCGTGCTGATCGCGATCCCGTCGGCAGCCTTCTTCTACCTGGTGCAGCGCCACCTGGTCACCGGTCTGACCGCCGGTGCCTCCAAGTCGTAACGCTCCTCGCTCCTCTAGTCCCCAAGGGATACCGTCCATGACCCAGAACCTGGCCGACACCTCCCGGCCTGCCGCCGACGCCGCCGCCCACGAGGCGGTCACCCCGGCTCCTGTGACTGGCGGCGCCTCCAGAGGCTGGTGGCGGGACGCGGTCATCTACCAGGTGTACCCGCGCAGCTTCGCCGACTCCAACGGCGACGGCATGGGCGACCTGCCCGGCATCCGCAGCCGCCTGCCGTACCTGCGCGACCTCGGCGTGGACGCGGTCTGGCTCTCGCCGTTCTACGCCTCGCCGCAGGCGGACGCGGGCTACGACGTCGCCGACTACCGCGCCGTGGACCCGATGTTCGGCAGCCTGCTGGACGCCGACGCGCTCATCCGGGACGCCCACCAGCTGGGGCTGCGGATCATCGTCGACCTCGTCCCCAACCACTCCTCGGACCAGCACGAGTGGTTCCAGCGCGCCCTGCGCGAGGGCCCCGAGTCCCCGCTGCGCGAGCGGTACCACTTCCGCCCCGGCAAGGGCGAGAACGGCGAACTGCCGCCCAACGACTGGGAGTCCATCTTCGGCGGCCCGGCCTGGACCCGCAGCGAGAACCCGGACGGCACCCCCGGCGACTGGTACCTGCACCTGTTCGCCCCCGAGCAGCCCGACTTCAACTGGGAGAACCGGGCAGTCGCCGACGAGTTCCGCTCGATCCTGCGGTTCTGGCTCGACATGGGTGTCGACGGCTTCCGCATCGACGTCGCCCACGGCCTGGTGAAGGCCCCCGGCCTGCCCGACCTCGGCGGCGCGGACCAGCTCAAGCTGCTCGGCAACGACGTCATGCCGTTCTTCGACCAGGACGGCGTGCACGAGATCTACCGCAGCTGGCGCAAGATCCTCGACGAGTACCCGGGCCAGCGGATCGGCGTCGCCGAGGCCTGGACCCCGACCGTCCAGCGCACCGCCAACTACGTGCGCCCCGACGAGCTGCACCAGGCCTTCAACTTCCAGTACCTGGGCGCTGGTTGGGACGCCGCCGCGCTGCGCGAGGTGATCGACGTCTCGCTCGACTCGATGCGCCCGGTCGACGCCCCCACCACCTGGGTGCTGTCCAACCACGACGTCACCCGGCACGCCACCCGCTTCGCCAACCCGCCCGGCCTCGGCACCCAGATCCGCACCCCCGGCGACCGCGAGCTCGGCCTGCGCCGCGCCCGCGCCGCCACCCTGCTGATGCTCGCGCTGCCCGGCTCCGCGTACATCTACCAGGGTGAGGAACTCGGCCTCCCGGACGTCACCGACCTGCCGGACGAGGTCCGCCAGGACCCGTCGTTCTTCCGCAAGGCCGGGCAGGACGGCTACCGCGACGGCTGCCGCGTCCCGATCCCGTGGTCCGGCACCGAGGCCCCGTACGGCTTCGGCCCGGTCGCCGGCGGGCCGTCCTGGCTGCCGCAGCCGGCCGAGTGGGCCGCGCTGAGCGTCGAGGCGCAGACCGGCGACCCGGCGTCCACCCTGGAGCTGTACCGCAGCGCGCTCGCCGTCCGCCGCTCCCAGGACGACCTCGGCGCCGGGACGGCCGTGGAGTGGCTGGAGGGCCCCGAGGGGACCCTGGCGTTCCGCCGCGGCTCCTTCGTCTGCACCGTCAACGCCACGGACGAGCCGGTCCGGATAGCGGCGCCCGGAAAGCTGCTGCTCTCCTCGGTGGAGCTGGTGGTCGACGGCGGCGAGACGGTGCTCGCGCCGGACAGCACCGGCTGGTGGGCGGTCTGACGTGGTTGCAATAGGCTCTGGGACCGTGACTACGGCGCGACTCTCAGACATCGCGGCGCAGGCGGGGGTCAGCGAAGCCACCGTCTCCCGCGTACTCAACGGCAAGGCGAACGTCTCCGCCGCCACCCGGCAGACCGTGCTGGCGGCGCTCGACGTGCTCGGCTACGAGCGGCCGACCCGACTGCGCCAGCGCAGCGCCGGCCTGATCGGGCTGATCACGCCGGAGCTGAGCAACCCGATCTTCCCCGCACTGGCCCAGGTGATCGAGCAGGTGCTCAGCCGGCACGGGTACACCCCGGTGCTGTGCACCCAGACGCCGGGCGGGTCCACCGAGGACGAACTGGTCGAGATGCTGGTCGACCGGGGTGTGGCGGGCATCGTCTTCGCCTCCGGGCTGCACGCCGACTCCACCGCCGACCACGACCGCTACGCCCGGCTGACCGGGCGCGGGGTGCCGTTCGTGCTGATCAACGGCTACAGCGAGCGGATCGACGCGCCGTTCATCTCGCCGGACGACCGGGCCGCGATGTGGATGGCCGTCCAGCACCTGGCCGAACTCGGGCACGAGCGGATCGGGCTGGCCGTCGGGCAGCGGCGGTACGTGCCGGTGCTGCGCAAGATCGAGGGCTTCACGGCGGCGATGCGCGAGGTGCTGGGACGGAGCCAGGAGGAGGCCGAGGAACTCGTCCACCACACGCTGTTCAGCGTGGAGGGCGGGCACGCGGCGGCCGGCGCACTGCTGGACAAGGGCTGCACGGCGATCGTCTGCGGCAGCGACATGATGGCGCTCGGGGCGATCCGGGCGGTGCGGCAGCGTGGACTGTCGGTGCCGCACGACGTCTCGGTGGTCGGCTTCGACGACTCGCCGCTGATCGCCTTCACCGAGCCGCCGCTGACCACGATCCGCCAGCCGGTCGAGGCGATGGCGACCGCGGCGGTGGACGCGCTGCTGGAGGAGGTCGGCGGGAACGCGGTCCAGCGCGGGGAGTTCATGTTCCAGCCGGAGCTGGTCATGCGCGGCTCCACGGGGGCCTGCGCGCGCTGAGGACGGTCAACGGACGGGCCCCGGAGAGCTGTTGCTCTCCGGGGCCCGTTGCGTGCCGCCCGGGTGCCGGGTCAGCCCTCGTGGTCCGTGGGGCGGCTCTCGGTGAGCCGTTGGCCGTCGGTGGCGTCGCCGGTGCGGGTCTCGGTGCGGCGGCCGCGGGCCAGGTAGTCGCGCAGGACGAGTTCGACGGCGTCCTGCGGGTTCTTGGTGCCGGAGAGCATCATCGCGTCGATCGCGAGGTTGGCGTCGAGTGTGACGGTGACCTGGGCCATGGTGACTCCTCCTCGGGTGCCGGAGCAGCAGCATGCCCGCTGGGGGCGGGCTTTGACCATGGCCTCGGGCGGTCCTGCCCGGCGGTCTGCCGGCGGCCTTCCTACGGCGCCGGGCGACCGCCGGGGCGGGCGGCGACTGACAGATAACAGATGATGAAATCTGTTATCTGAAATCTGTTATCTGTCAGCCGTCAGTTGTCAGCTGTCACCCGCGGGTCGTGCTCAGACCCGGCCGGCGAAGTCCGGCGCCCAGTTGGCGACGGTCTGCAGGCGCACGCCCGAGCTCGGGTTGGCGGCCTCGACGTACTGGCCGCCGCCGATGTAGATCGCGACGTGGTAGACGCCGGAGTTCTGGCCGTTGTTGGACCAGAACAGCAGGTCGCCCGCCTGCAGGCTGTCCAGCGAGACGCGGGTGCTGGCGGCGGCCTGGTCGGCGGCGACGCGCGGGACGGAGACGCCCGCGGCGCGCAGCGCGGCCTGGGTCAGGCCGGAGCAGTCCCAACCGCCGTTGCCGGTACCGCCGTAGACGTACGCCTGGCCGACCTTCGACTGGGCGAAGGAGACCGCGGCGGCCATGCTGCCGGTGGCGGCCGGGGTCTGAGCGGGGGTCTGCGCCTGGGCGGCCGGCTTGGAAGCCGGCTTGGCGGCCGGGGCCGGGGCCGGGGCCGGGGCCGGGGCCGGGGCCTGCGGCTGGGCGGTCGGCTTGGCGTTCACGGCGGCGCCGTTGGAGGTCTGGCCGGACTTCTGCGAGCGGTCGAACCAGGTGAAGTCCGAGCCGGACTGGTCGGTCTGAGCCGACTGCTGGGCCTGGCCGCCGTCCTTGAACGAGAGGCGCTGGCCCGGGTAGATGGTGTCCGGACCCTCGGTCAGGGTGCCGCGGTTGAGCTCGTACAGCCGCTGCCAGCCGCCCTGGAGGTTGTGCTTGTCGGCGATCGAGGACAGCCAGTCGCCGGAGGTGACGGTGTAGTCGTCGCCCTGGGGCTGGGCGCTGTTCTGGGCCTGGTTCTGGCCCTTCTGCGCCGAGGTGCCGTTGGCGGAGTCGGCGGGGGCCTGTGCCTGGTCCTGGGCCGGTGCGGCCGGCTTGGCGGGCTTCGCGGCCGGGGTGGCCGGGGTGGCCGGGGCCTGGCTCTGTGCGGGCTTCGCGGCCGGGGTGGCCGGGGCCTGGCTCTGTGCGGGCTTGGCGGCCGGGGTGGCCGGGGTGGCCGGCTTCGCGGCGGGCTTGGTGGCGGTCGAGCTGGCAGCCGAGCCGGTGGTCGAGCCGGCCGAGGTGTCGACGGTGGCCGGGGTGCCGCCCTTGGTCAGGCCGGCCTGGACCGAGCACACCGGCCAGGCGCCGGGGCCCTGCGAGGCGAGGACCTTCTCGGCGACGGCGATCTGCTGGTCCTTGGTGGCCTGGTTGGCCTGGGGGGCGTACGCGGTGCCGCCGAAGGCGGCCCAGGTGCTGGAGGTGAACTGCAGGCCGCCGTAGAAGCCGTTGCCGGTGTTGATGCTCCAGTTGCCGGTGCTCTCGCACTGGGCGACCTTGTCCCAGGTGGCGACGGAGGCGGCGGAGGCGGTGCCGGAGGTGAGGCAGGGGATGGTGAGGCCGACGCCCGCGACGCCGATGGCGGCGATCACGCGTCGGGTACGACTGGACAGACGGGTGCCGTTGGTGGGCAGCATGAAGACGCAGTCCTCTCCCACGCCTGCGAGGTGAGCTGTCGGATTCGGGCTGGAGTTGCCCGGCCGCGCTGTGGGCGCGGCTTCACCCCTAGCCCTGGATCGTTCCGGGGAACGGTCCGGGGCGACTTACCTGTGGGTCCCCCGCTCCTGCCGTGGTGCGTTTTCGCGCTGCCAGGACATCCGACGGCAGGACTCGGCGTCGCGGATGAACTGGGTTCGTGTGGCCACGAACGGGGAGCACGTTAAGCAGACTTAAGTTCAAACTGCAAACACCTGTGACGCGCATCACGGTTTGGCGAGAACGGTCGTTCCCCTCGCTCGCCATGATCGAAAATGGCCGATTTCCGGCAATGCCGCGAAGGGCGTGCGCAACTGTCTGTGCTTCAGGAGGCGGGTGGCGGCGGGTCGGGTCCCCCGGGGCCCGCCCGCCGAGAAGGAGGTGCGTCCACACTGTGGCCGTCGGGGGATGGATCGAGCGGCGGCGAACAAATGCGGATAGAACGGACATCACACCTATTCGCCCCTTAACTCCCTTACGGGGCAAGCAGGAAGGGCCCGGAACGTAGCCGTTCCGGGCCCTTCACGCGTGCGGTGACCGCTACTGGCCGACCGACTCCTCGGTGGCGGTGCGAGCGGCGTGGGCGGCGTGACCGCCCCGGCCGGAGTGGTCGGCGTGCGCGCCCTCGGCGGCCTCCGCCGCCTCGGCCTCGGCCTGCGCCAGGGCCTCGGGGGAGGGTGCCGGCAGCGCGGCCAGGTAGGTGGCGGCGATCAGCTGGCCGACCGTCGGGTAGGCGCCCAGCGGCGCCGCGGACGGGCAGCCGGTCTCCTCGGCGGCCGTGGCGAGCAGTTCGGAGTCGGCCTCCGGCCCGATCACCAGCGGTGCCAGCGCCGGGCGCTGGGAGCCGGTCTCCTTGAGGTGGTTGACGGCCGCGGCGACCGAGCCCGGCACGTCGAGCGCGGCGGGCACGACCGGGACGGCCAGCCGGGCCGCCAGCAGGACACCGGTGATGCCGGCCGCGGCAGCGGCCTCCTCGCCGCCGACGGTGGTCAGCACGACGCCGTCCGCGGCGGTCGCGATGGCGAACAGCCGGGCCCGGTCGGCGCGTGCCAGGCCGGCCTCGGACAGGCGCACGTGCACGGCCTCGGCGAGCAGCGGGTGCGGGCCGAGCACGTCGGTGACGGGGGCTCCGTACTCCGCGGCGAGGGCGTGAAGTTCGGTCAGGAATCCGTGCGGGCCGGGTACCAGCGGCACCAGGACCGGCGCGGGCAGGCCGGCCTCGGCGGCCATGGCCAGCAGTTCGGCGACGGTGCGGTCGTCACTGTCGACCCCCTGGGCGGCTTCGCCCGGGAGGTAGCCGACGGCGGTCTGGATGCCGCTCTGCTCGCTGCGGACGATCGACAGCAGCTCCTCGACGACCGAGCGGGACTCGGGCCCGGCGGTCGCGGGCACGGCGAGCACCAGGGCCGGGGAGCCGGCCGGGATCTCGGGGCGCTCGGGGCGGCGGTGGCGCCCCCGCGCACGGGAGCCTGGAGTGCGGACGGGCAGTGGCGCGCCCGGGATGGCTGCGGTGCTCATGCCGGAGATCGTAGGACATCGGCCCGTCAGGCCTGCATTCGGCTGCCGTTCGAGTTTCACGTGGTCATGGCGGGTGTGCCGCGTTCCCGCCGTGTCCGTCCGGGCGGTTTGCCCGCAATCCGGACATATCTCACCCAGCCTTCGAGCGATCACCGCTCGTAGCCCTGACGTGTCCGACGGGGCGTCGAGTTGCCTGTGTGGCGCGTGAGATGTCTCACAGCCAGGAGGTCGCCTGACGGAGCGTCACGGCAGCGCGACTCCGGGCGTCTGAAGATCAACATTCAGCGGGGAACCGCTCACGGCCGGTTATCGAGAATCTGGCGATTCACTCGGCTATGTCCGTTTACGTACCGTCAGGAGAAGGGCCCGTGAAGAGTTCGGAACTGCCGGTGAAAGGCCTCGTGCACCTGCAATGTCCCGTGCTGATGCACGTGCACAGCAGCTATCATCGCGTCAAGTGAGGCGTTGTGCCGGGCCGGTACGGGGCCGGTCCGTTCGTTCGGCGGGTGCCGGGAGCGCCGCGCTGGACGACCACTCCGGAGCTCTTCGGGAGATTTCTATGCACGACTCGCAGGACACGCACGGCTCGTACGACACCTACAACGGGATGGCGGCCGCCGACCTCAAGGGGGTTCTCTGGCAGAAGAGCCTGCACAGCAACTCCCAGGGGAACTGCGTCGAGTTCGCGGCCCTGCCGGGGGGCGATGTGGCGATGCGCAACTCGCGCTTCCCGGAAGGGCCGGCGCTCATCTACACCCGGGCCGAGATCGCCGCCCTGCTGCTGGGGGCCAAGGACGGGGAGTTCGACCACCTGGCGGTCTGACCGGCCGCCGTCCTGCCATCGGGGGGCCGTCGTGGGTGCTGACACCGCGACGGCCTTTGTCTTGTCCGGGGCCGGTCCGGGGCCACGCGACGGGCGTTCTCCCGACGGGCGCTCTCGCGGCCGACCGCGCGCAGGCGCGGCGGGTGGTCCCGCGCACGGTTGGGGGCCCGGACGGGGGTCGGGCCGCCGGGGTGTCCGGCCGTCAGTCCGGCCGGCTCGTCCGGGGGGCCGGCCCGGCAATCGTCGTGGGAATCGTCCTGAGGACTGAGCCGGAGCCCGTGGCGCACCTGCGCCAGGCCCGTCGAGCCGCCCCGCGGAGCCCGGGGTGCGGTCCTCCCGGGGCCTCCCTCGGCCGGCCGCGCGCCGCCTGGCGCTAGGCCGAGCGCCGGTGCCGTCCACCGAGTTCGGAACCGGTGGCCGGCTCCGCCTCGAACAGGGCCCAGACCACCTTGCCGCTGCCCAGCGGGTGCCAACCCCAGGAGCGGCTGAAGGACTCCACCAGGTGCAGTCCGCGGCCGGACTCGGCGACGAAGTCCGCCTCCCGGGCGACCGGGCCGATGCAGCTCGGGTCGCTCACCGCGCAGACCACCTGGGGAGAGCGGTGGACCAGGCTTATTCGGATCGGCAGTCGGCCCTCGGGGGTCGGCTGTATGGGAAAGTCGTACTCGCCCTGGGCGCCACCCGCAGGGTCGGGTCGTGCGCCGATCGCATGCCGCAGTGCGTTGGTCACCAGCTCCGAGGCCACCAGCGCGACGTCGTCGAACAGCTCCATCAGGCCCCAGCGCTGAAGAGAGGTTCTGGCGAAGTCGCGCGCGGTTCTGACGGCTTCGAAGCGAGGAGCGAGCGTACAGGTGACCACATGGGGGTCAACCGCCAAAGCCGTACCGGTGCTCATGAAGAGCTCCTCCCATAAGGGGGCGGACACGGCTGGACCCGCCGGGGTCATGCCGGTCACCTCCGACTCGCTCGGCCGCTCGGCCGCCCCCTCGACCAGCGCGCGCGCACACGATCCCCCGGTGGCGCGGGGGAACGCTGCCGGGTCGGTGCACGGAGTCGCGCGTGGGGTCGACGCGGAGCCCGCGGGATTGCCAGGGATGTGCAGGTGCACGTGCACCATGGTGGTGTGCGCTCACTGCAGATGCAAGAGTCGATTCACGTGCAGTCGCACTATTGGCATATGCAAGCGCCGGATGCACGTGCATCCTGGTGTGTGGAGTGTGGAACTGATAGGAACATCCGTCAGTATCGGCACCGTGAGCGCTCAACTGATGGCAGACTGTGCGCTGTTTGCCCTAGGTGGAGGTTTCGACCGCATGACCACAGTTCAGCCGGGCGGCGGCTCGATGGTCCGCCGGATCCTCCTCGGGTCTCAGCTGCGTCGCCTGCGTGAGACGCGCGGCATCACGCGCGAGGACGCCGGCTACGCGATCAGGGCCTCCGAGTCCAAGATCAGCCGCATGGAACTCGGCCGCGTCAGCTTCAAGGAACGCGACGTCGCCGACCTGCTCAGCCTCTACGGCGTGGACGACGGCCTGGAGCGGGAGGCACTGCTCGGGCTGGTCCGCGAGGCCAACAAGTCCGGCTGGTGGCACAGCTTCAACGACGTGCTGCCGGGCTGGTTCCAGACCTACGTCGGCCTGGAGGAGGCCGCCCAGCTGATCCGCACCTACGAGGTGCAGTTCATCCCCGGACTGCTGCAGTCCGAGGAGTACGCACGGGCGGTTTTCGGACAGAGTCGGCCGGTCGTCAGCGAGGAGGAGATCGAACGGCGGGTCAGCCTCCGCCTGCGTCGCCAGAAGCTGCTGACCGAGGGCGCCAGCCCGCGGCTGTGGGCCGTGATCGACGAGGCCGCGCTGCGCCGCCCCGTCGGCGGGCCCAAGGTGATGCGCGGCCAGGTGCAGTACCTGATCGACGTCGCCGAGCAGGCCAACGTCGTGATCCAGGTGATGCCGTTCCGATTCGGCGCGCACGCGGGGGAGTCCGGGGCGTTCACGATCCTGCGCTTCCCTGAACAGGACCTCGCGGACGTCGTCTACCTGGAGCAGCTCACCAGCGCGCTGTACCTCGACAAGCGGGACGACGTCGACGCGTACATCCAGGTCATGGAGCGGCTCTGCGTGGACAGCCTCACGCCCGAGCGGACCGTGGACCTGCTGGCCTCGATCCTCAAGGAGCGCTGAAAAGAGCGCTGAGAGGAGTGCTGAGGGGAGCTCTCAGCAGAGCGTACGGGTCCGGCGGCCCGCGATCGGTCGCCCGGGCACCGAGCCGCCGTCCACCCGCCGTCAGCCGCGGGCCGGCGGCCGTTCGCGTTCCGGCGGCAGTGCCTGCGGCGGGGTGCCCAACTCCCAGGGCAGGTCGTAGCGGCGGAACAGGTCGGCTCGGATCAGTGCCAGCGGGAGTTCGGCGCCCGGCAGCAGCACCCCGATGCAGCCGCCCATCAGCGCGCTGCGCAGCACCGCGTGCTCGGCGGCCGGGTCCGGCGCGCCCCAGTCGAGCAGCAGACCCTGGAGGATGGCGCCGAGCTGCTGCTGCTCCGGGTCCTGGACGAAGGCGCCGGAGTCCGGGTCCAGGATCAGCGCGAGGTGCGAGCGCATCACCCGCGGGTGCTCCAGGGCGAGGGTGAGGACCGCGTCGATCGCGCGGGCCAGCCGGGCCGCCGGTGTGGCGTCCGGGGTCAGCTCGGCGAGCGCGCCGGAGAGCGACTGGTGCATCATCCGGTGCGTCGCGGACTGCATCAGCAGCCGTTTCCCGTCGAAGTAGTACGAGAGCAGGCCGCGCGCGAGCCCGGCCCGCTCGGCGATGTCGGTCAGCGTGGTGCCCGCGTATCCGTGCCGGTCGACCAGTTCGACGGTGGCTCGCATGATGCGCCGACGGGAGCGTTGCCGCATCTCCTCATTGACCGAATCCCCGCGAGGTGCCATCGTGTCTGCTCCGAACGTTCGTTGGCTCCGGGCCAATATACTGGCGGAGCCGGTAGTCGCACCGTGAAACCGCGCGCCGGTGGGCGCCGCTCGGGCGCCCGGTACGAAGACGGCCGGCTCCACCAAAACGGGGGTTTGGTGGAGCCGGCGCCATTGTCCGACGGCGGGGGCCGGGGCCGGCCCGGGCGGCGGTCGACGGTCAGCGGTTGGTCAGGACTTCGGTCCGCGCCGCGCTCGACCCGACCGAGGGGTAATCGTAGTCCGGCACCGGCGCGGGAGCCGACTTCCGCCGCCGGTCGACCAGGGCGCCCACCGCGGCGATCAGCAGGCCGAACAGCGCGACCGCCGCGACGAACACCAGGGCCGGCCGGTAGCCGTCCAACTGCGCCTGCGGGCTGTCGCCGCCGGCACTGCCGGCGGTGATCATCGCGGTCGCGCCGGCCAGGACCACCGCGGTGCCGACCTGGATCGCGGTGTTGACCAGGCCGGAGGCCAGGCCCTGCTCGTCGTCGCCCACGCCGTCGGTGGCGGCGATGTTCACCGAGGGGAAGGCCAGCGCGAAGCCCACGCCGAGCAGCAGCATCGAGGGCAGGACCAGACCCACGTACGAGCTGTGCTCGTCCAGCCGCAGGAACAGCGCGAACGCGCCGACCAGGGCCAGCAGGCCGATCGGCAGCAGCCGGCCGGTGCCGAAGCGGTCCACGATCGGGCCCATGAACGGTGCCGAGAGCGCGATGAAGGCGCCGGCCGGCAGCAGCCCGAGGGCCATCTGCAGCGCCGACCAGCCCAGCAGGTGCTGCAGGTAGAGGGTGACGACGAACTGGAACCCGCCGTACGCGCCGGCCATGGCGAAGGCGATCACGTTGGCCCGGGCGACCGAGCCGTTGCGGAAGATGCCGAGCCGGACCAGTGGGTGGGCGGTGCGGCTCTCCACCAGCAGGAAGGCGGCGGCCAGTGCGGCGACCACGACCAGCGAGCCGACGGTGCGCAGGCTCAGCCAGCCGGCGCCCTGCGCCTCGGTGGCGGTGAACACCAGCAGCAGCACGGTCGCGGTGCCGGTGATCGCGCCCAGCACGTCGTAGCCGCCCTTGGCGCGCTCCTCGGCGGGGCGGGGGAGCAGCCGGACCGCGAAGAACAGGGCGAGCAGCGCGACCGGGACGGGCATCAGGAACGTCCAGCGCCAGCCGACCGAGGTGAGTAGCCCGCTGAGCACCAGGCCGAGCGAGAAGCCGCTGGCGCCGCAGGTGGTGTAGATCGACAGCGCCCGGTTGCGGGCGGGGCCCTCGGCGAAGGTCGTGGTGATGATCGACAGGCCGGCCGGGGCGGTGAAGGCGGCGCTGACGCCCTTGAGGAAGCGGGCGGCGATCAGCAGCCCGCCGTCGTCGACCAGGCCGCCGAGCAGCGAGGCGGCGGCGAAGACGCCCAGGGCGACCAGGAAGACCCGGCGGCGGCCGAGCAGGTCGGCGGCGCGGCCGCCGAGCAGCAGCAGGCCGCCGTAGCCGAGCACGTAGCCGGAGACCACCCATTGCAGGGCGGAGGTGGAGAGGTGCAGCTCGGAGCCGATGGACGGGAGGGCGACGCCGACCATGGAGACGTCCAGGGCGTCCAGGAACATGGCGGCGCAGAGCACGATCAGGGTGCCCCAGAGGCGGGGTGTCCAGCTCAGCCCGCTGGTTGACGGGGCGTCGGGTGACGTGGCGGTCGCGGTGGTCATGGGGAGGACAGTACATGCGTGTGCATTCAATGCAAATGAATAAGATGTGAACACATAATTTTACGGCGCACATGCTAGGGTGGCACCGTGGCTGATCTCGACTCCCCGGCGGAGGCCGGTCTCGTTGCGCAATGGCGCGACCTGCTGGCCCGGCATGCCGCCACGGCCTGCATGCTCGATCGCGAGCTGGGTGACAAGTGCGGGCTGGGCGTGAGCGAGTTCGAGGTGCTGGAGCGCCTGGTGGAGGGGTGCCAGGGCGGCGGCCATGCGCTGCGGGCGCAGGAGCTGGCCCACACCGTCCACCTCAGCCAGAGTGCGCTGTCCCGGGTGATCGCCCGCCTGGAGAAGGGCGGGCTGGTCACCCGGGCGATGTGCGAGAGCGACCGGCGGGCCATCGTGATCACCCTGACCGGGACCGGTCGGGAGCGGTACGAGCAGGCCAGGCCGCTCCATCGTGAGGTGCTCGAACTGACCCTCGGTGCCCCGCTCGGGCCGTTGGGCGAGTCGCCGACAAGCTGACCTGCCGGCAAGCCGTCCCGCCGGCAAACTGCCCCTTCGGCAACCTGACTCGGCGTCAATTTGGTGGGCCTGCAGCCGGATTGCACCTTTCCGGAGGGGTGAGGCCCTTTTCAGAGCAGCGAGGTCAGCCCCGGCGCGACGGCCAGCAGGACGGCTGCGGCGGGTGCGGCGAGGGCGACGACGGTGAGCCGCAGCCGGTGCGGGACGGACAGTCGCGGGCGGCCCGCGAGCAGCCGGTCCACTCGCCGCGGGGACTGCGCCAGACCGGGCGGGCAGGAGCCGAACACCCCGCGGTCCAGGTTGAGTTCGGCCAGTGCGAGGGCAGTGGTGTGCCGGCCGTGCCGGCGCGCGGCCCGGTCGTCGGCCGCCAGCTCCACCAGCTCCTCCACCTGGGCCCGGAAGGCGCTGAACACGCCGACCCCGGGGAAGCCGGAGGCGAGCGCCTGGGCGCACTGCTGGAGCCAGTGGTGCCGGGCCCGGACGTGCCCGCGCTCGTGGCTCAGGACGGCGGCCAACTCCCGGTCGGTCAGCTGCTGGAGGGCGCCGGTGGTGACCACCAGGCGGGAGTCCGGGCCGGGCAGCGACCACGCCTCCGGGCGGATGTTCTCCAACACCACCAGCCGCTCCCGGCGGCTGCGGGCGGCCGCGATGGCCTCCGGCAACTCCGGGGCCCGGACCGTCAGTTGAGCATGCCGGTGGTCGCGGAGTGCCTTCGCGGAACGGACCTCGCGGGTGAGCGCCAGCACCGTCTGCAGGCCGCCCGCCGCCAGCACCGCGGCGCACAGCCGGCCCCAGCCCTCGGCGTCCTGAAGGCCGTACGCGGCCTCGACGCCGTGCGGGGCGCCCGAGAACACCAGGGCGCGCAGTTCGGGCAGCGCGGCGGAGGCGGCCAGCAGCAGGCCCAGGACGCAGCACAGCAGCACGGCCACCACCAGGCACTGCCATGCCAGCAGCGCCAGCACCGGTTCGCGCTCCGCCCAGCGGGCCCGGGCCAGCAGCCGGGGCGCGACGGTCGAGAGCAGCAGTCCGAGCAGCAGCAGGCCGATCAGGGCAGTCATCGCATGGGCTCCCCGAGTACGCACGGAACGCGACAACGCGCTCCCTGCCAACCTATGCGCTGATGACCTCCGGAGGAACGGCTTTCGACCGGCCAGTGACCAACGCCACGTCAGGGGTGGGGTCTTGGATCGATCGGGGCTCACATGGTCAGGAGCATGGCGAACATGCCGATGCCCATGGTGAGCCGGCAGGCCCGGGGCAGCCCGGCGGTGCCGAGTGCCAGGGTCCCGGAGGGGGTGTGCAGGAGCCGGGTGCCGGCCCACAGGGAGTAGGCGCCGAAGTAGAGCAGGAGGGAGCCGGTCAGCAGCGGCGTGCCCGCGTCGGCGGCGTGGTGGTGATGGCCGGGGGTGGCGGTCATCGCGAGCGCCATGTACGTCATGGCGATCGCGCCGATCGCGTGGTGCAGCCGGTGTGCCCGGCGGGCCGGGGCGCGTACGGCGGCGAGCAGGAAGGCGGCGGCGGGGAGGCCGAACACCCAGGCCCAGACGGTGGCCGGGACGGCGCCGCCGGTCACGGCCATGGCGGCCATGCCGAGCCCCATCAGGGCCTCGGCGGCGTCGGACTCCCGGGCGAGCAGGCGCCGGGCGCCGAAGTGGTGAGTGGTGCCGGCGGCGCAGGGGGAGTGGCGCAGCCGGGTGAGGCAGTAGGCCCCGGCGGTGGCGGTGAGGAGCGCGAGCAGCCAGCTGATCAGCGAGGGTCCGTGCAACGGCGGCCTCCCGGGGCGGCGGGGGCGGGCGGCCGGCGGCGGTGTGGCGGGGGCGGCGAACAGATGACAGATGACAGATGTCAGCGAACAGATAACGGATAACAGATAACGTCATCTGTTATCTGTTCGCCGGAATCTGTCTCCCGCCCCTGCTCCTCGCCCGCGGCCCGCCACACCATCGCCCGCCGACCGCGGTCTGGACGGTCGTCCTGTCCACGATCACCGCTGTTGCCGGGGCGCGGGCAGGGCGCTCACCGGGGCGCACAGTGGTGCTCCCCGGTGTGCGGCCACCGGGCACACGCTCCGCCGCCCCGGCCGGCGCTCAGCCCGCGAGCCGCCCCGAGGCGACGACCCGGCTGAGGAACCGTCGCGTCCGCTCCTCCCGCGGATCGCCGAACACCTGCTCCGGCGGCCCCTGTTCGAGCACCACCCCGTCGTCCAGGAAGCAGACCTGGTCGGCCACCTCGCGCGCGAACCCCATCTCGTGGGTGGACAGGACCATCGTCATCCCCTGCTCCTTGAGGTCGCGCACCACCGAGAGCACCTCCCCGACCAGGACCGGGTCGAGCGCCGCGGTGATCTCGTCGAGCAGCAGCAGCCGGGGCCCGGTGGCCAGCGCCCGCACGATGGCGACGCGCTGCTGCTGTCCGCCGGAGAGCCGGTCCGGGTACTCCTTCGCCTTGGCCGCCAGCCCGAGCCGGTCGAGCAGCCCCAGCGCCTCCGCCTCCGCCTCGGCCCGCCCCCGTCCGTGCACCCGGCGCGGGGCGAGCGTGATGTTCTCCAGCACGGTCAGGTGCGGGAACAGGTTGTAGGACTGGAACACCACGCCGATCCGGCGGCGGACGGCGTCCTGGTCCGCGCGCGGGTCGGTGATCTCCTCCCCGTCCAGGAAGACCGCCCCGTCGTCGATCCCCTCCAGCAGGTTGACGCACCGCATCAGCGTGGACTTGCCGGAGCCGGACGCCCCGATCAGCGCCGTCACCGAGTGTTCGGGCACGGCGAACCCCACGTCGCGCAGCACCACCTGGCCGTTGAAGGTCTTGCGCACGGACTCCAGCCGGAGCACGTCCCCGCTCACACCGCACCTCCCTGGAACTGCCGACGGTTCGTCCGGGCGGTCAGCCAGTCGGCGAACCGCGTCAGCGGAATGGTCAGCACGATGAACACCAGCCCCGCCACCAGGTACGGCGTGAAGTTGAACGACCGGGCCGCGATGATCTTGGCCGCGTACACCGCGTCGATCGCCCCGCCGATCGAGACCAGTCCGGTGTCCTTCTGCAGGCTGACCAGGTTGTTCAGCAGCGGCGGCACCACCCGCCGCACGGCCTGCGGGAGCACCACGTACCGCATCGCCTGCGCGTTGGTGAGCCCGAGCGACCGGGCCGCGGCCCGCTGGCTGGGGTGCACCGACTCGATGCCGGAGCGGAAGACCTCCGACACGTAGGCGGAGTACGTCAGCACCAGCGCCGCCCCGCCCAGCACCAGTGGATCGGTGGTCACCCCGCTGAGCCGCAGCGCCGGCACCCCGGTGATCATCACCAGCAGGCAGATGATCATCGGCAGCCCGAGGAAGAAGTCCACGTACGCGGTGGCCAGCAGCCGCACCGGGAGGAACACCGGCCCGCGCAGCGTCCGCAGCACCGCGAGCAGCAGGCCGAACACCAGGATCAGCGCGCCGCAGCCGAGCATCAGCTCCAGGTTGAGCCGCAGCCCCGTCAGCACCTCGGGCAGCGCCTGGCGGGCGTAGTCGGCGTTGAAGAAGGTCTTCCGAGTCACCTCCCAGCCGGGGGAGTTGACGACCAGCAGGTAGAGCGCGACCGCCATCGCCAGGGTCGACCCTGCGGCAGTCAGCGCCGACCGGCGGGCCCGGCCGCGCCGGTACGCCTCGTGTGCCAGCCGTCGTTCGGACGGGCGGTAGCCGTCGTCGTCCCCCTTGCCCCCGCCGCCGTCGCGACCCTTCCCGTCGAGGTCATCCCCGTCGAGGCCCTTCCCGGCGCGGATCTTCCTGTCCCGGCCCGTGGCGACCGACGCCGGACCGGCCGCCACCGCGTCGCCGCTCACTTGAGCACCGGTGCCGAGACGGCGTCGGAGAGCCACTGCTTCTCCAGCTTCGCGAGCGTGCCGTCGGAGCGCAGCGCGTCCACCGCCTGCGACACGCAGCCGGTCAGCTTCGAGCCCTTGTCCAGCACCAGGCCGAACTGCTCGCTCTTCGACGCCCCCTCGAACTGGCCGACAACCTGCGCCTCGGGCACCTCGGCGCCGGTGATGTAGAAGGCCGTCGGCAGGTCCACCACGAGCGCCTCGACCTGGCCGTTCTTCAGCGCGGCCTTCGCGAGGTCGTTGGAGTCGAACACGGCCGGCTGGACGCTCGGCTTGATGGTGTTGGTGATGGTGTCCAGGCTGGTGGTGCCGACCTGCGCGCCCAGCTTGGCGCCCTTCAGGTCGGCGATGCTCTTCGCGCCCGCCGCCTTGGAGTTCTTCAACGCGATGACGGCCTGGCGCACGTCGTAGTAGCCGGAGGAGAAGTCGACGGCCTGCTTGCGCTCGTCACTGATGGACACCTGGTTGATGTCGAAGTCGAAGTCCTTGGCCCCCGGCGAGGTGGCCTTGCCGAACGGCGCGACCACCCAGCTGACCTTCTCCTTGGGGTAGCCCAGCTTCTCCGCCACCGCGAAGGCCACGGCGGACTCGAACCCCTTGCCGTTCTCCGGCTCGTCCTCGGTGAACCACGGGTCGTAGGCGGGCTTGTCGGTGCCGACGGTCAGCGTCCCCGCCGTCCGGGTCGCCAGCGCTCCCGGCGCGCAGCCCGCGGCGCTACCGGCCGCACCCGAGGAGCCCGAGGCGGCGGCCCCGTCGGACTTGGCGTCCTGCGGCGCGCACGCGGTCAGCGCGGCGGCCGCGGCGAGCAGCGCGGCGAGGGGCAGAGCGGCGGACGGCTTGCGGATGGTCATGGCAGGGCTCCAGTGAGGAAGGGCAGGGCGGGACAGGGGAGGCGACGGGGCGGGCCGGGGCCGGCCGCGGGCCCGGCGGGTCACTTCCCCCCGGTGGCGGCGCCGGAACACACACGGCATGGTCGGCGTACGGGCCCGCGTCCGCGGTGCCCTCCGAGCCGGATCAGCGACAGCGGCGGCAGAGGCCGCGCACGCGACAGCAGGCGTGACAACGAGAGGGCACCCGGAACAGGCCGATGTGGCACTCGGTCACCGTGATCACCGCCGGGAGCATGGCGGGAGGTTCGCATTCCGACGGTGCATCTGTCCAGAACATCCAGATCCCTGTCCACATGGCGGACGCCCGGCCGGCGGGCCCGCGCCCCGGGGCCCCGCCCGGGCCTCGGCGGAGCCACGCCGGAGCTTTGTCGGTCGCGACCCCCTTGAACAGGAGAACCTTTCGTACTTATGGTGTCTCCGTTGAAATAACTCCTGTCGAAGTGAGTCCCCGATGCAGAATCTTTCGCCAAGGCTCGCTGCGGCGGCCGAGGCCCCGGTCTCGACCCTCGCCGGCCACTCGGCCTGGCTGCGCCTGAAGGAGGCCGTCGAGACGCTGCGCCCGCTGCAGTCCAAGGACGGCTCGATCGACCTGTCCGCCGTCCAGCGGCACACCGTCGACCCGCTGGTGGCCACCGTCCGCGGCGCCGTCGAGGAGCTCGCCCCGCTGTTCCCGCACGACGCCGCCTACCTGGCCGCCGTCGACGCGGACCTGGCCAAGTGGGCCGACACCGGCTACCGGGAGCCCGACTTCCTGGACTCGCTGCTCGCCTTCCACCCCGCCGACCAGCGCCAGGACGGCCTGGAGCACCTCGTCGTCTTCCCGATGTACACGCAGAACGGCAACCCGGACCGCAACCTGGAAGCCGTCCTGCTGAGCGTCGTGTGGCCCGACTGGCTGGCCGAGCTGGAGCGGACCCGCTTCGACAACCCGATGTTCGTGCCGATCACCTTCACCGACTTCACGGCCGGCTACGACACCAACTCCGCCGTCCTCTTCCCCGAGACGGTCGCCGTGCGCAAGGCGCCGGAACGTTTCACCTGGGGCGGCATCTTCTGCGACCGCGAGGCCGCCCGCTTCCGCGCCGTCACCACCAGCGCCGTCCAGCAGCTCGGCCTGGAGATCCCGGCCGACGCCGAGGGCCTGCTCAAGGACCAGGACCGCGCGCAGGAGACCTTCGTCCTGTGGGACCTCGTCCACGACCGCACCCACAGCCACGGCGACCTGCCGTTCGACCCCTTCATGATCAAGCAGCGCAGCCCGTTCTGGATGTACGGCCTGGAGGAGCTCCGCTGCGACCTCACCACCTTCAAGGAGGCGGTGAAACTGGAGGCCGAGGGCAACGCGCACGCCCGCGACGTCCAGTACGCGGTCCTCTTCGACCGCCTGTTCCGCTTCCCGGTCAGCGGCGACCGCGTCCGCAACTACGACGGCATGGGCGGCCAGCTGCTCTTCGCCTACCTGCACAAGCACGACGCGCTGCGCTGGCGCGACAACCGCCTCAGCATCGACTGGGACCGGGCCCCGCAGGTCACCAACGCGCTCTGCGCCGAGATCGAGACCCTCTACCGCGACGGCATCGACCGACCCAAGCCGGCCCACTGGATCGCCGCCTACGAGCTGGTCTCCCGCTACCTCACCCCGCACCCCGCCTCCACCTGGGCGAAGGGCTCCGACGCGCTGCCGCTCGACATCACCGACGGCAAGGCCCTCAACAAGGCGCTGTGCGACGCGGTGCTCCCGGACGAGTTCCCGCTGAGCATGTTCTACGAGGCCCTGTCCAAGAAGCTCGGCGGCGTCATCGCCGCCACCGCCGGTATCACCGGCACCGGTATCCAGGGAGCCGCCGCGTGACCACGACCACCAAGTCCCCGCTGGCCGGCAAGGTCATCGCCGTCGCCGGAGCCAGCGGCCCGGCCGGCCAGGCGGTGCTGCGCCGCCTCACCGCCGACGGCGCCACCGTGATCGGTGCCGACATCGACGCCCAGCGCCTCGAATCCGCGCTGGACGCCACCCGCATCGCCGTGCGCGGGGCCAAGGTCAGCGGACAGGTGATCGACCTGCTCGACCCGCAGGAGGTCCACGACTGGGCCGACCACCTGGAGGCCGAGCACGGCCACGTCGACGGTCTGTTCCACCTGGTCGGCGGCTGGCGCGGCAGCAAGACCTTCTTCGACACCCGCCTGGACGACTGGGACTTCCTGCACGACACCGTCGTGCGCACCCTCCAGCACACCTCGCTGGCCTTCCAGCCCGCCCTGGTCCGCAGCTCCGCCGGCCGCTACGCGATGATCTCCGCCGCCGCGGCCCACAAGCCCACCGCCGGCGGCGCCGCCTACGCGGCCGCCAAGGCCGCCACGGAGGCCTGGACCCTCGCCATGGCCGACTCCTTCAAGAAGGAGACCACCGCCCCCGACGGCGAGCCCACCGCGGCGGCTGCCATCCTGGTCATCAAGGCGCTGGTCAGCCCCGAAATGCGGGCCGAGAAGCCGGAGGCGAAGTTCGCCGGCTTCACCGACACCGCCGACCTCGCCGGACACCTGGCGGGCCTGTGGGACCGCCCCGCAGCAGAACTGAACGGACAGCACCTGTGGCTGACAGCCCGATGACCGACCTCACCCGTACGGACGCGGTTCGGCGGCACGACCCCGCCGTCCGCGGCTTCGCCAGCGACAACTACGCCGGCGTGCACCCGGAGATCCTCGCCGCGATAGCCCTCGCCAACGGCGGCCACCAGATCGCCTACGGCGAGGACGACTACACGGCCCACCTCCAGGACGTCTTCCGCCGACACTTCGGCGACAAGGCCGAGGCCTACCCCGTCTTCAACGGCACCGGCGCCAACGTGGTCGCCCTCCAGGCGCTGCTCCCGCGCTGGGGCGCCGTGGTCGCCGCCGAATCCGCCCACATCAACGTGGACGAGGGCGGCGCCCCGGAGAAGATGGGCGGCATCAAGCTGCTCACCGTCCCCACCCCGGACGGCAAGCTCACCCCCGAGCTGCTCGACAAGCAGGCCTGGGGCTTCGGTGACGAGCACCGCGCGCAGCCGCTCGCGGTCTCCATCACCCAGAGCACCGAGCTCGGCACCCTCTACACCGCCGACGAGATCCGCGCGATCACCGAGCACGCCCACCAGCTCGGCATGCTCGTCCACGTCGACGGCTCCCGCCTGGCCAACGCCGCCGCGGCGCTCGGCCTGCCGCTGCGCGCCTTCACCACGGACGTGGGCGTCGACGTGCTGTCCTTCGGCGGCACCAAGAACGGCCTGCTGTTCGGCGAGGTCGTGGTGGTGCTCAACCCCGAGCGGGTGCGGAACATCAAGTTCCTGCGCAAGACCTCGATGCAGCTCGCCTCGAAGATGCGCTTCCTCTCCGTCCAGTTCGAGGCGCTGCTCTCCGGCGACCTCTATCTGCGCAATGCCGGGCACGCCAATGCGATGGCCAGCCGGCTGGAGGCGGCCGTCCGCGGGATCGACGGCGTCGAGATCGTGCGCCCGGTCCAGGCGAACGCGGTGTTCGCGATCCTCCCGCGCGAGGTGAGCGAGCGGCTGCAGAAGCACTACCGCTTCTACTTCTGGAACGAGCACACCGGTGAGGTGCGCTGGATGTGTTCGTACGACACCACGGAGGCCGACATCGACGGCTTCGTGGCGGCCATCGTCGAGGAGATGGGCCGCGCCTGACGGTGCCTGAACATCGGATCGCCCCTGCCCGGGACCCCGGGCGGGGGCGATTTGCATGTGGCGGGCCTGTCCCCGTACAGTTCCGGAGTCGCCGCGAGAGAGCGGGGGCAAGCGGAAAGCGAATTCCGATGAATGAAACTCCGGAAAACGGAGCGGAAAACATCTGATAAGCTTGAAACACGAAAGAACGAAGCGCCCGGAGGGCCCGCTGGAAGGCGGTCCGAAGGAAGTGTCCGTTCCTTGAGAACTCAACAGCGTGCCAAAAGTCA
>NZ_JBHVWW010000012.1:0-78741 GCF_042882025.1 Kitasatospora sp. NPDC058243
CCCGCCTCCAGCGGCCGCACCAACCGCCACCGCCTGTCCCGCGGCGGAGACCGCGCGGCCAACGCCGCCCTCTACCGGATAGCCCTGTGCCGGATGTCCAGCGACCGACGCACCCGCGACCACGTCGCCCGCCAGAGCGAGGCCGGCCGCACCAAGAAGGAGATCATCCGCCTCCTCAAACGCGCCATCGCCCGCGAGATCTTCCGCTGCCTCACCACGACCGTCACGGCCCCCGAGACCGCCGACCTCCGGCCCGCCCGCCAGGCCAAGAACATCACCCTCACCGCCGTCGCCAACCACTTCGGCGTCTGGCCCGCCACCATCTCCACCCTCGAACGCGGCACCCGCCGAGACGACGACCTCGCCAACGCCTACCGCGAATGGCTCACCACCGCTTGACAACCCATAGGAGCATCAAGCGGTGCGGCTTCCTCAGGCCGCGTGCCCCTCGAACCTCATGGCGGGCTCGCGGGCCGGGTCGATGCGGACGACCGAGTCGAACGCGGCGGCGAGGCGTTCGATCAGCGGCAGGGTCGGATCGACACCGCTCTCCTCGATGCTCTCGACCGTCGCCTCGTCCAGCCCGGCCCGCTCCGCGAGTTCGGCGAGCGTCCAGCCGAGAGCGGATCGGCGGGCGTACACGGCCTCGGCCAGCGCCATCCGCCGCCCGGCCGCCCGGTACTGCTCGCTCTCCCGATGCTCCGGCGGCACGACCCACCGCGTGTGATAACCGCTGCTCACCGCTGCTCCTCCCGGTCGTAGGCGTCGTGGTCGGCGGCGGGCAGATGCTCGGCCTCACACACCTTCTGAGCCCGCCGTGCCCGCTCGACCTGATCCGTTTCGCGGTTCCTATGTCTTACGGAAGACCGTCAGCAGCACAGCCCTCCGCCCGGGTGCGAGCCAGTACGTGATCCGCATCGGCCCGACCCGCAGTTCCCGCAGTCCGCCGCCGAGGTGGCTGGAGAGCGGGAACGGCAGGAGTTCACCGTCCTCGGCCAATCGATCCGCCGCGCGCTCGACCGCACGGTACTCGGGGAGCGGACACTGCCGCAGCCACTCGCGTACCTCGGGTTCGATCTCGATCGAGTAGCCCGCTGCGGGCCCGCCACCGGCCATGCGTCCCCCCTCTGCTCCGCTAGGGAGCAACGCCCGGCCGGGGCGGGGGTTACGGGGTCAGGTCTTCGCGCTGTCGCGGGCGAGGGCGACCAGGCGGGAGATGGCGCGGAGGTACTTCTTGCGGTAGCCGCCGCGGAGCATGTCGTCCGGGAAGACCTGGTCGAAGGGGAGGCCGGAGGCGGTGATGGGGAGCTCGCGGTCGTACATGCGGTCGGCGAGGACGACCAGGCGCAGGGCGGTGGACTGGTCGTCGACCTGGCGGACGCCGCGCAGGCAGACGGCGGTGACGTCGTCGAGCAGCGCGCCGTAGCGGCTGGGGTGGACGGCGGAGAGGTGGGCGAGGAGGGTGTCGAAGTCGTCCAGGGAGGCGCCGGGGGTGCGGGCGGCGACGGCGTCGACGGCCGCGTCGGGGTAGGGCGGCGGGGCGTCCGGGAGGCCGCGGTGGCGGTAGTCCTGGCCGTCGATCCGCATCGGGCGGAAGTGCGCGGACAGGCCCTGGATCTCGCGCAGGAAGTCGGCGGCGGCGAAGCGGCCCTCGCCGAGCTTCTCCGGCAGGGTGTTCGAGGTGGCGCAGAGCTTGACGCCGTTGTCGACGAGGCGGGTGAGCAGCGTGGAGACCAGGACGGTGTCGCCCGGGTCGTCGAGCTCGAACTCGTCGATGCACAGCAGCGTGTGCTCGGAGAGGGTCCGGACGGCCTGCTGGAAGCCGAGCGCACCGACCAGGTTGGTCAGCTCGACGAAGGTGCCGAAGGCCTTGGGGCCGGGGGCGGCGTGCCAGAGCGAGGCGAGCAGGTGGGTCTTGCCGACGCCGTAGCCGCCGTCGAGGTACACGCCGGCCGGGCCGGTGGGCGCCGGGGCTGAGCGGCGGAACCAGCTGCGCCTGGGCGCGGAACCGTTTCCCCCGCCGAGGGTGGTGGCGAACTGCTCCAGGACCTGGACGGCCTCGTACTGGCTGGGCTGGTTCGGGTCCGGAATGTACGTCCCGAAGCTCACGTCGGAGAACCGGGGCGGCGGGACCATCTCGGCGACCAGCCGCTCGGCGGGCACGACGGGGCGGCGGTCGGCGAGCGCGATCGGGGAGCCGGCCGCGCTCGCGGCGGCTATGGACTCGGTCGCGGTGTCGGGGCGGGGGGCTGCTGGCACGTTAGTAGAGGGTACGCCTGGTGCAGAGCGCCTCGGGACGGCGGCCGGTGGAAGACTGAGGGCATGCAACAGTTGATCAGCCCGCTGGGCGAGCCGGTCGCCGACCCGGCCTCGCTGGAGTCGCTCGCCGCCGTCTACGCGTACCCCGACCAGGTGAATCGGGGGCGGCCCTGGCTGCGCGCCAACATGGTGGCCGGTCTGGACGGCGGGGCGAGGCTGGAGGGCCTATCGGAGGGCCTGTCCGGGGACGCCGACAAGCGGATCTTCGGTGTGCTGCGCGCGCTGTCGGACGTGGTGCTGGTGGGCGCGGAGACGGTCCGCGCGGAGGGCTACCGGCCGGCCCGGGCCCGGGCCGAGTTCGCGGTGGCGCGGGCGGCGGCCGGGCAGGCCCCGGCTCCGGCGATCGCGATCGTGAGCCGCTCGCTGACCCTGGACCTGACCGCGCCGCTGTTCACCGCCCCGCTGGTCAGGACGGTGGTGATCACCACTGCGGACGCGCCCGAGGAGCGCCGCCGGGCGGTCGCCGAGGTGGCCGACCTGGTGCTCGCCGGGGAGGGGTCGGTGGACCTGCGGGCGGGCGTGTCGGCGCTGGCGGAGCGGGGCTGGACGCGGTTGCTGAGCGAGGGCGGCCCGCGGCTGCTGGGACAGCTGGCGGCGGCGGGTCTGCTGGACGAGTTGTGCCTGTCACTGGCTCCGCTGATCACGGGCGGCGACGCGCCGCGCATCATCCGCGATGCGCAAATGCCTGACGTGCAGCGGATGCGGCTGGTCTCATTGATCGAGCAGAAAGGATTCCTCTTCACCCGCTACCTGCGTCCGCCGACCCCGTGACCGACGGGTCGTGATCCCGTTAATGCGATGCCGGGGCCCGGGGGCCGGCCACTGGAAGGGACTCACGTGTTCAAGACGGTACTGATGATCGAAAAGGCTCTCTCCGACGCGGACGTGGAACTCGTCACCACGCTCCACAGCGACGAGAAGGTCTCCTTCGTCGTCCTGATGCAGCCGCGCGGCAAGCAGGACGAGCTGCTGCGGGCGCTGGACGACGTGGCGCTCGGCCACCTCGACAAGGTGGTGCACGAGCACGACGAGTCCGAGTCCGGGCCGACCGTGGCCACCGAGTCGCTCGAACACAGCCTGCGCCACCTGCGCGCGGCCGGGGCCGAGGCGGTCGGCGAGCTGGTCGAGGAGAAGCCGCTGGACCGGCTGCGGACGGCGGTCGAGGAGCACCGCGCGGACGAGGTGGTGGTGCTCACCTCACCGCACTTCGTGGAGGAGTTCTTCCACCGCGACTGGGCCTCCCAGGCCCGGCACAAGGTGGGGGTCCCGGTGCTGCGGCTGTTCGCCAGCGACTCCTAGGGATCCCGGCCGGTGGTGCAGAATCGTCCTTGCGGTCCGCCCGCGAGGACGATTCCCCATCCCGTCCGCCCGACCATTCCGCCCCCGCCCTACGGAGCCCCGCCTTGAACGACGCCGCGCACGACCTGCACGCCCCGCACTTCATCGGCATCGGCGGCGCCGGGATGTCCGGCCTGGCGAAGATCCTCGCGGTGCGCGGCGCCAGCGTCTCCGGCAGCGACTCCAAGGAGTCCGAGACCGTCCTCGCGCTGCGCGCCCTCGGCGCGACCGTGCACGTCGGCCACGCCGCCGAGCACGTGCCGGACGGCACCAGCAGCGTGGTGGTCTCCAGCGCGATCCGCGCCGACAACCCGGAGCTGGCCGCCGCCCACGAGCGCGGCATCCCGGTGGTGCACCGCTCCGACGCGCTGGCCGCCCTGATGGGCGGCCGCCGGGCGCTGGCGGTGGCCGGCACCCACGGCAAGACCACCACCACCAGCATGCTCGCCGTCGCCCTCGGCGAGCTGGGCCTGGACCCGTCCTACGCGATCGGCGGCGACCTCGACACGCCCGGCTCCAACGCCCACCACGGCGCCGGCGAGATCTTCGTCGCCGAGGCCGACGAGAGCGACCGCAGCTTCCACAAGTACGCGCCCGAGGTGGCGATCGTGCTCAACGTGGAGCTGGACCACCACGCCAACTACGCCTCGATCGAGGAGATCTACGAGTCCTTCGAGACCTTCGTCGGCCGGATCACCCCCGGCGGCACCCTGGTGGTCTCCGCCGACCACGACGGCGCCCGCGAGCTGACCGCCCGGGTGGCCGGCCGCGAGGGCCTCACCGTGGTGACCGTCGGCGCCGCCGAGGACGCCGACGTCCGGGTCCGCTCGGTGGTCGCCCGCGGCATGACCAGCGAGGTCACCGTCGAGCTGGACGGCGCCGAGCTGTCCTTCACCGTCTCGGTGCCCGGCCGGCACTACGCGCACAACGCGGTCTCCGCGCTGGCCGCCGGCGTCGCGCTGGGCGTCCCGGCCGCCGACCTGGCCAAGGCCCTCGGCGCCTACACCGGCGTGCGGCGCCGCCTCCAGCTCAAGGGCGAGGCCGGCGGCGTCCAGGTGATCGACTCCTACGCCCACCACCCCACCGAGATGACCGCCGACCTGGAGGCGATCCGGGAGGGCCTGGAGGGCGAGGGCCGGGTACTGGTGGTCTTCCAGCCGCACCTGTTCAGCCGCACCCAGCAGCTCGCCGAGGAGATGGGCCAGGCCCTGGCGCTGGCCGACGCCTCGGTGGTGCTGGACATCTACCCGGCCCGCGAGGACCCGATCCCCGGCGTGACCAGCGAGCTGATCATCGACGCCGCCCACCGGGCCGGCGCCGACGTCACCGCCGAGCACTCCTTCGCCGCCGCCCCCGCCGTACTGGCCGGCCTGGCCCGCCCCGGCGACCTGCTGCTCACCATGGGCGCCGGCGACGTCACCAACCTGGGCCCCGCCATCCTGGAGGAGATCCGGGGAAGCGTGCAGCACCTCTCGAACGTTGCCTCCAACGTCTGACGTACCCCGACCGGGAGCCGTGATGAGCTACGAGATCGAGAAGACCGAGGCCGAGTGGCGGGACGAGCTGAGCCCCGAGGAGTACCACGTGCTCCGCGAGGCCGGCACCGAGCGCCCGTTCACCGGTGAGTACACCGACACCAAGACCATCGGCGTCTACGGCTGCCGGGCCTGCGGCGCGGAGCTGTTCAGCTCCGAGACCAAGTTCGACAGCCACTGCGGCTGGCCGTCGTACTACGCGCCGCTGGCCGGGGACCGGGTCCAGTACATCGAGGACACCACGCTCGGCATGCGCCGGGTCGAGGTGCGCTGCGCCCGCTGCGGCGGGCACCTGGGCCACGTCTTCGAGGGCGAGGGCTACGGCACGCCGACCGACCAGCGGTACTGCATCAACAGCGTCTCGCTGACGCTGAAGCCGGCCGAGTAGCGCCGGCCGGTCGCGCCGCGAGGGCCCGGGTTTCCGTACGGACGGACACCCGGGCCCTCGTCCGTCCCGGGCCGTCGGGACTCGGGCCAGCAAGGTTCGGGCCGCCGGGGCTCAGGCCGTCGGGGCGAAGCGGACCGGGAGGTGGACCAGGGCCCGGTGGAACGGGCCGGGGCGCCAGAGCAGGTCCTCGGCCGGGGTGGCCAGTTCGAGGTCGCTGAGCCGGCTGGTCAGCTGCTCGATCGCGGTGATCGCGATCAGCAGCGCCGGGTCACGGGCCGGGCAGCCGTGCGGGCCGGCCGCCCAGGCCAGGTGGGCGCTCTCGCCGCTGCGCAGCTCGGTGCCGTCGGTGGGCGGCGCGGCCTGCGAGTTGGCGGCCGCGTAGGAGACCAGCACCAGGGTGCCGGCCGGGATCTCCCGGCCGTGGAAGGTGATGTCGTAGCGCGGGTAGTGGGCGGAGAGGTTGGCCAGCGGCGGCTCGTGCCAGAGCACCTCGTCGATCGCCTGGTAGGCGGTCATCGCGCCGCCGATGAGGGAGCCGGCGTAGCGGGCGTCGGTGAGCAGGCGCAGCAGGGCGTTGCCGATCAGGTTGGTGGTCGGCTCGTGCCCGGCGATCATGGTGAGGGTGATCTGCCGGATCACCTCGTCGTCCTCCAGCCCGGCCGGGTGGGTGACGAACCAGGAGGTGAGGTCGTGCCGGGGCCGCTCGCGCCGCTCGGCGACCATGGCGGTGACCACCGCGACGAGGTCCCCGTACGCGACGACGGCCTTCTCGGTGGACTCGATCATCCCGGCGATCCCGGCGACCAGCCGGGCGCTGTGCTCCTCGGGCACGCCGAACCAGGTGGTGAGGACGAAGGCCGGCAGCTGGCGGGCGTATTCGGCGATCAGGTCGGCGGTGCCGGCCGCCTCGAAGCGGTCGACCAGTTGGTGGGCGACCTCGGCGACCCGGCGCTGGAGCCGGTGCGGTTCGAGCAGGGCGAGGCCGTCGGTGATCACCGCGCGGTAGCGCGCGTGCACCTCGCCGTCGCTGAACAGGGCGGTCGGGCGGTAGCCGAGCACCGGCAGCAGCGGGTTGTCGGGGGCGACGGTGCGCTGCCAGGCGCGGGAGTCCTTGGAGAAGGTGTCGGTGTCGCGCAGCAGGTCCAGGGCGGCCTGGTAGTCGGTGACCAGCAGGGCCTCGACGCCGGGCGCGATCTCCACCGGGGCGACGGCGCCGTAGCGGCGCAGCCGGTCGTAGACCAGCTGCGGGTCGGCGGCGAAGACCGGGCCGTAGATCGGGGTCGGGCGGGTGTCGGTGGTCACGGGCGCTCCTCGGCGGCGGAGGCGGCAGGGACGGTCGCTACCTGGTCCGCGGGGTCGGGGGCGTTCGCGGGGGCGGCGGGCAGGCCGTCGAGGACGTGCTCGGCCAGCGCGATCAGCGCGTCCAGGCTGGCGCCGCGCTCGCGGGCGTCGCAGAGCAGCAGCGGGGTGGTGGGGTGCAGGTCCAGGTGGGCGCGCAGCACCTCGATCGAGTGGACCGGCGCGTCCGGGAAGCAGTTGACGGCGACGGCGTAGGGCAGGCCCTGCTCCTCGACCATGTCCATGATCTCGAAGGAGTCGGCGAGCCGGCGGGTGTCGGCGAGCACCAGCGCGCCGAGGGCGCCGCGGGCGATGTCCTGCCAGAGCGGGAAGAAGCGGCGCTGGCCGGGGGTGCCGAACATGTAGAGCACGAGGTTGCCGGGCAGGGTCAGCCGGCCGAAGTCGACGGCGACCGTGGTGGTGGCCTTCTCGGGCAGGCCGGCCAGGTCGTCCACCGGCCGTCCGGTCTCGGTCATCGCCTCCTCGGTGTGCAGGGTGGCGATCTCGGAGAGGGTGCGGATGAGCGTCGTCTTGCCGACCCCGAACGGGCCGGCCACCACCAGCTTCATCAGCGTCTGGTCCCGGTCGGGCAGGTAGCCCACCCGGCTCGGCCGGTCGGCCGGGCTACCGGAGCGCACGGAGTCCAACGAGGAGCCTCTCGACGATGGAGCGGTCGGTCTGCTGGGCGCGCGGGATCGGCGCGCGGGCGCGCAGGCAGCCCGCCTCGACCAGATCGGCCGCGAGGAAGACGGTGGCGCTGACCGGCAGGCACAGGTGCGCGGCGGCTTCCACCACGGTCAGCGCGCCGGGGCGCAGCAGTTCCCAGAGCCGCTGGTGTTCGGGTTCCAGCTCGCGGGGCGGTTCGGTGCGGTCCGCGAACAGCACGGTGAGCCGGTCGAAGCCGGCGGTGCCGGGGCGGCTGCGGCCGCCGGTGGCCAGGTAGGCGGGCACCATCCGCCTGCGGGGTACGGCGGTCATGATCGGACGGTGGTGTCCTGCTGCCGGCTCGGACTCGCGAGGGCACGGCCCAGGGCGGCGACCTGCACCTGCATCTGGTAGGCCACGTTGCCGAGTTGGGCCTCCGGGGAGGTGAACACGGCGAGCGAGGTGTTCTCCCCGGCCGGGACGACGACGGCGTAGCCGAGGTCGGACTCGACGACGGTCTGGGCCAGCCGGGGCCGTTCGGTGTCGGTGAAGGCGCTGGTGAACGCTCGGGCGGCGGCGTGCACGGTGGCGGTCATCGCGGCGACCCGCTCGGCGGAGGCGCGGTCGAGCCCGTCGGAGGCTCCCTCGACGAGGCCGTCACCGGTGGCGATGACCGCGTGCAGCACCCCCGGCAGCTCCAGCAGCGGGGTCAGCACCCACGAGATCTCGTCGGTGGTGGTCGGGCTGGGCGTGCTGGTCACTGCTCGGCTCCTTCGGGGGTCGGGTCGGGCGGACGGACGGTGGTGCGGGCACCGGTGTCGCGGGCGGCCGCGGTCGGGCCGCTCCGGCCGGTCGGGCTGGATTCGCTGGCCGGGCTGGTCCCGGCGGTCGTGCTGGACTCGCCGGTCGTGCTGGTCCCTCGGGCGGCCTGTGCCACGGCGGCGCGGCCGGAGCCGGTGCCCTCCTGGAGCGCCTGCCAGTGGGCGGCGGCGCGCTCGGGCGTCCGCTCGGGGGCCCGAGCGGACGGCTCGGCCGGTGCGGCGGACGGCCTGGCGGCGGGCTCGGGGGCGCCGGGGCCGTCGGCGGTGACCGGTCGGCGGCGTCGCCGGCTGGGCAGGCCGGTGCCGTCGTCGACCGGGTCGGCGGGGCCGGCCGGTGCGTCGGGCACCGCGTGGATGGCGGGCGCGGGGTGCGGGCCCGGCTGGTTGTGCCGGTCGGCGAGCGGGGGCGGCCCGTCGCCCTCGTCGGCGTCGCGCATCGGCGGGACGGCCTGGACGGTGGGCGCGGGGGCCGGGCCGGCGCCGGCCCGCAGCGGCAGCGGGGTGAGCACCGACAGCGGCTGCTCGTCGTCGACGACGGTCACCAGCGCGGCCGGGATGCGCAGGATGGTGCGCATCCCGCCGTACGGCGAGGGCTCGATGTGGCAGGAGAAGCCGTACTGGCGGGCCAGTTTGCCGATCACCGCGAAGCCGGTCTTGGGCGGGTTGCCGAGTTCGGTGAGCAGGACGTCGGGCGGGCCGGCCAGCAGTCGGCGGGCCCGGCGCAGCTGGTCGTCGTCCATGCCGATGCCGCTGTCGTCGATGATCACCAGCGCGCCGCGGCCGCCCTGCTGGACGGTGACCGGGATGTCGGTCTCCGGGTGCGAGTAGGCGGAGGCGTTGGCGAGGAGTTCGGCGACGGTGATGGCCAGCGGCTCGGCGGCCCGGGCGACCACGGCGAGCCGCTGCTCGCGCAGGTGGTTGGCGACCTTGATCCGGGCGTAGCCGGGCACCCGGGAGAGCGCGCCGACCACCACTTCGGCGAGCGGCGAGTCGGTGCGGGCCAGGCCGGGCCAGGCTTCGCAGAGCACGGCGACGGTCTGGATCCGGCGCAGCGCGACCTCGTTGCGGAAGTCGACCTCCAGCAGCCGGGGGTCGTCGTTGTCGTGCTGGAGCTGCTGGACCAGGCTCTGGATCTGGTAGAGCAGCGTCTGGATCCGGGAGGTGGCGCCGCGCATGGCGGCGCGGGCGGCGGCGTCGACGCGTTCGCGCTCGTCGGTGAGGGCGGCGGAGGCGGCGTCCAGGACGGACTGCAGCGCCCGGACGGCCTCGGGGCCGACGGCCTGCGGGTCCAGCGGGCCGACCAGCGGGGCGTTGGCGTGGCTGAGCCGGACGGCGGTGGCGGCCACCCGTTCCTGGGCGAGGTGGCCGATCTCGGCGAGCAGGGCGGCGGTGTGCTCCTCGGCGACGGTGAGCCGCCGTTCGGCCTCCCCGGCCCGGGTGCTCGCGGCGGCGGCCCGCTGGTCGGTCTCCCGGGTGGTGTCCTCGGCGGTGCGGGCTCGGCTCTCGGCCTCCCGGGTGCGCTCCTCGGCGGCCCGGTAGCGGCTCTCGGCGTCGTGGGTCTCCTCGGTGGCGCGCCGGGCGGCCTCCTGCGCCTCGCGCAGTTGCTGCTCGGCGCGGGCCAGCCGGCCTTCGGCGGCGCGGGCGCGTTCCTCGCCGTGGCCGCGGGCGGTCTCGGCGGCGACCGCCCGGGTGAGGGCCCGGGCCCGGCCGCGGGCGAGCACGCCCGCCGTCGCGGCGGCGACCAGCGCCAGGGCGATCAGCGCAATCTGCGTCATCGAAGTCCTCGGGAGTCCTCTGGGGGTCCTGGCTGGTCGGCTGCTGCCGGGCCGGGGGCCGGTGGTGGTCCGGCCCGGGCGCGGCGGGCGGTCAGTCCCGGGCGGTCAGTCCCGGGCGGCGGCGCGCGGGCGCGGGCTGCGGGCGGCGTCCTCGGCCAGTTCGCGGGCCACCTGGGCGACCTGGCCCATGGCCTCCAGGACGTTCGGCACCTCGGTTCCGTCCAGGTGCCGGTACTCGGCGGCGATGGTGAGCACCAGCCGCTCGGGCAGGCCGAGTTCGGGGTGGCGCTGCTCGGCGATCACCCGCCGGGCGGCGTCCAGCGCGGGGATCCCGGCGGTGTGCAGGGCGTGCGCGCGCTCCCGGACGTACGTCAGGTAGGCGATGTGGTGGCGGACGCCGTCGCGGTCGAGCACGGGGCCGTGGCCGGGGACGAAGATCTCGGCGCCGGTGGCCAGGATCCGCTCGCAGGCGGTGATCACGTTCTCCAGCGGGCCGGCCCAGTGCACCGGGTGGTCGCCCGGGTACTCGGGGGTCGAGCCGAAGATCACGTCGCCGGTGAAGACGGCGCGCTGGTACGGGAGGTGGACGATCAGGTCGCCGCCGGTGTGGGCGGCGGGCAGGCCGGTCACCTGCACCGGGTACTCCCCCACCCGCAGTTCCAGCTCGCCGGTGAAGACGGTGTCCGGGTGCACGGGGTCGGTGGCGGACCAGTCGAACCGTCCGAAGTGCTCTCTGAGGTAGCCGCCGAGCGGGGAGTCCGGGTCGCCGCCGACGACGAGGGCGTGCTGCTGCTGCGGGGTGGGCTCGTAGTGGATGTGCTCCAGCGCCTCGCGGGTGGAGATCACCTCGGCGTCCGGGACGACTCCGGCGCCCCACAGGTGGTCGCCGTTGGCGTGGGTGACGATCACCCGGTCGACCTCGACCCCGGCCGGCAGCAGGCGGCGGCTGGCGGCGAGGAACTCCCCGGCCAGGGTGGGGTCGTAGGGGGTGTCGATCCAGAGCGCGGTCTTCGCCGAGGCCAGCAGCCCGCAGTTGGCCAGGCCCCAGCCCCGCTTCGGGGGGAGCCACACGTGCAGGTCCTCGGCAATCGCGCTCACGTTCGCACGGTTGATCGTCATGTGCGCGATTATGCCCAAAGTGTGTCAGGGGCGGGGCAAAACCTGTACGGCCGCCAGGAGTTGCTGCCCCAGACTCTCCCGAGCTGTCCGGTTTCGCCCCCTGTGGTCGAGACCAATCGTCTCAACCGTCGGGACGACCCGTGGACACCTCACCTCGGAATCCCGACGGGACGTCGGACCGGGGCGCGGGCAGGGTACGGCAGACCTCGACCGTGACGTCGACGGTGTCCAGGCCTATCACCCGCCCCTCCACCGCGACGAATCCTTTCTCCCCCGAGCGGAAGAGCGCCGCCAGCGGGGAGTTGCGGCTCGCCGCGGTCAACGCCTCCACCGCCATCGCGGAACCGAAGGCGAACACCCCGCAGAGCACGACGCAGGGCGCCTGCCGGGGCGTGCGGGTCACGAAGATGAAGCCGTGGTCGCGGATCAGCTCCCCGGCCGGGTTGTACAGCGCCTCGAAGGTCATTGCGCCCCACCGGGCGCGGGCCTCGTCCGGGTACTCGATGGCGAAATCCGGGAACACCGCGTCCAGCACGCCGCCGGAATAGGAGTTGACGCTCGGGCCCCCGATCGAGAACGTCGGCATCCGCGGATCCTGCGCGCCGGCCACCACCAGTTCGATCGTCGCCTTCCGGTTGACCTTCCGCAGCAGGTCGGTGAGCCCCGCTATCGCCCTGGCCTCGGCCATCGGCATGAACAGCACGTTCTTCGGCCCGCGGCTGGTCAGTTGGCAGCCGTCCGTGGTGAAGGCGAACTCCGCGACCTCGATGCTCGGCGTGATGATCTGCACCCGGCTGTACGGCGCCAGCAGCGCCCGCAGGAAGCCGTAGCGCAGGAACAGTCTGGTCCGGGCGAGGGAGCGGGCCGCGAGGAAGCCGATCACGGCCGGAACCGATGCGATGAACACCTGGAGCAGGATCTCCATATCATCCCCACGGAGAAAGACTCGACCACGAACTGTGTGCCCTGGTTAAGTCCCCTCCGTGGCCGGAAATACCCCCCTCGCGGCAATTCCGACCGTCAGGATTGCCGCACCCGGCGTCACTTCAAGCGCTTGATCCCCTTGCGCTCCCCGGCGCACCGCTCGTACCCCAGCCACGCGTTGATCGCGAGCATCGGCGCATTGGTCTCGTCGTTGGAGGTGTACGCGCGCCGGTAGCCCGCCGCGGCCGCCAGGCGCAGCGACTCCAGCTTGGCCAGCTTGCTCAGCCCGCGCCCGCGGAACTCCCGGCGGCAGGCGGTGAACGCGGACCAGTAGCGGTCCACCCCGTCGGTCTGCGCCATGCTGAACGCGGCCGGTTCGCCGTCCACCACGGCGACGACGGTCAGCGCCCGGTCCAGGTCCGGCCGGGCCCAGTCGCCCCGCAGCCAGTCCTCGTACTCCAGGGCGTCCATCGGCACCTCGCCGGGCTCGTCCCGGACGGCGTCCGCCTCGACCAGGAACAGCGGGCGCGGGTCGGCCGCCCAGTCGGCGGCCGGGCGCAGCTCGACGCCGGCCGGCCGTACGGGCACCTGCGGCAGCGGCAGCGCCAAGTCCCGTCCGCCGAACTGCGCCGCGCGCCCGAGCTCGTAGCCCCGGGCGGTGGCGAAGGCCAGCGAGGCGGGCTCGTCGTCCAGCCAGGTGTGCAGCTCGCTCACCCCGTGCCCGGCCAGGTGCCGTTCGGCCGCGGCCAGCAGCGCGGTGGCCGCGCCGCGCCGCCGGAACCGCGGCAGCACGCTGCCGTTGGCGTACCCGACGCCGGCGGTCGTCGTCCCGAGCACCGCCGCACAGCGCACCGCGCCGACCACCCGGCCGTCCAGCTCGGCGACGAAGGTGCGGAAGTGCTCGCCCGGGCTCTGCCGGCCGTTCATCCAGAGCAGGGCCTCGGAGGTCATCACCAGGTGCTCGCGCCCGGCCCGGTGGGCGGCGGCCACGGCCTCGGCGTCGTCGGGGCGGAAGTCACGGATCGTCAAAGAAGTCATGGGTTCCCACGCTAGCCCCGCCCGCCCGTCCGGCGCCTGCGAATTTTCCCTCGCCGGTGCGCCTCACCTGCGGCAACGGCCCCGGCTCGGGACCAAAGTCCCTCACCCCCGCGGCGGCAAGCTCAAATAATGCTCTGAGAAGACCGGGCGGGGCTTGGCAGCCGCCCCACCCGGGGACATCCTCAGCAACACGGCCGCGCGGTCCTGGCGACGAAGCCCGCACCACCCGACGGCCTCCCCACCCGGCCCTCCGAAAGGGGGCGAACCGATGACCTCCCCTGCCCTGGACCTGCCCGGCTCCGCCACCCCGGCGCGGGGCGGCGCACCCCGCCTCGGCGTCGGCCTCGGCTGGCGCAGCGAGATCGACACCGTCGTCGAACGCCAACCCGGCCTGGACTGGGTCGAGGTGGTCGCCGAGAACATCTGCGCCGACCACCTGCCCGAGTCCCTGACGGTCCTGCGCGCCCGCGGCGTCACCGTCATCCCGCACGGCGTGGCGCTCGGCCTCGGCGGCGCCGACCTGCCCGACCCCGCCCGGCTCGCCAAGCTCGCCGGGGCGGCGCTCGCCCTCGGCTCCCCGCTGGTCACCGAGCACCTGGCGTTCGTCCGGGCCGGCGGCCTGGAGGCCGGCCACCTGCTGCCCGTCCCCCGCACCCGGGACTCGCTGCGGGTGATCGCCGAGAACGTCCGGATCGCCCAGGACCAACTCCCGGTGCCGCTCGCGCTGGAGAACATCGCCGCCCAGCTGGCCTGGCCCGACGACGAGCTGACCGAGGGGCAGTTCCTCGCCGAACTGGTCGAGCGGACCGGCGTCCGGCTGCTGATCGACGTCGCCAACCTGCACACCAACCGGGTCAACCTCGGCATCGACCCGGCCGCCGAACTGGACCGCCTGCCGCTGGAGGCGCTCGCCTACGTCCACGTCGCCGGCGGCACCCTGGTCGACGGCGTCTGGCACGACACCCACGCCCACCCCGTCACCGAACCGGTGCTGGAGGTCCTGGCCGAACTCTGCGCACGGGTCGCACCACCCGGCGTCCTGCTGGAACGGGACGCCGCCTTCCCGCCGCCCAGCGAGCTGGCCGGCGAACTGGACGCCATCCGCCGGGTGCTGGAGGGGAGCACCCCGCGGACGGCCCCACCGGCCCCCCGCACCGAGCCCCGGGAGACCGCGGCGGGCGCGTGCCCGAGCGGCACCCGCGCCCGGCTGGCGCGGCGCCAGGAGGACCTGCTCGCCGCCCTGGTGGCCGGCGGGCCCGTCCCGCCCGGCTTCGACCCGGACCAGGTCCGCGCCCAGTCCACCGGCCTGGCCACCAAACGGCGGGACACCGTCGCCAAGGTGGCCCCCGAACTGCCCCGCCTGCTCGGCCGGCCGTACGGGCCGCTGTTCCTCGACTACGCCCGCCGGCACCCGCAGACCGGCGGCTACCGCACCGACGCCCGGGCCTTCGCCGCCTGGGCACTCGCCGACAGCGGCCCGCTCGCCGCCGACCACCGCCGGGCCCTGGAGCAGTGGCTCCACCCGGCCGCCGAGCGGCCGCCCGGCGCGTTCGCCCGCCTGCGCCGAGCCCTGCGGCACTGAGCAGGCACTGAGCAGGCGCTGAGCAGGCGCTGAGCAGGCGCTGAGCAGGCGCTGAGCACCCGTCTTCACCGCACACCTTCGGGGGGAACCCGCCCATGTGGCACAACACCTACTTCGTCATCCCCGCCGTCCTGCTGGTGGCGGCCTCGCTGTACGCGTCCCGGACCAAGCATCGGGTCGGCCACGTCGCACACGTCCGGGGCCTGCCGGGCCGCGGCCTGCCGCTGATGGACACCGCCTTCCTGTCCGGCGGCCCCGGCCGGGTCTTCGACACCGCCCTGATCCGGATGCACCTCTCCGAGCGGGCCGTGATCAGCCGCGCCGGCCTGGTCACCCTCACCGGGCACAAGCCGTACGACGCCGTCGACCAGGCCGTCCTGGACGCCGTCGGCCCGGGCGGCAGCCGTGAACTCGCCCCGCTGCGCCGGGCCGTGATGCGCTCCGCCGCCGTGCAGGAGATCGGCAACCGGCTCGCCGACCGCGGCCTGATGCGCCGCCCCGAGCGGCTGCGGCGGGCCCGCACCGCCCGGCGGCTGCTCTGGCTCGCGCTGCTCGGCGTCGCCGTCTCGACCGTCCTCGCCCACGTGCTGGACGACGGCGGCGCCGGCTCCGACCGCCCCGCACCGTGGGTCCCGGTGGTGCTCCTGGTCTTCGGCGGGATGAGCCTGCTCGTCACCTGGCCGGTCAAGGGCCGGATCACCCCGGCCGGGCGGCGCCAGCTCTCCCTGATGAAGGTCGGCACGCCGTGGACGCCGAGCGCCGGCCTGTCGCCGAAGACGACCGGCGGCGTGCTGCTGGGCGCCCTCGCGCTCGGCGGGCTGGCCGCCGCCGGGCTGGAGGACGACGAGCTGCAGTCCGCGATGCTGGCCGCGGCCGCCCAGGACGAGGCGATGAAGTCGGCCGCCGCGAGCTCCTACGCCGCCTCCTCCTCGACGGGCTCCTCCAGCAGCTTTCCCCCCAGCTCGTGCAGCTCGTCCGGGTCCTCCTGCGGGGGCTCCACGGCCTGGTGCGGCTCCTCCCACTCCGGCTCCTCCGGCTGCGGGGGAAGCAGCAGCAGCTGCGGATCCTCGTCCTCCAGCTGCGGCTCCGGCTCCAGCAGTTGCGGCTCCTCCTCGTCGAGCTGCGGGTCGTCCTCGTCCAGTTGCGGCTCGTCCTCGTCGAGCTGCGGTGGTGGCGGTGGCTGCGGCTCCTGACGTCACAGTTCGGTATCGCGGTCCGGGAAGCCGTTCCCCGCGCCGTCGGCCCAGGCATACAACAAGCCCATGTGGTTGCTGTTCCTGATACCGGCGTGCGTCGCGGCGGTCCTCTCGTGTCTCCGGCTCGTCCGGACGACCGCCACCGCCGACGCCCTGGCCGAGGCGGACGGCCTGCGCCCGCCCGAGGCCGTCGGGATCGGGCTGTACGAGACGGCCTACCTGGCCGGCGGCCCGGACCGGGTGGTCGAACTCGCCCTCGTCCTGATGGCCGGCCGGGGCCGGCTGCACCTGGCGCACACCGGCTGGACGACGGTGGTCGACCCCCGGGGCCGCAGCCGCCTGGAACGCGCGGTCATCGTCACCGTCGGCCCCGACGGCCAGTGCCGCACCGACGGGCTGCGCCAGGCGATGGCCGAGCACCCGACCGTCCTGGAGATCGGCGCCCGGCTCTCGCTGGCCGGCCTGGCCACCCCGGCCCTGGTCCAGCGCAGCACCGTCCTGGTGGTCCGGCAGGTGCGGCACGCACTGCTGCTGACGCTCCTCCTGCTGGCCGCCGCGCTGGCCCTCACCGGCTTCACCGGCGGTGACACCGTCGCCCCGCTCGCCTGGTTCTCGCTGCCGCTGGTGCTCACCTCGGGCACCCTGCTGATGGCCCGGGTCGACGTCTACCCCTACACCCGCTGGGCGTCCCCGGTCGGCCAGGAGGTGCTGCGCGAGGTCCGCCCGGCCCGCCAGCACGGCCTCGCCGACGACGAGGAGCGCGAACTGCTCACCGCCGTCGCCATGAACGGCCCCGCCGTCCTCCCCGACCCCCGCCTGCGCGCCGCCCTCCGCCCCCACCGGACGTGACACGCGAAACGGGGCCCGCCGAAGCGGACCCCGTTCACCGATCCCGCGGAACTCAGGCCAGGCCGTTGAGCAGCTCGCTGACCGGCTTGCGGCGGCCGGTGAAGAACGGCACCTCCTCGCGGACGTGCAGCCGGGCCCGGGAGGGGCGCAGGTCGCGCATCAGGTCGACGATGCGGTGCAGCTCGTCCGCCTCGAAGGCGAGCAGCCACTCGTAGTCGCCGAGCGCGAACGAGGCCACCGTGTTGGCCCGCACGTCCGGGTAGCCGCGGGCCATCTGGCCGTGCTCGGAGAGCATCGCGCGCCGCTCGGCGTCCGGCAGCAGGTACCACTCGTAGGAGCGGACGAACGGGTACACGCAGACGTAGTCGCGCGCGCGCTCGTCGGCGAGGAACGCCGGGATGTGCGACTTGTTGAACTCGGCGGGGCGGTGCAGCGCCATGTTGGACCAGACCGGCTCCAGCTGGCGGCCGAGGCCCGTGCGGCGGAAGCGGTTGTACGCCTCCTGCAAGTCGTCCGAGTCCTCGGCGTGCCACCAGACCATGAGGTCGGCGTCCGCGCGCAGACCGGACACGTCGTACGTGCCGCGCACCGTCACGTCCTTCGCGGCCAGCTGGGCGAACAGCTCGTCCACCTCGGCGGCCAGCGCCGTGCGGTCCTCGGGCAGTGTGCCCTTGAGCTTGAACACCGACCACATGGTGTAGCGGATGACCTGGTTCAGGTCGCGCGCCTTCTTCTTCTCGGGCTGCTGCTCCGGCTGCCGCTCAACGGTCTCAGTCATGCGCCCATTGTCCTCTCCGTGGAACCTTCCCCGGTTGCCGGGGTCAACAGTTTGTCGAGGGCCGCCACCGCGGCGGCCGCCGAGCCGATGCAGGCCGGGATGCCGACCCCGTCGTACGCGGCGCCGCACAGCGCCAGTCCCCCCACCCCGGCGGCCGCCGCCCGGATCCGGGCCACCCGGTCCAGGTGGCCCACCGGGTACTGCGGCAGGCCCGCCCGGAAGCGCGAGACGGCGGTGTCGTACGGCCGGGCGGTCAGGCCGATCGCCTCCCCGAGGTCCGCCAGCGACCGGGCCACCAACTCCTCGTCCGGCAGCTCCAGCGCCTCCTCCTCCCGGTAGCGGCCCAGCGAGGTGCGCAGCAGGAACGCGTCCGGGGCGGAACGCTCCAGCCAGCCCCACTTGTTGGAGGAGAAGGTCGATGCCTTGATCCGCCGCCCGTCCACCGGCGGCACCAGGAACCCGCTGCCGGCCGGCGGCTCCGCCAGGTCGGCCCGGCGGAACGCCAGGGTCACCAGCGCCATGCCCGCGTACTCGACGGCGTCCAGCTCGGCGGCCGCCGCCGGCGCGTCCGCGCGCAGCAGCCGGGCCGCGGCCGGCGCCGGGACGGCCAGCACCACGGCGTCCGCGTGCAGCACCTCGCCGTCGCCGGTCACCACCCGCCAGCCCCCGGGGGTGCGGTGCAGCCCGTCCACCGACGTGCCGGTGCGCAGGTCCACGCCCGCCTTCCGGCAGGCGGCGGCGACGGCCTCCGGCAGGGTGCCGAGCCCGCCGCGCAGGCCCTGGAACACCGGGGTGCCGACCACCTTCGGCCGCGAGGCCAGCTCGTGCACCCCGTCGACCAGCGAGCCGCCGCCCCGCGCGATCGCCAGCAGCTGCGGCACGGCGGCGCGCAGCGAGATCTCCTCGGCCCGCCCGGCGTAGACGCCGCCCAGCAGCGGCTCGACCAGCCGGTCCACCACCTCCTGGCCCAGCCGGTCGGCGACGTAGCGGCCGATCGCCACGTCGTCCCCGACCTCGGTGGCGCCCTCGTGCCGGGCCCGCTCCAGCCCCTCGGCGGTGAGCACCCCGGAGGCCGCCAGCGCGTCCAGATCGCCCGGGACGCCCATCACCTGCCCGCCCGGCAGCGGGCGCAGCGCGCCCCGCGTCCAGATCGAGGCCTTTGCGGTGGTCGGCGGCTCCAACTCCTCGCCCAGCCCGACCGCCCGGGCCAGCTCCACCGCCTCCGGCCGCCGCGCGAGCATCGACTCGGCCCCCAGGTCCACCCGGACCCCGCCGACCTCGCCGCCCCGCAGCTTCCCGCCGACCCGCTCCGACGCCTCCAGCAGCGTCACCCGCGCCCGCACCGGCCCCCCGGCGGCCCCGCTTAGAAAAGCGGCCGCAGCCAGCCCCGCGATCCCACCACCGACGACGACGACCTGTGCATCCGACATGCCTCGCAGTCTCGCAGGTCTTTACACCGGGCCCTCAATCCGCTGCACGCCGCCCGCTCGGCACCAGCGCGTCCAGATCGATCGTGATCGGGAACGGCACCCGGCGTTCGAGTTTGCCGCGGAAGATCCCGGCCGGGACGTAGGAGGACGTCGCCGGCTCCAGCTCGAGGACGTGCACGACCGGCAGGCCGTCCTCCTCCTCGACGATCCAGTAGTGCGGGATCCCGGCCTCGGCGTACTTGCGGACCTTGACCGTACGGTCGCGGTGCGCGGACTCCGGGGAGACGACCTCGACCACGAGCGGGACCTCGCCGGGCGCGAACCAGGTCCGATCGGGGTCGAAGTCCGCGTCGGTGACCAGCACATCCGACTCCAGGCGGCTGCGCCGGTCCAGCGTGATCGTCATGCCCCCGGTCGCCCGCTGCCCGGCCGGCACCAGCCCGTCCAGTGCTGCGGTCAGCTGCGACCCGACATGGCTGTGCCAGAACGACTGGGGCCTGCTGCGGAACACCAGGGCGCCGTCGATGAGTTCGGTGTGCTTGGGCGCATCGGGCAGGTGGTCGAGGTCCTCGGCGAACCAGCCTTCGACTCGGGGTGCGTACATCCACTCCGGCAGCTCATCCATGGCCCCAACGTAGCGGATCGGGCACGCCCCGTAAGGTTCGGTCCATGGAACCGATCGTGGTGAGTGCGTGTCTGGCCGGGGTGCCGTGTCGGTACGACGGGCGGGCGAAGACCTCGCCGGACGTGGTGGGGCTGGTCGAGGCGGGGCGGGCGGTGGTGGTGTGCCCGGAGGGGGCGGGCGGGCTGCCGACCCCGCGGCCCGCGGCGGAGATCGTGGGCGGGGACGGGGCGGACGTGCTGGACGGGCGGGCCCGGGTGGTGGACGCGACGGGCGCGGACTGTACGGCGGAGTTCGTGGCCGGGGCCCGGGCGGCGCTGGCGGCGGCCGAGGCCGCGGGGGCGCGGCGGGCGGTGCTGATGGCGCGCAGCCCGTCCTGCGGCTGCGGGCGGGTGTACGACGGGACGTTCACCGGGGAGCTGCGCCCCGGGGACGGGGTGACGGCGGCGTTGCTGCGGCGGGCGGGCATCGAGGTTGTCCGGTCCGCTGCCGAGCTGTGATCGAGTCGCGACCTTCCGGCGGGGTCCGCCCGGGGCGTTCCTTCGTCCAATGGGGAGATCTCACAACGGACTTGGGGAGGGCTTCGGAATGGGGAGACGGGCAGGGGCGGGGGCGCTGGCGGTAGCGACCGCGGGCGTGCTGCTGGTCGGGGCGTGCAGCGCAGGCGGTGCGGGCCGGGCGGGGGAGGCGGCGAAGGCGGACGCCGTCGCCCCGACGGCACCGGCGGCACCGGCGGCCGCGCCGAGCGCCGCCGGGACGGCGCCGGCGGCGGGGGCGAGTGCCCAGCCGGTCGCGGACAACCGGCTGATCGCGTACACCGCGCAGTTGACGCTGCGGACCGGGGACGTCGCCCAGGTGCTGGCGAAGGCCCGGGAGTTGACGGCGGCCGCGGGCGGCTACGTCGCCGCCGAGTCGGTCTCCGGCGCGGTGGAGGGCGGGCCGGGGAGCACGGCGGGGGGCGAGGCGGGCGGCCAGCTGACGCTGAGGATCCCCTCCGCCGCGTACCAGCAGACGCTGGACCAGCTGGCCGCGCTGGGCCAGGTGGTGTCCCGCAGGAGCCAGGCGGACGATCTGACCCAGCAGGTCGCGGACGTGGCGAGCCGGGTGCAGACCCAGCAGGCGAGCGTGGAGCGGGTGCGGGCGCTGATGGGGCAGGCGAAGTCGCTGAGCGAGGTGACCACGCTGGAGGCCGAGTTGAGCCGCCGGGAGGCCGATCTGGAGTCGCTGCAGAAGCAGCAGAAGGAACTGGCCGGCAAGACCTCGCTCTCGACCGTCACGCTGGACGTGCGCCGTACGGCCGTCTCGCCGACGCCCACCCCGGTACCGCCGAAGGGTGGCGGCGAGGGCTTCGGAGCGTCGGTCGGCTCCGCGCTGGGCGGCGGCTGGCACGTACTGGTGGCGATCGTGCGCGCCCTGGCGGTGGGGCTCGCGGCGGTGGCGCCGTTCCTGCTGGTGCTGGGCGCCCCGGGGGCGCTGCTGTACCGGCTGTGGCGCCGGCGCCGCCCGGCGGCCGCGCCGCCCCCGGAGTCCGTCCCGCAGGAAGGACCCGCGGAGGACTGAACGAGGACTGAGCGAGGACTGAACACGGCGGGCCCCCTCCCGGCCGGGAGGGAGCCCGCCGCCGGGGTCAGCGGGCGCTGGCCTCGTGGACGAAGGCGACGAGACGGGAGAGGGCGTCCGGGTCCATGGACGGCAGGACGCCGTGGCCGAGGTTGAAGATGTGGCCGCTGGTGCCGAGGGCCTGGGCGGCGTGCAGCACCTCGCGGGCCTTGGTCTCGACGACCTTGGTGGGGGCGAACAGCACGGCCGGGTCTAGGTTGCCCTGGAGGCCCTTGCCGGGGCCGACCCGCTCGGCCGCGACGTTCAGCGGCACCCGCCAGTCGACGCCGACGATGTCCGCGCCGGCCTGGCCCATCAGGCCGAGGAGCTCGCCGGTGCCGACGCCGAAGTGGATCCGCGGCACGCCGTAGGAGGCGACGGCGTCGAAGACCTTGGTGCTGGACGGCATGACCGAGCGGCGGTAGTCGTCGGGGGCGAGCGAGCCGACCCAGGAGTCGAAGAGCTGGACGGCCGAGGCGCCGGCCTCGATCTGCACCTTCAGGAAGGTGGAGGTGATGTCGGCGAGCCGGTCGACCAGGGCGGCCCACAGCTCGGGCTGCCCGTACATCATGGCCTTGGTGTGCTCGTGGTTCTTGGACGGGCCGCCCTCGACCAGGTAGCTGGCCAGCGTGTAGGGGGCGCCGGCGAAGCCGATCAGCGGGGTCTCGCCGAGTTCGTCCACCAGCAGGCCGACGGCCTCGGTGATGTAGGGGACGTCGTCGGGCTCCAGCGGGCGCAGCCGCTTGAGGTCCTCGGCGGTGCGGATCGGGTCGGCGATGACCGGGCCGACGTTGGGCTTGATCTCGACGTCGATGCCGACGGCCTTGAGCGGCACCACGATGTCGCTGAAGAAGATCGCCGCGTCCACCTTGTGCCGGCGGACCGGCTGGAGGGTGATCTCCTTGACCAGCTCGGGCCGCATGCAGGACTCCAGCATGGGGATGCCCTCGCGGACCTTCAGGTACTCCGGCAGCGAGCGGCCGGCCTGGCGCATGAACCACACCGGGGTGTGCGGCACGGGCTCGTGCCGGCAGGCGCGCAGGAACGCGGAGTCGTGCGCGGCGCCGCGGCGCGCGGGGGTGGGCCGGCCGTCGGGGGTGGCCGCCGTGGTGTCTGCCGTAGTCTCGCTCACGGTCCAAATCTTCGCATGCGCCTCGGGGCGCTCTTCCCGGCCGGTCTCGTCGGTTCCTCCAAGATCTGGCCGGGTTTGCCGTTCCGGCACGCCGCTCGGACGGAAGTTGCGGCCTTAACCGCGGTTTTCGACCTAGTCTTCGGGTCATGGCAGCGGTCGGCGGGCACCCCGCGCAGGGTGGCGGAGCAGGTGGCGGAACAGGTCGGGAGGGGGCTCCGAGCGAGTTCCGGGCCGCCGTGGAGGCCCTCGACGGCGCCCGGCTGCGGCCCGAGATCCAGCTCTCCCCCGCGCCGGCCCCGCGCCGGCTGGCCCCGTACGCGTTCGCGGTGACCGCCTCGGTGGAGGTGGACGGCGAGGAGCTGGCGGACGGCCGGCTGGTGCTGCTGTACGACCCGGCCGGGCAGGAGGCCTGGAACGGGGAGTTCCGGGTGGTGACGATGACCCGGGCGGAGCTGGAGCCGGAGATGGCCGGCGACCCGATGCTCTCGGAGGTCGGCTGGGCCTGGCTGCTGGACTCGCTGCAGGCGCACGGGGCCGGGTACGCGGAGCCGTCCGGCACGGTGAGCCACTGCGCCTCGCAGTACTTCGGCGGGCTGGCGGACCGCCCGTCCTCGACCGAGATCGAGATCCGGGCCTCCTGGACGCCGGCCGACGGCCGGTTCGAGCGGCACCTGGCGGCCTGGGGGGACCTGCTGTGCATCAGCGCCGGCCTGCCGCCGGCCGCGCCGGCCCCGCAGGCGCCGGCCGATGTGCCGTCACTCGGTGGGGTGGTCCCGATGCCCGCGCGGCGGCGTCCTCGTTCGCACTGAGGAGTGGCGCCCCGGGCCGGGCGGCCCCGGCGGCCCCGATGCCACCCCCAGGGCTGACGGAGTGTGACTTCGATCCCGCTCTGGGTCAATTAACCGGTTGAAACCGACCGATCAGCACCAGATCTGATCGATTTTGTGCGAATTCAGGACGGGTCGCATCACTCATATGCGCGATTTGTCCGTATTGTTACTCACTAGATCGTGATCTTTCGCTAAAGCCGGGCACGGTAGCTGCCGAAGCAGACTGTGACCCTTTCCGAACGCGGAACACTCCGACCGCCCCCTCGGGGTTCCGTCCGCCACTCCCCGCAGGAGGCCTGGTGTCGGTCCTTCTTGAGCACCCCGCAAACGTGGTCGCCTACCGGCCGACCAAGCCCACCGCCATGGTGGTCATCGCCGATCCCCGTGTCCGAAACACCGTCACCCGCCATCTGTGGGCGCTCGGCGTCCGGGACGTGATCGAAGTGTCCTCGATCGCCGAGGCCCGCCCCCGGGTCTCCACCCCGCGCGACATCTGCGTCGCCGACGTACACCTTCCGGACGGCTCCGGCCTGACCATCCTGGCCGAGACACGCGCCGCGGGCTGGCCCAACGGCCTGGCCCTGTCCGCCGCCGACGACATCGGCGCCGTGCGCAGCGCGCTGGCCGGCGGCGTCAAGGGATACGTCGTCACGGGCACCCGCACCAACGTGGCGATGCCCGGCCGCCCGGGCCTGCCGCTCGGCGCCGCCGGGCTGGCCGGGCGGATGCGCCGCCCCGGCATGCCGGGCATGCCGGGCGCCGTGGGTGCGCCGGGCGCCCACGGAACCCACGGAGCCCCCGGTGCGCCCGGTGCGCCGGGCACGCAGCAGTCCGCCTACCGCGAGCTGTCGGGCCGTGAGGTCGAGGTGCTGCGGCTGGTCGCCGAAGGACAGTCGAACAAGGCGATCGGGGTGGCGATGGGCCTGTCGGCACTCACCGTCAAGAGCCACCTCGCCCGGATCGCCCGCAAGCTGGGCACCGGCGACCGCGCCGGGATGGTCGCGGTCGCGCTGCGCACCGGCATCATCCACTGAGTCCTCGGACGGCCCCGCTACGGCGGCCGAGGAGGAACGTTTCCTCCTCGGCCGCCGTAGCCGTGCCCCTCGGCCACCGCCCGGGCCCCGTGGCATAGTCACGGACCCGGTCTGACCAGTCCGACAACACTCCCGGCCGCGAGGACCGTCGTACCCTTGGTGGGTGACCGACGCCGTAGCAGCCATCCCAGAAGAAGCAGCCCCGGTCCCGCTCCTCGAACCGAAGGAGGGGATCCCGCCCGTCGTGGCGGACGAGCAGGCGCTGGCCGCCACCGTCGCCGCCTTCGCCGGGGGCACCGGACCGGTCGCCGTCGACGCCGAGCGGGCCTCCGGCTACCGCTACGGGCAGCGCGCGTACCTCATCCAGCTGCGCCGCGCGGGCGCCGGCAGTGCGCTGATCGACCCGATCGCCTGCCCCGACCTCAGCGGCCTGGGCGAGGCCCTCGCCGACACCGAATGGGTGGTGCACGCGGCCACCCAGGACCTGCCCTGCCTGGCCGAGGTCGGCATGAGACCCCGGCAGCTGTTCGACACCGAGCTGGCCGGGCGGATCGCCGGCTTCGCCCGGGTCGGCCTCGGGCCGATGACCGAGAGCGTGCTCGGGCTGAGCCTGGCCAAGGAGCACTCCGCGGTCGACTGGTCCACCCGCCCGCTGCCCGAGCCGTGGCTGCGCTACGCCGCTCTGGACGTCGAGGTGCTGGTCGAGCTGCGCGACGCACTCGAACAGGAGCTGGACGCCCAGGGCAAGCTCGGCTGGGCACTGGAGGAGTTCGCGGCGATCGCCGCCGCACCGCGCCCGGCACCGCGCACCGACCCGTGGCGCCGCACCTCGCAGCTGCACAAGGTCCGCCGGCGCCGCCAGCTGGCCGTGGTGCGCGAGCTGTGGCTGGCCCGGGACCGGCTGGCGCAGGAGCGCGACGTCTCGCCGGGCCGGGTGCTCTCGGACGCCGCGATCGTCAACGCCGCGCTGGCCATGCCGCTGAACATCGCCGCGCTGCAGGGCGTCCAGGGCTTCGGGCCGCGGGTCCACCGGCGCCAGCTGGAGCAGTGGCTGGCGGCCGTCCAGCGGGGCCGGGAAGTCCCGGAGAACCAGCTGCCGCCGGCCTCCGCGCCGCACGACGGGCCGCCGCCGCCGCGGGCCTGGGCCGAGAAGGACCCGGTGGCCGCCGCCCGGCTGTCCGGGGCGCGCGCCGCGGTCGCGGACCTCGCCGAGCGGCACAACCTGCCGGCCGAGAACCTGATCACCCCGGACCTGGTGCGCCGGGTCTCCTGGGAGCCGCCGGCCGATCCGGCCGCCGCGGGCGTGGCCGCCGCACTGCGCCGGCTCGGCGCCCGGCAGTGGCAGGTCGACCTGGTGGCGCCGGTGATGGCCGCCGCGTTCGCCGAGGCCGCGGCCGCCCAGGACTGACCCGGAGCGCCTCCGAAGGGGGCGCCGTCCTTGTGACGGCGCCCCCTTCGGCGTATCCGGGGTCCGTCTTTCGAACCCCGCCGGTCGGACGTGTCGCGGGACACACGGGGTGAACCCTCCGTGAGGCCTGGGCAGGTTGGTTACCGACCGGTAGCATGGCGGTGGAGCGGCGCCGCTCGGGTCTTCACCGGCGGCAGCCTGCCCACCTCAAATGTTGGTCCCTGGGAGGAGAGCCCCCGTGCCTCGTACCGCGAGGGACGTCGTCTTCGTCGATGGCGTCCGCACCCCGTTCGGCAAGGCCGGCCCGAAGGGCATCTACCACGAGACGCGCGCCGACGACCTGGTCGTCAAGTGCATCCGGGAGCTCGTGCGCCGTAACCCGAACCTGCCCGTCGAGCGCATCGACGAGGTCGCCATCGCGGCCACCACGCAGATCGGCGACCAGGGTCTGACCATCGGGCGCACCGCCGCCCTGCTGTCCGGCCTGCCCAAGTCCGTCCCCGGCTACTCGATCGACCGCATGTGCGCCGGTGCGCTCACGGCCGTGACCGCCACCGCCGGCGGCATCGCCTTCGGCGCGTACGACGTGGTCGTGGCCGGCGGCGTCGAGCACATGGGCCGCCACCCGATGGGCGAGGGCGTCGACCCGAACCCGCGCTTCGTCTCAGAGAAGCTGGTCGACGAGTCCGCCCTGTTCATGGGCATGACCGCGGAGAACCTGCACGACCGGTTCCCGCACCTGACCAAGGAGCGCTGCGACGCCTACGCCGTGCGCTCGCAGGAGAAGGCCGCCAAGGCGTACGCCAACGGCGACATCCAGCCCGACCTGGTGCCGATCTCGATCCGCAACACCAACCCCGAGGTCGGCGAGACCGGCTGGGGCCTGGCCACCGTGGACGAGCCGATGCGCCCGGGCACCACGATGGAGAGCCTGGCCGGCCTGAAGACCCCCTTCCGCCCGCACGGCAACATCACCGCGGGCAACTCGGCCGGCCTCAACGACGGCGCCACCGCCTCGCTGCTGGCCGCCGAGGACGTCGCCGAGGAGCTCGGCCTCCCGGTCAAGATGCGCCTGGTCTCCTACGCCTTCGCGGGCGTGGAGCCCGAGGTCATGGGCATCGGCCCGGTGCCGGCCACCGAGAAGGCGCTGGCCAAGGCCGGTCTGACCATCGACGACATCCAGGCCTTCGAGGTCAACGAGGCCTTCGCCGTCCAGGTGCTGTCCTTCCTGGACCACTACGGCATCGCGGACGACGACGAGCGCGTCAACCCGTACGGCGGTGCGATCGCCTTCGGCCACCCGCTGGCCTCCTCCGGCGTGCGCCTGATGAACCAGCTGGCCCGCCGCTTCGAGCAGCGCCCGGACGTCCGCTACGGCCTCACCACGATGTGCATCGGGTTCGGCATGGGCGGGACCGTCATCTGGGAGAACCCGCACTGGAGCGGAGCGGAAAAGTCGTCCGAGCTCGAGGGTGGTAAGTGAACATGACGAGCACCACTGAGCTGCTGCAGCACGGCGCCGAGCTGTTCCCGGGCGAGGTCGTCACGACCGCGCACGTGCGCCACCTGGACCTGCCGCTGCAGGCCGGCAAGCTGGCCCTGATCACCCTGGACAACGGCTTCGACCACACCAAGCCGACCACCTTCGGCCCGGGCTCGCTGCTGAAGCTGTCCGCCGCGCTGGACCAGGTCGAGGCCGAGGCCGCCGAGGACAAGGTCGTCGCCGTCGCGGTCACCGGCAAGCCGTTCATCTTCGCGGTCGGCGCCGACCTCAAGGGCGTCGAGCTGCTCAAGGAGCACGCGGACGCGCTGGCCATCGGCAAGGGCGGCCACGAGGTCTTCAAGCGGATCGCCGCGCTGCCCGTCCCCTCCTTCGCCTTCTACAACGGCGCGGCGATGGGCGGCGGCGTCGAGGTCGGCCTGCACGCCACCTACCGCACGGTCAGCGCGGGCGTCCCGGCGTTCTCGCTGCCGGAGGTCTTCCTGGGCCTCGTCCCCGGCTGGGGCGGCTGCACCCTGCTGCCGAACCTGATCGGCCCCTCGAAGGCGATCAAGGTCATCATCGAGAACTCGATGAACCAGAACAAGCAGCTCAAGGGCAAGGACGTGTTCGAGCTGGGGATCGCCGACGCGATCTTCGAGCCGGCCGACTTCCTGGAGCAGTCGCTGCTGTGGGCCGCCAAGGTCCTCAAGGGCGACGTCGTCGTCGAGCGCGAGGAGATCGACCGCGGCAAGGCCTGGGACGACGCCGTCGCCTGGGGCCGTCTGGTCGCCGACGCCAAGGTGCACGGCGCCGCGCCGGCCGCCTACAAGGCGCTGGACATCATCCAGCAGGTCAAGGACTCCGACCTCCAGGCCGGCTTCGACGCCGAGGACGCCGCCCTGGCCGACCTCATCATGAGCGGCGAGCTGCGCAGCGGCATCTACGCCTTCAACCTGGTGCAGCGCCGGGCCAAGCGCCCGGTCGGCGCGCCGGACAAGTCGCTGGCCCGCCAGGTCAACAAGGTCGGCGTCGTCGGCGCCGGTCTGATGGCCTCGCAGCTGGCGCTGCTGTTCGCCCGCCGTCTGGAGGTGCCGGTGGTCCTCACCGACATCGACCAGGAGCGCGTCGACAAGGGCGTCGGCTACGTCCACGCCGAGATCGACAAGCTGCTCGGCAAGGGTCGGATCGGCCAGGACAAGGCCAACCGTCTCAAGGGCCTGGTCAGCGGCTCGCTCGACAAGGCCGCCGCCTTCGGCGACGCGGACTTCGTGATCGAGGCCGTGTTCGAGGAGATGGGCGTCAAGCAGACCGTCTTCGCGGACCTGGAGAACGTGGTCTCGCCGACCTGCGTGCTGGCGACCAACACCTCCTCGCTGTCGGTCACCGAGATGGCCTCGAAGCTGAAGCACCCCGAGCGGGTCGTCGGCTTCCACTTCTTCAACCCGGTCGCGATCCTGCCGCTGCTGGAGATCGTCCGCGGCGAGCAGACCGACGACGCCTCGCTGGCCACCGCCTTCGGCGTCTCGAAGAAGCTGAAGAAGACCTCGGTGCTGGTCAAGGACGCCCCGGCGTTCGTGGTGAACCGGATCCTGACCCGCTTCATGGGCGAGATCCAGACCATCATCGACGAGGGCACCCCGATCGCCACCGTCGAGAAGGGCGTCGAGCCGCTCGGCCTGCCGATGTCCCCGATCGTGCTGCTGGAGCTGGTCGGCCCGGCCATCGCGCTGCACGTCTCGGAGACCCTGCACGGCGCGTTCCCGGAGCGGTTCGCCGTCTCCGAGAACCTCGGCAAGGTGGTCAAGGCCGGCAAGCGCGGCTTCTACACCTGGGTGGACGGCAAGCAGGTCCTCGACCCCGAGGTGCTGGAGCTGCTGTCCTTCGGCGACACCGTGCTGACCGAGGAGCAGGTCCTGAACCGCTCCCTGGAGGCCGTGGCCCAGGAGATCGGCCTGATGCTGGAGGAGGGTGTCGTCGCCGAGGCGCAGGACATCGACCTCTGCATGATCACCGGCGCCGGCTGGCCCTTCCACCTGGGCGGGATCACCCCGTACCTGGACCGCGAGGGCGTCTCGGAGCGGGTGAACGGCAAGCGCTTCCTCGCCCCCGGCGTGGCCTCGGTGCCCGCGTAACGCGCAGCGCCACCGCATGCCGGAGCCCCGGTGACCTGGACGGTCACCGGGGCTCCGGCGTGTGCGGGGGGGGGTGGTCAGCTCTTCTTGAGGCGGTAGACCACGGTGTCGGCGAAGACGCCGACCATCTCGTAGTGGGTGTCCAGCAGGTTCTCGATCCGCGGGACCAGCACCGGCTGGTACGGGGCGATGCCGGAGTCGTCCACCACGACCTCGGGCAGGTTGTCGGCGAGCTCCTTGTCGAAGGTCTGCCAGGCGTTGCTGACGCTGAACTGCTCGCCCACGTTGGCGTTGCCGTCCTTGCCGCCGCTGTAGTTGGTCAGGAAGCCGGCGGTCAGGTAGCGGGTGGCGGGCTTGCGGTCGGCCAGCCAGTACAGCTCGGGGTGCATGCCCCAGACCAGGACGGTGTCCTTGGGGGTGGTCTGGGCGGCGACCGCGGTGGCGACCTCGGTGGTGCGGTTGAGCCGCTCCCCCGGCCAGGCCAGGGCCAGCGCCCAGAAGACCGTCGAGGCGACCGTGGTGTACACCAGGACGGGCTTCCAGCGGACCGCCGAGGTGGCCACCGCCCCGGTGCCCAGCAGCACCAGCGGGGGGATCAGCTGCAGGTAGTAGTGGCCGAAGAAGTGGAAGCCCACGCTGACCGCGACGACCGAGGAGGCCAGCCAGACCCACAGGTCCCCGGTGGAACCGTGCTCCTCCCCGGCGACGGGCAGCGGCCGGTGGCGGTGCTTGAGCCAGAGCCGGCGCCCGACCGGGAGCAGGAAGCCCAGCCCGGCCGCGACCAGGATGGCCGAGTTGCCGAGCGCGCGGCCGATCATCTGGAGCCACGCGCCGCCGAAGGAGGCGTAGTCCCCGCTGCCGGTGACCACCCAGAACAGGAAGCCCTTGGGCTTGGTCAGGATGACCGCGACCAGCGCTATCGGCAGGATGAAGCCGAAGCCGATCTTGAACAGGGCGGGCGGCCAGCGCACCCCGCGCCGGCGGGCGTCCTGGAACAGCATCCAGAACACCGGCAGCAGCACCGCGCCGCCGGTCTGCTTGGTCAGCGAGCAGAGCGCCACCGCGATGCCCGCGGCCAGCCAGCGGCGGCGCTCGGCGTACCGGAACGCGGCCACCATGGCGGGCAGCATGAAGACCTCGAAGGTCGCCGCCTGGGTGTCCTCCGGGGAGAGCCCGATGGAGACCAGCAGGTAGAGCAGTCCCGCGCCGGCCCCGGCCCGGTTGCCCCAGCGGCCGCGGGCGATGGACGCCAGCAGGATCGCGGTGACCAGGTGGGCGCCCACCGCCAGGGTGCGCAGCGGCCACAGCGAGGCGGAGCCGAAGATCGTGAAGCAGGCCTGGTAGAGCCAGGGGAGCAACGGCGGCTTGCGGTCCACCACGGTGTCGTACAGCACTCCGCCGTCGGCCAGCATCCGGGCCTGGGTGGCCAGGAACCCCTCGTCGGGGCTCCAGACGGGCCGGGCGAAGGACGGGATGTGGGTGAGCAGTGCGACCAGCGCGAGCACCGGCACCAGCCTCGTCCAGTACCCGGTCTGCACATGGGTACGGACGCGCTCGGGCAGGCGCTCGGCCAGTCCGGCGAGGCGGAAGCGGGTGGGGGTGGGCACGGATGACAACCTACCGGGCGGGATCGGCGCGGGCGGCGCCGGTCCCGCCTTTCGGTGCGATTGTCAGCTTGTTTCGTGACGAACTGTTACAGGGTTACGACGAACAGTCGTCGGTGGAACGCGTTCCGGGCCCGTTCTCAGGCCTCGACCCGAGCCGCGTCCAGGCTGGCGACCAGGGCCGTCACCTTTCGGGCGATGTCCGGGGCGTTCAGGCCGATCTCGGCCAGGATCTCGTTCCGGCTCGCGTGGTCCAGGAACTCCTGCGGAATCCCGAAGTCGCGCACCGGCAGATCCACGTCCGCGTCGCGCAGCGCCTGCGCCACCGCGGCGCCGACACCGCCCACCCGGCCGTTGTCCTCGATCGTGACGACCACCCGGTGCTCGGCCGCCAGGCCCGGCAGGGCGGCGTCCACCGGCTTGACCCAGCGCGGGTCCACCACGGTGGCGGTGATGCCCTGGGCGGCCAGCAGGTCCGCGACCTCCAGGCTGGTGGCGGCCATCGCGCCGACCGAGACGACCAGCACGTCCGCGCGGTGCGTGCCGCCCGGCTCCTCGGCGGCGCGCAGCACGTCCATGCCGCCGATCCGACCGACCGCCGGGACGGCCGGGCCGACGGTGCCCTTGGAGTAGCGGACCACGGTCGGGGCGTCCTTGACCTCGACGGCCTCGCGCAGCTGGGCGCGGACCTGGTCGGCGTCGCGCGGGGCGGCCAGCCGCAGGGTCGGGACAATCTGCAGCATCGACATGTCCCACATGCCGTTGTGCGAGGCGCCGTCGTCGCCGGTGACGCCGGCCCGGTCGAGCACGAAGGTGACGCCCAGCTTGTGCAGGGCGACGTCCATCAGGACCTGGTCGAAGGCCCGGTTCAGGAAGGTCGCGTAGACCGCGAAGACCGGGTGCAGCCCGTTGGTGGCCAGGCCGGCGGCGCTGGTGACGGCGTGCTGCTCGGCGATGCCGACGTCGAAGATGCGGTCCGGGAAGGCCTCGGCGAAGGGCGCGAGGCCGACCGGGTGGAGCATGGCGGCGGTGATGCCGACGATGTCGTCCCGCTCGTGGCCGAGCGCGACCATCTCCTCGGCGAAGACCGAGGTCCAGCTCCGGCCGCCGGCGTTCTGGATCGGCAGACCGGTCTCCGGGTGGATCTTGCCGACCGCGTGGAAGCGGTCCTCGTCGTTGTTCTCCGCGGCGTGGTAGCCGCGGCCCTTCTCGGTGAGGCAGTGCACGATCACCGGGCCGCCGAAGCCGCGCGCCTTGGTCAGCGCGGACTCCAGGGCGGTCAGGTCGTGGCCGTCGATCGGGCCGATGTACTTGATGCCGAGGTCCTCGAACATGCCCTGCGGGGCGATGAAGTCCTTGAGGCCCTTCTTGGCGCCGTGCAGCGTCTCGAACAGCTGCTGGCCGACCACCGGGGTGCGCTGCAGCGCGTCCTTGCCCCAGGAGAGGAAGCGCTCGTAGCCCTGGGTGGTGCGCAGGGTGGCGAGGTGGTTGGCCAGGCCGCCGATGGTCGGCGAGTAGGAGCGCTCGTTGTCGTTGACGACGATGACCAGCGGGCGGTCCTTGGCGTCGGCGATGTTGTTGAGCGCCTCCCAGGCCATGCCGCCGGTGAGCGCGCCGTCGCCGATGACCGCGACGACCGGATCCGGCTTGCCGAGGATCTTGTTGGCCTTGGCCAGGCCGTCGGCGTAGGAGAGCACGGTGGAGGCGTGCGAGTTCTCGATCACGTCGTGCTCGGACTCGGCGCGGGACGGGTAGCCGGACAGGCCGCCCTTCATCCGCAGCATCGAGAAGTCCTGGCGGCCGGTGAGCAGCTTGTGGACGTAGCTCTGGTGGCCGGTGTCGAAGAGGATGCGGTCGCGCGGCGAGTCGAAGACCCGGTGCAGCGCGATGGTGAGCTCCACCACGCCGAGGTTGGGGCCGAGGTGGCCGCCCGTCTTGGCGACCTCGGTCACCAGGAAGGTCCGGATCTCCTGGGCCAGTGCGGCCAGCTGTCCCGGCGTGAGCCGGTCGAGATCACGCGGTCCCCGAATGCGGGTCAGCAGGGCCACCCGTTCCTCCTCGTTCAGTGTTCGCGGACCGCGGGCGGTCCGACGGGCGTCGCTGCCCGGTCTGGCGGCGGGCCGGCGGTCGCGGCCGGTGCCGACCGGTCGAGTCTAATGTCCGCTTGCCGGACACCGAGCGGCGCGGCCGGTGCCACCGACCCGTTACCGCCATTCCCGGAGGTCGGCCCGGGGGTCGCGCGTCACCCTGGATTGACGAATGAATGTTCGGGCGCGATCCGGGCCGCGGCGGCTCAGCCGCGCCCCAGCGCCCCGGACTCCCCCATCTCGCTCATCACCAGCGCCAGCGCGCCGAGCACCTCGGCCCGGCCGCCCAGTGTGCCGGGGACCACCGAGAGCTGGCGGGCGGCGCTCGGGATGGCGTAACGGGCCACCGAGTCGCGGATCGGGGAGAGCACCAGCTCACCGGCCTCGGCGAGGTCGCCACCGAGGATCACCCGGCGCGGGTTGAGCAGGTTGCACAGGGTCGCGACGCCGGTGCCGATCTGCCGGCCGGCGTCGGCGATCACCCGGCGGCAGCCGAGGTCACCCTGATGGGCCAGCTCGACCACCCGGGGCAGGGTGAGGTCCGGCCCGAGGGTCGGGGTCAGCAGGGAGAGCAGGTAGCGGGAGCCCACGAAGGTCTCCAGACAGCCGCGGTTGCCGCAGCGGCAGACCGGCCCGGCCTCGTCCAGGGTGATGTGCCCGATCTCACCGGCGGTGCCGCCCGGCCCGCGGTAGATCTGGCCGTTGACCACCAGTCCGGCGCCGACCCCGCTGGCGACCTTGATGTACGCGAGGTCGCTCAGCCCCCGCCCGGCCCCCCAGACCAGTTCGCCGAGCGCGCCCAGGTTGGCGTCGTTGTCCACGTGCACCGGCATGCCGAGCCGCTCGGCCAGCTCCCGGCCCGGGGCGATGCCCGTCCAGCCGGGCAGGATCGCGGTGGAGCCCAGCGCGCCGGTCTCCACGTCGATCGGGCCGGGCACGCCGAGGCCCACGCCGATCACCTTCTCCGGACGGAACCCGGCCTGCCGGAGCAGCCGTTCCACCATCGCCTCGGCCCGGTCGAAGCCCTGCGCGGCGGAGACGTCCACGTCGATCGGGGCGCTCTCCTCGGCGAGCACCCGGTGCGCGAGGTTGCCGACCGCGACCCGCAGGTGGGTGTGGCCGAAGTCGATGCCCACCACGATGCCCGCGTCCCCGCTGAGCGAGACGCTGCGCGCCCGCCGGCCGCCGGAGGAGGTGTCGGCGACCACGACGGTGCCGCTCTCCTTCAACTCCCGCACGATGTTGGAGACGGTGGCCGCGGACAGGCCGGTGCCGCGGGCGATCTCGGCCTGGGTCAGCGAACCGGCCGTCCGCACCGCGCGCAGCACCCGCTCCAGGTTCGCCCGGTGCAAGGACGACTGCGAGCCCGGTGTGTCCGTCGACATGATCCACCCTCCCAGGGCGGGGACCCCTCCGCCGGACGTCCCCTTCAACTCCTGAAGGGTAGGGCCTGTGCCGTGGATCGGCGCGGATCGGACCTGGGCGGTACGACGGGGGCCGGTGGCGGCGGGCCCGGAAGCGGCGGGGGAACGGACGGAAACGGGCCTGCGGAGTCCTGGGTTCGACCGAAAAACACTCGCCACTAGCATGGTGCCCTATCTCACGCGTCCCCCCGGACCGCGGGGCGGTATCGGCAGGGGGACGCTTCCAGGAATGACGGGGAATCAGATGGCAGGGGATCACCCTACGCCGGGGGCAGGCGAAGCGTCGGGCAGCAGCCCGCAGGACAATCGGGGCGTCTCGTTCGGGCGCCCGCCCGGCGGCGTGGACCCGGCCGCCGTGGCGGACCAGATGACACAGCTCGACGGCGCGGCGATCCCGCGCCCGGCCTCGCCCGCCGGACCGCCGCCGGCCCAGCCGCCGGCTCCGCCCGCGCAGCCGCCCGCCGCCGGTGCCGGTGCCGGTGCCGGTGCCGGTGCCGGCTACCAGCCGTACGCGCCGACCGCGGCCGCCTTCCCCAGCCAGGCTCCGCCGCCGCCGGCCGGTGCGCCGGTCGGCCCGTACGACCCGATGCCCGGTGGTGCCTACGGCGCGCCGGACGGCGGGCAGGCCTACGGCGCCGGCTACGGATACCCGCAGCAGCAGCCCGGGTACTACCCGGGCGCGCCGGTGCCCCCCGCGCCCAAGCAGCGCAACCCCGTGATGCTGTGGGGCGGGATCATCGGCGGCGTCCTGGCGATCGCCATCGTCGCCGGGCTGGTCGTGCTCCTCAAGGGCAACGACCCCGACCCCACGCCGAACGCCACCTCCGGCGGCACCACCACGTCCGGTGGCACCACCACCTCCGGAGGCACCGTCACCAACGCCCCGACCGCCGACGGCACCACCGGCAGCAGCACCGGCGGCAACACCGGCGGGGCCGGGTACAACATCGCCTGGAACGCCCCCAAGGCCGCCACCGGGGACAGCGGCTCGCAGCTGCTCGGCATCTGGGGCAGCGACAAGGTCGCGGTGCGCGCCGACAGCACCGGCATCCGGGCGTACAACACCTCCGACGGCAAGGAGGCCTGGAACATCCCGGTCCCGGCCGGCAGCAAGGAGGTGTGCACCGCCTCCTACTCGACCAACTCGAAGAACATCGCCGCCGTCTCCTTCAACACCGGTGACAGCGACTGCTCCACCATCGGCGCCGTCGACGTCAGCCAGGGCAAGCTGCTCTGGAGCGTCAAGGTCTCCACCGACCGGATGTCCTCGCCGACGCTCAGCGTCACCGACAAGGTGGTCGCCATCGGCGGCAACGTGGTCGGCGGCCTGAACATCGACAACGGCTCGGCGGCCTGGCAGTTCCAGCCGCGCGACAAGGACTGCAGCCTCTACGGCCGCGCGGCCGGCAGCCAGATCGCGGTCAGCGACCGCTGCTACGGCGGCTCCGGCCCGAAGTCGCAGCTGGTCGTCGTGGACGCCGACAGCGGCAAGGCCGCCAGCACGCCGATCACCCTCACCGGCAGCATCGAGCGGATCGACAAGGTCGTCCAGGACCAGCCGCTGGTGCTGCTGATGAGCAGCGGCCCCAACGGCGACTACATCCTGCCGTTCGACAAGAGCAACAAGCCCGGCAACCAGATGTCGGTCAAGGAGCCCGGCGCGGACAGCCTGCGGCTGTCCGGCCAGTCCGACGCCTACACCCAGAACGTGGTCAGCGGCACCACCCTGTACGCCCAGATCACCGGCGCCAAGTCGGCCGTCAACGCGTACGACCTGACCACCGGCAAGCGGATCTGGTCCGCCGCCAGCGCCACGTCCAGCCAGGACATCCGGCTGGTGTCCGGCACCGACAAGGACGGCAAGGTCCGCGCCATCGTCAGCCAGGGCTACAACAAGCCCGCCCGGCTGGTGACGCTCTCGCCGGCCGACGGCTCGATGACCGACCTCGGCACCATGGCCATGCCCAACGGCCTGGACATCGGGATGAGCATGTCCGAGTACGTCCTCTCCAGCGACGGCAGCGCGGTCTACGCCTTCCGCCGCGGCAGCTCCGACGCGCCGCTGACCAAGTGGAAGAAGTGACGGCGGGGGGCTGAGCACTCCTCGAACGCGGGCCCTCGGGGCCCGTCCTGGCGGGGCGGGAACGGGCGATCTGTCCGGACCCGCCCCGCCTGTGATTATTCCGGGAGCCCGTCCGTTGGGTCATGGGAGGATTCGCCCCATCAGCCTGACGAAGGAGTGCAGCGAGTGCCCGGCACCAACCTGACCCGCGAGGAGGCCCGCACCCGGGCCGACCTCCTCCACGTGGACGCGTACGACATCGAGCTCGACCTGAGTTCGGCCCGCGAAGGAGGCACCTTCCGGTCCACCACCGTGGTCCGGTTCACGGCCACGACCCCCGGCGCGGACACGTTCATCGACCTCGTCGCGCCGAGCGTCGAGGAGATCACCCTCAACGGCGCGCCGCTCGACCCGGAGAGCTTCGCCGACAGCCGGATCCCGCTGCCGAACCTGGCCGCCGAGAACGAGCTGCGCGTCGTCGCCAACTGCGCCTACACCAACACCGGTGAGGGCCTGCACCGGTTCGTCGACCCGGTCGACGGCGAGACCTACCTGTACACCCAGTTCGAGGTGCCGGACGCCCGCCGCGTCTTCGCCTCCTTCGAACAGCCCGACCTGAAGGCCGCGTTCGCGTTCACCGTGACCGCCCCCACCGGCTGGGTCGTCGTCTCCAACTCGCCCACCCCGATCCCGGTCGGCGAGGGCGCCGCGCAGGTCTGGACGTTCGAGCCCACCGGCCGGATCTCCACCTACATCACCGCGCTCGTCGCCGGCCCCTACGTCGGGGTCTTCGACACCTACGAGAACGGCGACCAGAAGGTGCCGCTGGGCGTCTACTGCCGCCCCTCGCTGCGCGAGTTCCTGGACGCCGAGGACATCTTCGCCGTCACCAAGCAGGGCTTCGACTACTTCCAGGAGAAGTTCGACTTCCCCTACCCGTTCGCCAAGTACGACCAGCTGTTCGTCCCGGAGTTCAACGCCGGCGCGATGGAGAACGCGGGCGCCGTCACCCTGCGCGACCAGTACGTGTTCCGCTCCAAGGTCACCGACGCCGCCTACGAGGCCCGCGCGGCGACGATCCTGCACGAGCTCGCCCACATGTGGTTCGGCGACCTCGTCACCATGGAGTGGTGGAACGACCTCTGGCTCAACGAGTCCTTCGCCACCTTCGCCGAGGCCGTCTGCCAGGCCGAGGCCCCCGGCTCCAAGTGGCCGAACTCCTGGACCACGTTCGCCAACCAGATGAAGACCTGGGCCTACCGGCAGGACCAACTGCCCTCCACCCACCCGATCATGGCGGACATCAACGACCTGGAGGACGTCCAGGTCAACTTCGACGGCATCACCTACGCCAAGGGCGCCTCGGTGCTCAAGCAGCTGGTGGCGTACGTCGGCCAGGACGCCTTCTTCCAGGGCGTGCAGACCTACTTCAAGCGCCACGCCTGGGGCAACACCCGGCTCGCCGACCTGCTCGGGGCCCTGGAGGAGGCCAGCGGCCGCGACCTGCGGACCTGGTCCAAGGCCTGGCTGGAGACCGCCGGCATCAACGTGCTGCGGCCCGCCATCACGCTGAACACCGACGGCGAGATCGAGTCCTTCGCCGTCCTCCAGGAGGCCCCCGCGCTGCCCGCCGGCGCCAAGGGCGAGGCCGTGCTGCGCCCGCACCGCATCGCCATCGGCCTGTACGAGCTCGCCGACGGCGCGCTGGTGCGCACCGACCGGATCGAGCTCGACGTCGACGGCCCGCGCACCGAGGTGCCCGAGCTCGTCGGCCGGCACCGCCCGGCCGTCGTGCTGCTCAACGACGACGACCTCTCCTACGCCAAGATCCGGCTCGACGAGGACTCGATGGCCGTCGTCACCGAGCACCTCGGCGGCTTCACCGAGTCGCTGCCGCGCGCCCTGTGCTGGGCCTCCGCCTGGGACATGACCCGCGACGGCGAACTCGCCGCCCGCGACTACCTGGCGCTCGCCCTCTCCGGCATCGGGCGGGAGAGCGACATCGGCGTCGTGCAGTCCGTGCAGCGCCAGGTCCGGCTCGCCCTCGACGCCTACACCGACCCCGACTGGCGCGAGCAGGGCCTCGCCCAGTGGGCCGACGCCGCCGAGGAGCACCTGCGCTCCTCCGAGCCCGGCAGCGACCACCAGCTCTCCTGGGCCCGCACCCTCGCCTCCGTCGCCCGCACCGACGGGCAGCTCGGCCTGCTCGCCGGCCTGCTCGACGGCACCGCCGAGATCAAGGGCCTCGCCGTCGACACCGAGCTGCGCTGGACCCTGCTCACCCGGCTCTGCGCCACCGGGCGCGCCGACGAGGCCGCCGTGACGGCCGAGCTGGCCCGCGACAACACCGCGGCCGGCCAGGAGCACGCCGCCACCTGCCGCGCCGCCCGGCCCACCGCCGAGGCCAAGGCCGAGGCCTGGACCGCCGTCGTCGAGTCGGACACCCTCACCAACTACGTCCAGGAAGCGACCATCGCGGGCTTCCAGCAGTCCGACCAGCGCGAGCTGCTCGCGCCGTACGCGGCCAAGTACTTCGCCGCCGTCAAGGAGGTCTGGGAGACCCGCAGCCACGAGATCTCGCAGCAGATCATCGGCGGGCTGTACCCGGCGCTGCAGGTCACGCAGGCCACCGTGGACGCGACCGACGCGTGGCTGACCGAGGCCGAGCCGGCACCGGCGCTGCGGCGCCAGGTCGTCGAGGCCCGGGCCGGGATCGAGCGCGCGCTCAAGGCCCAGGCGGTCGACCGGGCGGCGGGCGCCGGCCGCTGACCTGCTGAGGCGCCCGTCGGGGCCCCGGTCGGGGTCCCGTCGGGCGCCGACGGGGCTCCGTTGGGGCGCCGTCGGGCGCCGTCAAGGTGCTGGAACGCCTGAAGGGGCACCGGAGATCTCCGGTGCCCCTTCGGGGTCGTGCAGGTCCTGGTGGACGCGGTGGTTACTTCTTCTTGCCCTTGCCCTTGCCGTACGGCAGGCCCGCGAGGGCGGCGATGATCACGAAGGCGGCGATCGGGATCAGCACGTACAGGCCGATGGTCTGGCCGACGCTCAGGCCAGGACCCGGGTCGTCGCCGTCGTCCCTGGTGAGGGCCATGGCGGGCGACGACAGCAGCATCATCAGCGTGACCGTTGCGGAGACCGCGCCGGCTCGCAAAGCGTTCCTCTTGTCCACGTTTCCAACTTACCCGCCGCTTATGACCCCCCGCGCGTCGGGGTCGGCCTTCCGGAAGGGAGCCGTCCGCAGTGCCGGGGTCAGGCGGCGGGATCAGGTGCCGGGGGCGGACGGCGAGGTCAGACGGCGGGGTGGGCGCCGGGCGGGGCCAGCAGGTGGGCGAGCAGGCGGGCGGCCGGGGTTGCGGCCAGGCGGTCGAGGGTGACCGGGTCGCCGGCGCCGTCGGCGACCGGCAGGCGCCAGTTCGGGTACTGGTCCCAGGTGCCGGGCAGGTTCTGCGGGCGCGGATCGCCGACCAGGTCCGGCAGCCAGACGCCGACCAGCTCCGCCGGGGTCGCGCGCAGGAAGCGGTACAGCACCGGCATCGACAGCGGCTCGCCCGGCGCGAGCAGCCCCCGCGCGGTCAGCTCGGCCCGCCAGTCCGCCAGCTCGGCCACCGCCTCCTCCTGCTCCTCGCCCAGCGGACGGGCCAGCAGCCCGAGCCGGTGCCGCAGTTCGACGTGCTCGCCGGAGAGCCGGGCGGCGGTGCTCGGCAGGTCGTGGGTGGTGAGGGTGGCCAGGCAGCCCGGGCGCCAGCGGTCCGGGGCGAGGATCTCCCCCGCCGCCTGCCAGTCCCGCTCGAACCAGAGCACGGAGGTGCCGAGGATCCCGCGCGCCGCCAGCTCCTCCCGGACGCCCGGCTCCACCGTGCCCAGGTCTTCGCCGATCACCGCCGTCCCGGCCCGGTGCGCCTCCAGGGCCAGCACGCCGAGCATCGCCTCGGCGTCGTAGCGCACGTACGCGCCCTCGGTCGGCGGGTGGCCGTCCGGCACCCACCAGAGCCGGAACAGGCCCATCACGTGGTCGATCCGGACCGCGCCCGCGTGCCGGGCCGCCGCGCGCAGCAGCTCCGCGTACGGGGTGTAGCCGGCCGCCGCCAGCGCGTCCGGGCGCCAGGGCGGCAGGCCCCAGTCCTGGCCGTGGGCGTTGAAGGCGTCCGGCGGGGCGCCGACGGAGATGCCGCCGGCCAGCACGTCCTGGAGCGCCCAGGCGTCCGCGCCGTCCGGGTGGACGCCGACGGCCAGGTCGTGGATCAGGCCCACCGGCATGCCGGCCTGCCGGGCCGCGCCCTGGGCCTCGGCGAGCTGCTGGTCGACCTGCCAGGCGAGCCAGCGGTGGAACTCGACCCGGTCGGCGAGCTCCCGGGAGGCGCGCCCCACCTGTGGGCCGTCCGGGTGACGCAGCCCCTTCGGCCAGCCGTGCCAGTCGGCGCCGTGCACCTCGGCGAGCGCGTTCCACAGTGCGTTCCGGCGCAGCCAGTCGCCCTCGCGGCGCTGGTAGGCCTCGTACGCGGCCTGGCGGCCGGGGCCGCGCGGCACCTCGTGCAGCAGTTCCAGCGCCTCGCGCTTGAGCGCCCAGACGGCGTCCCGGTCGATCAGGCCGTCGTGCCCCAGCACCTCGTCGCGCAGCCGGGCGGCCCGGCGGCCCAGCTCCTCCGCCTCGGCGCGCTGGTCACCCGTCAGATAGGCGTACTCGGGGACGGCCTCGACCCGCAGGTGCACCGGATCGGCGAAGCGGCGGGAGGAGGGGCGGTAGGGGGACGGGTCGGTGGGGGCGGCGGGGGCGGCGGTCAGCGCCTGGTGCAGCGGGTTGATCTGGACGAAGCCCGCGCCGAGGCCGGCGCCAGCCCACCGGGCCAGCTCGGCGAGGTCGCCGAGGTCGCCCATGCCCCAGGAGCGGTCGGACAGGACGGAGTACAGCTGGGCGAGGAAGCCCCAGCTGTAGCCGGGCAGCGGGGGCAGCTTCTCCGGTGCGACGATCAGCGCCGCCTGGGCCTTGCCCTCGCCGCTCTCCGCCCTGAGCGTGTGCCGCCCGAGCGGCAGGTCCGGCGGCAGCCAGTGCGAGTGGCCGCGCGGCAGCTCCCACACCCCGCCGTCCTCCAGCTCCACGTGCAGCCGCGCGTCGGCCGGCACGTCCAGTGCCGTCCGACGCCCTTGACGGACCACCACGCAGGGCGGCAGCAACCGGGCCTGCTGCGCGTCCCGGTGACGCTCCAGCGCCTCGCGCGCCTGCTCCGGCGTCCCCGCCGCCACCCCCAGGGCCCCCAGCACCGCGACCAGCGTGCGCGCCCCCACGGTCACACCCCCCGGCCCGGGGTACCGGGTGTCCACCCCGTACGCCTGCGCCAGCGCCACCAGTTCGGGCGGTGGCGGCGGCGCGTCCTGCGTCGGCACCCTCAGCCCGTCGGCTCCGTCACGGTCGAGATAAGCGGCCACTCGCGGCTCCTGCGATGTCTCGGCAACGCCTGGTCAGGACGACCACAGTCCTACCCGGGTGACGGCCCGACGACGCTGCGCGACACGACCGCGTGGTCGGATCGGCCTGGCGGCCGGGGGCTGCCGCGACCCCGGACCGAATGCTCGAACCGGGGCAGACCCGGCATAGCGGGCGGCCGCGTTGACACCGGGTTGGGTAGCTGGTGGGGTTGCGGCGATGTGGTCCAGGCCTGGCGAGGAGGCTCCTGTGGAAGCCCGAGTGTCCGTTGTGGCCGGGCGGCGGCTGCGGCAGCGGTTGGAGCGGAGTGCGGCGTTGCGGGAGGTGCTGTACCACCCGGCGGCGCTGGCGGCGCGGCGGGCCACGGCACGGACGTGCCGTCAACTGGCGCCCAGGACGGCGGACCGGCTGATCGCCGGCCTCAAGGGGACGGAACCGCTGCTGGCGTCGGTGCGGGCGGAGCGGGCCCGGCGGGCGGCGGGGCGGCCGGGGCGGCGGACCCTGCAGATCGCGGCGGGGGTCGCGGCGGCGGCGGTGGTCGGCGGGCTGCTGGCCGGGCCGATGCCGTCGGCGGCGTACGCGGCGTCGGCGGGGCCGGACGTGGTGAGCAGCGCGCCGCAGACGCCGCTGGGGAGCATGACGAACCCGCAGGTGTTCCCGCGGCCGCAGGAGCAGACGGTGGCCGGCAAGCCGGTCGCGGTGCCGGCCGCGGTGACGCTGGTGCCGGCGCCGGACGCGGACCTCGGGGCGTTGGACGCCGTCCGGGAGGTGCTGGAGGTCGCCGGGGCGACGACCGTCACCCCGGAGCCGGACGCCGACGCGCCGGCCGCCGGGTCGCTGGTGGTGTACATCGGCGGACCGGCCGAGGGCGCCGACGGCCGGACGGACCGGGCGCTGCGCGCGCTGTCCGCCGCGGCCGGCGGCAAGGACGGCGCCGCCCCCTCGACCGCGGGCATGCCGGCCGGCGGGTACGTGCTGTCGGTCGGTCAGCTGCCGGCCCAGGGCGGCGGGACGTACGGCGCGGTGGTGCTGGCGGGCGCGGACGCGACGGGCACCTTCTACGCCGCGCAGAGCCTGCGCCAGCTGCTCGCCGCCGTCCCGGCCGGGCAGGGGCAGGCGCCGGGCGCCGCCGGGCTGGGCCTGCCCGGGATCACGCTGCGGGACTGGCCGAGCGGCGCGCCGGTGCGCGGCACCGCGGAGGCGTTCTACGGCAGCCCGTGGACGGCGCAGCAGCGGCTCGACCAGGTGGACTTCCTCGGCCGCTCCAAGCAGAACTTCTACCTCTACGCCCCCGGTGACGACCCGTTCCGGCTCTCCCGCTGGCGCGACGCCTACCCCGCCGCCCAGGCCGACGAGCTGCGCGAACTGGGCGGCCTGGCCCGGCGCGACCACGTCACGCTCGGCTACGCGATCGACCCGGGGCAGTCGCTCTGCTTCAGCTCCGGCAAGGACGTGGACGCGCTGGTGGCCAAGCTGGACGGGCTGCGCAAGCTCGGCTTCACCGCCTTCCAGCTCCAGTTCCTGGACGTCAGCTACGACGAGTGGCACTGCGGCGACGACCGCGACACGTACGGCACCGGCCCGGCTGCGGCCGCCAAGGCGCAGGCCGCGCTGGTGACCAAGGTGCGGGACCGGCTGATCGCGCGCAACCCGGGCCTGGCGCCGCTGTCCGTCGTGCCCACCGAGTACCACAAGCAGGGCGTCACGCCGTACCGCAAGGCGCTGGCCGCGGCGCTGCCGGACGGCGTGCAGGTGGCCTGGAGCGGGGGCGGGGTGATCCCGGAGAAGATCACCGGCGCCCAGGCCGCCGAGACCGGCGACCTGTACGGCCACCCGCTGGTCACCATGGACAACTACCCGGTCAACGACGCCAGCCCGGACCGGCTCTTCCTCGGCGCCTACACCGGGCGCGAACCGGAGGTGGCCACCCGCTCGGCGGTGATGCTCACCGGTGCCATGCAGCAGCCGGTGGCCTCCCGGATCGCCCTCGCCACGGCCGGCGACTTCGCCTGGAACCCGGCCGGCTACCGGCCGGAGGACTCCTGGCAGGCCGCGGTGCGCTCGCTCGCCGGCCCGACCGGCGCCGGCAGCACGCCCGCCGGCACCGCCCTGTCCGCGGTCACCGCGCTGGCCGGCAACAGCTCCTCCTCGCCGCTGTCCAAGCAGGAGTCCGGCTACCTGACGCCGCTGCTCGACCGGTTCTGGGCCGCCGCCGAGCCCACCTCGGGCACCGCGTCGGACCTCGCCAAGCTGATAGAGGCCGCCGCGCCCCTGCGGGACGCCTTCGCCGCGATGGCCACCGCCCAGCAGACCCTCGCCGGCACCCAGGCCACCGCCCAGCTCGCCGCCGAGGCCGCGCCCTGGCTCGCCCCGCTGCACGACTACGGGCTGGCCGGACAGTCCTCGCTGGACATGCTGCTGGCCCAGCACGGCGGCGACGGCGCGGCCGCCTGGAAGGCCCGGGTGGAGCTCAACCGGCTGCGCGAGCAGCTCGCGCAGAGCCCGGCCACGATCGGCGCGGACGTGCTCGCGCCGTTCCTGGAGCGGGCCGTCCAGGCCGCCGACAACTGGGCCGGGGTGGCCGGCGGCGGGATCACCCCGACCACCACCATGGGCACCGCGCACGACCACCTGCCCGCGCTGATGACCGACGGCGTGGCCGACACGTTCTACTGGAGCTCCGCTCCCCCGCAGCCCGGCGACGCGGTCGGCGTCGACCTCGGCGGCGGGCGCCCGGTCGGCGCCGTCACCGTGCTGATGGGCTCCTGGGGCAACGGGCCGGACGGCCGGAGCGCGGTCGACGACTACCTCCACGACGGCGTGCTGGAGTACAGCACCGGCGAGGGCGGCTGGAAGCAGCTCGCCGTGGTCAAGAACCAGAAGTCGGTCAGCGCCAAGCTGCCGGCCGGCCCGGTGGTGCGGGCCGTGCGGCTGCGGGCCACCGCCGCCCAGAAGACCGCCGTCGCGGTGCGCGAGTTCACCGTCACCGCGCCCGACGACGCCCCCGCCAGCGTCACCGGCGGCCCCGCCGCGCTGCCCGGCTCCTCGGCGTCCGCGGTGCTGGACGGCAACCCGGACACCGCGTACCGGGCCGCCAAGCCGCCCACCGCGCAGGACGAGCCGCTCACCGTCGAACTGGGCGCCGCCCGCCCGCTCGACCGGCTCACCGTGCTCACCGACCCGGGCGTGCACGCCACCGCCACCGTCTCGGTGCGCCGCTCGGACGGCGGCTGGACGGACATCGGCACCGTGCAGCCCGGCTACAACGAGCTGCCGGCCGGCGGGCAGGCCGCCGACGCGTTCCGGCTGACCTGGAAGCCGGGCGGCGACCCCCCGGTGGTCAACCAGGTGATCCCCTGGTACGCGGACGTCCCGGCGGCCCGGCTCAGCCTGTCCGACCCGACCCTGGACGTGGTGACCGGCGCCGCCGCGCCCGCCCAGACCCGGGCCACCGTCGAGGCCGGCCGCCCCGAGGGGACCACCGGCGAGCTGCGCACAGAGGTGCCGGCCGCGGCCAAGGGCCTGACCGTGACCCCGGCGGCCGGGGTGACCGTGCCGCGCGGCGGCCGCATCGGCGTGCCGCTGCTGGTCAGCGCCGATCCCGGGACGCCGTTCGGGACGTACCAGGTGCCGGTGCAGTTCGTGGCCGGCGCCACCACCGTGAAGCAGGTACTCCAGGTGCACGTGGTGCCGCCGACCAGCGGTCCGGACCTGGCGCTCCACGCGAAGGCCACCTCCTCGGGCGACGAGACGCCGAACTTCCCCGCCTCGGCGGTCACCGACGGTGACCCGAAGACCCGCTGGTCCTCCCCCGCCAAGGACGACGCCTGGGTGCAGCTGGAACTGCCGCAGACGACCCACCTGGGCGCGGCGGTGCTGCACTGGCAGGCCGCGTACGCCGCCGCCTACCGGCTCCAGGTCTCGGCGGACGGCACCACCTGGACCGACGCGGCGACGGTGGACAACGGCAGGGGCGGCGACGAGACCGTGCGCTTCGACGCGCCGGGCGCCCGGTTCCTCCGGGTGCAGGGCGTGGCCCGGGCCAACAAGTACGGCTACTCGCTGTGGGGCGTCGAGCTGTACGCCGTCACCCCGCCCGCCCCGCCGCAGCCGCCGACCGTCCCCCCGGCCCAGCCGGACGGCGGCGCCACCACCGCGCCCACCACCGCGCCCACGGCCCCGACCACGGCCCCGACCGCTCCGAGCGCCCCGGCCACGCCCCCGGCGGGCGGGACTCCGGGCGGTACGACAGGCGGCACGACGGGCGGGACAGCGCCGCCGAAGAAGTAGTCGCCGCGCTCCCCACCGGACAACGCGGCGGGGGGGCCTGTTTCCCCTCTGGGGGGGGGGGGGGCCATCGAGGGGACGAAAAACATGAAAGGGGGGGCGCTTTTTGGGGGGGGGGGAGGGGGGGGGGGGGGGGGGGAGAGAGGGGGGGTGGGCTAGGTCCCCGACGGAAAGAAGGGGGGGGCCGGGGGGTTCTTGGGGGGGGGGCGCGCCGGCCCATGAGGCGTACCGACGATATGACGGGCTGGCCCTTGTGGAGCGGGGTCAGGCGGAGAGCGGTTCGGGCTGCTCACCGCGGCGGACGGGGGCGGAGTGGGCCGAGTGCGCCCGGCCGAGCGGGACGGGGAGGCCCTGCTCGGTATGGTCGAGGTGCTCGTACTCGCCCCACTGCGGGGCGCGCAACTGGTCGGAGCCGCCGTACGGCTCCAGGTAGGGGCGCCAGCGCGGGTCCTTGATGCCGGTGCCGATGATCCGCCAGGCGAGGCCGCTGGGCGGGGCCGGTGGGCGCTTCATCCGCCAGCCGAGTTCGGTGAGGTGGCGGTCGGCCTTGGTGTGGTTGCAGCGGCGGCAGGCCGCCACCACGTTGTCCCACCGGTGCTGGCCGCCCCGGCTGCGCGGGATGACGTGGTCGACGCTGGTGGCGGCGGCCCCGCAGTAGACGCAGCGGCCGTGGTCACGGGCGAACAGCGCCCGGCGGGTGAGCGGGACGGGCCCGCAGAACGGGACCCGGACGAAGCGGGTCAGGCGGACGACGGACGGCGCCGGAAGGGCGCTGGTGGCGCTGTGCAGAGTGACTTCCGAGTCCTCCAGGCTGACCGCCTTGTGGTTGAGGACCAGGATGAGTGCGCGGCGCATCGATACGACGCCGAGTGGCTCGTAGGACGCGTTGAGGACCAGGACATGCGGCACGGATGCCTCCTTGGACGCCTGCGGCGCGTGGCTCGCGCCGGGACGAGCGGTTGGATCGCACAACTGGTGCGCGATCTCCCCCAGTGTCGCCTTACGCCTTTGTACGGCGCCACCACTCCTGTGTAACGGACCTGGTGTGAACTTCCGGTGTGGCTTCTGTCATAGCCGGTATGCCCTGGGGAAGGTCGGGTTGCACCCGGGTGCCCTCGGGGTGCCGCCCGTGGCCCTCCCGGGGGAGCGCTCGGCCGGTCGGAGCAGCGGCCGACCCCGTCGTCCGGGGGAGCGCACCGGTGCGCTGACGGGGCGTTCGCGTTGCTCCGTACGCCCTTCGGCGTGTCCGGTCGGGTGTTCGGCGCCGGTTAGGCTGAGGCGGACGGTCCGCGGGCCGCGTGCCGCGGCGCGGGCCCGCCACGCCCCCTTGCAGGAAGGCCCGCACGTGTTCCGCTCCGGCGCCACCGGTATCGCCGACGCGTCCTCGACGCTCTCCACTCCGACACCGGCGCCCAGCCCGACCGCGCCGCAGCTGCCGCAGCTGGACCTGAGAATCCCGACCAGCGCGCAGGAGGTCAGCGACACCACCAAGCAGGCCGCCAGCTGGTTCGACACGCACTGGCAGGGCTGGCTGGCCGGCGGGGTGCGGATCGTCTTCATCGTGCTGCTGGCACTGGTGCTGCGCGCCGTGGTGCGCAAGCTGATCACCCAGCTGATCACACGGATGGCGCGCTCGCACGACCACCACGAGGAGAGCCGGCTCGGCGGGCTGCTGGCCAACACCGGGGTGGTGAACCCGGAGCGGCGCCAGCAGCGGTCGGAGGCGATCGGCTCGGTGCTGCGCAGCGTGGCGTCGTTCTCCATCCTGGGCACGGCCGCGCTGATGGTGCTGTCCGCGCTGGGCGTGAACCTGGCGCCGCTGCTGGCCAGCGCCGGTGTGGCCGGTGTGGCGATCGGTTTCGGCGCCCGCAACCTGGTGACGGACTTCCTCTCCGGGGTCTTCATGATCATGGAGGACCAGTACGGCGTCGGCGACGAGATCGACACCGGGGTGGCCGCCGGCACGGTGCTGGAGGTCGGCCTGCGGGTGACCAAGCTGCGCGGGGCCAACGGCGAGATCTGGTACATCCGCAACGGCGAGGTGAAGCGGATCGCCAACATGAGCCAGGGCTGGTCGACCGCCTCGGTGGACGTGCAGGTCGGGTACAAGGAGGACCTGCTGCGGGTCGAGGACCTGATCCAGGAGACGGCCGAGGCGCTGTCCAAGGAGTCGCCGTACGACGAGCTGGTCTGGGCACCGGTGTCGATCCTGGGCGTGGAGTCGGTCGCGGCGGACTCGGTGATGGTACGGATCGAGGCGCGGACCGCGCCGGGCAAGGCGCCGGCCGTGTCCCGGGCGCTGCGCCAGCGCCTGAAGACGGCCTTCGACCAGGCCGGGATCAAGGTCAAGGAGGAGGCCGCGCCGGTGGCCGCCGCGGCGACGACGGCCCCGGCCACCGGGGTGGTGATCTCCCCCGCGACCGAGTCGGCGCCGCCGTCCGCGCTGTCCGACCCGACCTCGCCCCGGTACCGGGCGACCGAACCGATACCGGCGCCGAGGCCGGCCGACGACCTCGCCAAGCCGTAGGACTTCCAGGCCCGGCAGCACGAAGCCCCGTTCCCCAAGACCCTTGGGAAACGGGGCTTCGTGCTGCCCGGTAACGCTTCGGCATCCTCCGGGCCACGGACCATTGACACCCCGCTGACGGGGCCCGTACGGTCCTTCCCAAGCGACTGGAAACTTTCCTAACAGTTCGGCTCCCCGAACCCGAGGGTTCACCCTCGTCGCTCCCCCCACCAGCCGGAAGAGGAGGATTTCGCGCGTGACCAAGACCACCGCCAAGGCCCCCCTCGCCGGCACCCCCAGCCTGCTGCGCGCCATCAACGACCGCGCCGCCCTCGAACTGCTGCTGGAGAACGGACCGCTCTCCCGCACCCAGATCGGCACCCTGACCGGCCTCTCCAAGCCCACCGCCTCCCAGCTGCTGGCCCGCCTGGAGGCGGCCGGACTGGTCCTGCCGGTCGGCACCACCGCCGGCGGCCCCGGCCCCAACGCGCAGCTGTACGAGGTGAATCCGGCCGCCGGCCACGTCGCCGGACTGGACGTCACCAACAGCGAGATCAGAGTCGCCGTCGCCGACATCACCGGCTCCACGCTGGCCGAGCACGCCGTGCCGACCAAGGGCGTGCCGGCCGCCGAGACCGTCGCCAAGGTCGCCGCCGCCGTCGCCGAGACCGTCCGCGCCGCCGGGCTGGCCGCGGGCAGCCTGCGCACCGCCGCGATCGGCGTCGGCGGCGCCCCCGACCCGGTCACCGGCAAGCTGCGCTACGCCTCCCACCTGCCCGGCTGGCACTCGCCGCGGCTGGTCGAGGAGCTGTCCGAGGCGATCGGCGCGCCCGTGTCGATCGAGAACGACGTGAACCTCGCCGCCGTCGCCGAACAGGCCTCCGGCGCGGCGCGGGGCTCCGAGGACTTCGTCCTGCTCTGGGCCGGTGCGGGCACCGGCGCCGCGATCGTCATCGCCGGCCGGCTGCACCGCGGCTTCACCGGCGGCGCCGGGGAGGTCGGCTACATGCCGGTGCCCGGCTCACCGGTCGCGCGGGACGTGCGCCGCCGCAAGTTCGGCGGGTTCCAGGAGCTGGTCGGCACACCCGCCGTCCGGACCCTGGCCCGCGAGCACGGGCTCGGCGCGCCCACCGCCGAGGACTCGATCGCCAAGGCCCTGGAGACCCCGGGCGCCGGCGACGCCTTCCTCGTCGAACTGGCCGGCCGGCTCGCCGTCGGACTGGCCGCGATCGTCGCCGTCGTCGACCCCCAGCTGGTGGTCCTCTCCGGCGCGGTGCCCACCGCGGGCGGCGAGCGCCTGCGCGCCCTCGTCGAGGACGAACTGGCCAGGCTCTCCATCGCCCGGCCCGAGGTCCGCAGCAGCGCCCTGCCCGGCTCGCCCGTCCTGCTCGGCGCCCTGCAACGCGCGCTGGCGGACGCCCGCGAGGCGGTCTTCTCCACCCACTGACAGCCACCCGACTGACAGCCACCCACCGACAGCCGCTCACCGACGCTCACCGACGCCCACCCGCCGACGCTCCCCGGTCGCCCGCCACCCCGCACGCACCCTGCACCCACCTCTCCCCACCCCCGAACGCGGGCCCCGAGGCAATGACGCCTGCCCGCGCACCCCCAGGAGGACCTCGAAGTGCACTCCACCACCTCCCGCAGAGGCCGTCGCACGATCGCCGCCGTCACCGGCACCGCCGTCCTGGCCCTGCTCGCCACCGCCTGCACCGGCAGCAGCGAGAGCAGCGGCAGCGACGACTCGGCCAGCGGCAAGGACGTCACCATCACCTTCTGGCACGGCTGGAGCCAGGACAACGAGGTGAAGGCGATCAACGACAACATCGCCGCCTTCGAGAAGGCCCACCCCAACATCCACGTCAAGGCCGTGGACAACATCGCGGACGACAAGGTCAACCAGGCCCTGCGGGCCGGCGGCGACGACGCGCCGGACGTGGTCTCCTCCTTCACCACCAACAACGTCGGCATGTTCTGTTCGACCAAGGCGTTCACCGACCTCAAGCCGCTGCTGCAGAAGAGCGGCATCGACCCGGTCAAGACCTTCCCGGCCGCGATGCTCAACTACACGCAGTTCCAGGGCAACCAGTGCTCGCTGCCGCTGCTCGGCGACGCCTACGGCCTCTACTACAACAAGAAGGCCTTCGCCGACGCGGGCATCGCCAACCCGCCGAAGACCTTCAGCGAGTTCGCCGAGGACGCCAAGAAGCTGACCCTCGCGGACGGCGACGGCTACAAGCAGCTCGGCTTCATGCCGCTGTACCACGGCTACGAGTCGACCACCGAGCACTTCCTGGGCCAGTACGGCCCGACCTACTTCGGCGCCGACGGCAAGTCGAACATCGCCGCCGACCCGAAGGTCGCCGCGATGCTCAAGTGGCAGAAGGGCATGGTCGACCAGCTCGGCGGCTACACCAAGCTGGAGAAGTACCGCGCCACCTTCGGCGAGGAGTTCAGCGCCAAGAACCCCTTCCTCACCGGCAAGGTCGCGATGGCCATCGACGGCGAGTGGCGCACCGCCGCCCTCGCCGACAACAAGCCCGACTTCGACTGGGCCACCGCCGCGTTCCCCGTCCCGGACGACCAGGCCGACACCTACGGCCGCGGCTACCAGACCGGCACCATCGTCGGCATCGCCAGCAGCAGCAAGAAGCAGGCCGCGGCCTGGGAGCTGGTCAAGTACCTGACCACCGACACCGACGCGGTGGTCGGCTTCGCCAACGCGATCCACAACGTGCCCAGCACCTTCGACGCGCTCAACTCGCCGAAGCTGACGAACGACCCGAACTTCAAGACCTTCATCGACGTCGCCAAGAACCAGTACTCGGGCACCACCCCGGCGGCCGTCAACGGCAGCGGCTACATCGCCTCCCTGCAGAACCTCGGCTACGACTACGAGTCCGGCAAGCAGCCCGATCTCGCGGCCGGCCTCGCGGCCACCGCCAAGGAGATCGACGCCGCCATCGCCCAGGCGAAGTAGCGGAAACGGTCCACGGAGCTCCCATGTCACTCGCGTTCGGCACCCGCAAGGGCACCGGATCGACCGACCCGGCGGCGCCCTCCACGCAGCACCTGCTGCGCCGGAAGCGCCGCCGGGAGGCGGCCCGCACCCTCGCCTTCCTCTCCCCCTGGCTGATCGGCTTCGGTGTCTTCTTCCTGTACCCGCTGATCTCCACCGCCTACTTCTCCTTCACCAAGTACAACGGCTTCGGCGCCCCCACCTTCAGCGGCCTGAAGAACTGGGACTACGTCTTCAACGACCTCCCGGCGTTCTGGCAGGGCCTGCGCAACACCGTGTGGCTGGTCTTCATCATGGTGAGCCTGCGGGTCGCCTTCGGCCTCGGCATCGGCCTGCTCATCACCAAGGTCAAGACCGGCGCCGGCTTCTTCCGCACCGCGTTCTACCTGCCGTACCTGGCACCGCCGGTGGCCGCCACCGTCGCCTTCGCCTTCCTGCTCAACCCCGGCACCGGCCCGGTCAACCACTTCCTCGGTGAGCTCGGCCTCCCGCAGCCCGGCTGGTTCGCCAGCGCCGACTGGTCCAAGCCCGCGCTCACCATGCTCGCCATGTGGGGCATCGGCGACCTGATGGTCATCTTCATGGCCTCGCTGCTCGACGTCCCCAAGGAGCAGTACGAGGCCGCCGAACTGGACGGCGCCGGACCCTTCCAGCGGTTCCGGTACGTCACGCTGCCGAACATCTCGCCGATCATCATGTTCGCCGTGGTCACCGGCGTCATCCAGACCATGCAGTACTACACCCAGGCGATCGTCGCCGGGAAGGTCGCCGGCGGCATCGCGGGCAACTCCGGCCAGCAGTTCGAGCCCGGCTTCCCGCAGGGCTCCACCTGGACCCTGCCGCAGATGGTCTACAACCTCGGCTTCCAGCGCTTCAACTACGGCGCGGCGTGCGTCGTCGCCCTGGTGCTGTTCGCCATCTCGATGGCCGTCACCTCGCTCCTGCTCCGCCGCAAGTCCGGCTTCATGGCGAGCGACGACTAGTCCGTGTGCTGCGGACCCAGCGGACCGATGAGGACCCGATCATGACTCTCAGCTCCACACTCACCAAGGCGCCCGCCCCGGCCGGCCCCTCCCGCGCCTCCGGCCCGGCCGCCCGGGCGGCCCGCCGCCGCGCGATGCTCCACTGGGTGGCCGTGCACTCGCTGGCCATCGCCGCCGCGCTGTTCTTCCTGCTGCCGTTCGTCTTCGCCTTCCTCACCTCGGTGATGACCGACCAGCAGGCGCTCACCACCGACTACTGGCCGACCTCCTGGCAGTGGGGCAACTACGGCAAGGTCTGGGACACCCCCGGCTTCCTCACCTGGTGGCGCAACACCCTGCTCTACGCGGGCCTCGGCACCGTACTGACCATCGTCTCCAGCCTGCCGGTCGCCTACGCGCTCGCCAAGTTCCGCTTCCGGGGCCGCAACCTGGCGCTGATGGCCGTCATCGCCATGATGATGCTCCCGCCGCAGGTCACCGTCATCCCGATGTACCTGTTCTGGGCCAAGCAGCTCGGCCTCGGCGGCTCGCTCTGGCCGCTCATCATCCCGATGGCCTTCGGCGACGCGTTCTCGATCTTCCTGCTGCGCCAGTTCCTGCTGACCATCCCCAAGGAGTACATCGAGGCCGCCCGGATCGACGGCTGCGGCGACCTGCGCACCCTGCTGAAGGTCGTGCTGCCGATGGCCAAGCCGGCCATCGCCGCCGTCGCCCTGTTCCAGTTCTTCTACTGCTGGAACGACTACTTCGGCCCGCAGATCTACGCCAGCAACAACCACGCGGCCTGGACGCTCTCGTACGGCCTGGAGTCGTTCAAGGGCGCCCACCACACCAACTGGAACCTCACCATGGCCGCCACCCTCCTCGTGATGGCACCGGTGATCATCCTCTTCTTCTTCGCACAGAAGGCCTTCATCGAAGGCGTGACACTGACAGGGGTCAAGGGCTGATGTCCGCACTCAAGTTGGCAATCGTCGGCGGCGGTTCGACGTACACCCCGGAGCTGATCGACGGCTTCGCCCGGCTCCGCGACACCCTGCCGATCGGCGAGCTGGTGCTCATCGACCCGGCCGCCGACCGGCTGGAGCTGATCGGCGGGCTCGCCCGGCGGATCTTCGCCAAGCAGGGGCACGGTGCCGTCGTCACCACCACCGTCGACGTCGAGGCCGGTGTCGCCGACGCCGACGCCGTGCTGCTGCAACTGCGCGTCGGCGGGCAGGCCGCCCGCAACCGGGACGAGACCTGGCCGCTGGAGTGCGGCTGCGTCGGCCAGGAGACCACCGGCGCCGGCGGCCTCGCCAAGGCGCTGCGCACCGTCCCGGTCGTCCTCGACATCGCCGAGAAGGTCCGGCGCGCCAACCCGGACGCCTGGATCGTCGACTTCACCAACCCCGTCGGCATCGTCACCCGCGCGCTGCGCAACGCCGGCCACAAGGCCGTCGGCCTGTGCAACGTCGCCATCGGCTTCCAGCGCAAGTTCGCGACCCACCTCGGCGTCGACCCGGAACTGATCCGGCTCGACCACGTCGGCCTCAACCACCTCACCTGGGAGCGCGGCGTCACCCTGCTCGACGCCCCGGGCTCGACGACGGGCCGGGAGGTGCTGCCGGAGCTGCTCGCCGCGCACGGCAAGGCCATCGCCGAGGACCTGCACCTGCCGCAGCCCGTCATCGAGCGGCTCGGCGTCGTACCGTCCTACTACCTGCGCTACTTCTACCAGCACGACGCCGTCGTCGAGGAACTCAAGGTGCAGGGCTCGCGGGCCGCCCAGGTCGCCGAGATCGAGCGGCAGCTGCTGGAGATGTACGCCGACCCGGCCCTCGACACCAAGCCGGAACTCCTCGGCCAGCGCGGCGGCGCGTTCTACTCCGAGGCGGCGGTCCAGCTGATCGCCGCGCTGCTCGGCACCGGCGGCGGGACGTCCGTACAGGTCGTCAACGCGCCGAACAACGGCGTGCTGCCGTTCCTGCCCGACGACGCCGTCATCGAGGTCCCGGCCGAGGTCGACGCCAACGGCGTCCGGCCGCTCCCCCAGCGGGCCGTCGAGTCGCTGTACGCCGGCCTCATCGCCGCCGTCACCGCGTACGAGCACCTCGCCCTCGACGCCGCCCTGCACGGCGGCCGCGACCGGGTCTTCGACGCCCTGCTCGCCCACCCGCTGGTCGGCCAGCTCGAACTCGCCGACCAGCTCACCGATCGGCTGCTCGCCCACAACCGCGAGCACCTCGCCTGGGCCTGACGGCCCGGGGCCCGGCTACGCCCCCGGGCCCCGCCGGGAAAGCCGCCCGGCCCGCGATATGAGGGTGTCGCGGGCCGGGCACTGCGAGGAGACCGACCACCCCCGGCCGGGGACAACGCCACGGCCGGGCCACGTACGAGCCGCGGGGACCTGATGACCCACCAGCCCGAACCGATCCTGCCAGGCGTCCTCGCCATCGACGCCGGCAACTCCAAGACCGACGTCGCCCTGATCGGCGCCGACGGCACCGTCCACGGCACCGCCCGCGGCGGCGGCTTCGCACCCCAGAAGATCGGCGGCGCCGCCGCCGTCGCCGGCCTCGCCCCGCTCGTCGAACAGGCCGCCGCCGCGGCCGGCCACCCCGCCTGGAGCGGCGTCCTCACCAGCCACGTCAGCGCCTGCCTGGCCAACGCCGACCTGCCCGTCGAGGAGGAGGCCCTGCGCGCCGCGCTGGAATCCCACCCCTGGGGCGCCAGCAACACCGTCGTCAACGACACCTTCGGCCTGCTGCGGGCCGGCACCGACGGCCCGCGCGGCGTCGCCGTCGTCTGCGGCGCCGGCATCAACTGCGTGGGCCTGCTGCCCGACGGCCGCACCGCCCGCTTCCCCGCCCTCGGTGAGCTCACCGGCGACTGGGGCGGCGGCGGGGGCCTGGCCGTCACCAGCATGTGGCACGCCGTCCGCCACGAGGACGGCCGCGGCGGCCCCACCGGGCTCTCCCGCGCCATCGCCGAGCACTTCGGCCTGCCCAGCGCCGGCGCCGTCGCCGAGGCCGTCCACCTCGGGCACCTGCCGACCAGCCGGCTGCACGAGATCGTCCGGGTGCTGTTCGCCGTCGCGGAGCAGGGCGACGAGGTCGCCCTGGGGCTGATCGACCGCCAGGCCGACGAGATCGTCCGGCTCGCCGTCGTCGCCCTGCGGCGGCTGGAACTGCTCGACACGCGGACCCCGCTGGTGCTCGGCGGCGGCGTGCTCGCCTCCCGGCAGCCGCTGCTGATCGACAACCTGACCGTCCGTCTGGCCGAGGCCGCGCCGCTCGCCGAACCGCGGGTCGTCGTCGCGCCGCCCGTCCTGGGCGCGGCCCTGCTCGGACTCGACCACCTCGGGGCGGGCCCCGCGGCCCAGGCCCGGCTGCGCGAGGCGTACGAGGCGCAACGGCCCGTCGCCGTCTGACCGTTACGCCGCCCCTCAAGACTCCCGCCGCCGCCGGATCCGCACATCCGGCGGCGGCGGGAACCACAGCCCGTGCACCAGTCGTGTACCTGTGTGACGAGTTCCGCCGCCGTCCGGGGAGACTAGTGCCATGGCCGTGCCCCGAACCCTCCTCGCCGCGCTGCTCTGCTGCACCGCCGCAGCCGCCCTCGCCGCCTGCACTCCCGCCGACTCCGCGCCCACCATCGCCGCCGCCTCCGCCGCCGCCGTCGCCGACGGGGCGTACGACGACGAGGACGACCTGCTGGACGACGACCTCGCCGGCCCCGAGCCCAGCATGGACACCTCCCCCTCCCCCTCCGCCGACTGCGCCACCCCGACCCCGACCGAACGCCCCGGGCACACCGTCCTCGTGGTCATCGCCACCGACGACGGCGACGTCACCGCCCAGCCCGCCCGCTACTCCTGCGACGAGGCCCGCTACGAGGGGACGGGAGCGCCGGCCCGCTACGGCTTCGCGACCGCCGGGGTCGAGGCCACGCTCGTCGACCACCCGCACGCCGACCCGACCAGACCCGTCCGGCTGGAGGACGTGCTCGGGCACCTGGAGGACTGCCTGGCCGAGCACGAACCCGACCCGCCGTACGGGTGCTACGGCAACGTGTACGACGTGGTGCTGGACTCGCACGGGCGGATCATGCGGATCGGGGAGCTGGTCGGGCCGTGATCCGGCCGTGGACCGGCTGAGCTCGGAACCGGCTCAGGACGGGGCGACGAGGCCGAACTCGTAGGCCTGGATGACCAGGTGGACCCGGTCCCGGGCGTCCAGCTTGGTGAACAGCCGGGCCACGTGCGCCTTGGCGGTGGCCACGCTGATGGTCAGCTCCTCGGCGATCTCGCCGTTGGACAGCCCGCGGCCGACCAGCGTCAGCACCTCGCGCTCGCGGTCGGTGATCCCGTCGACCGTCGCCCGGCCGGACCGGGCGGCGGCGGGCTGCGGGCGGGCGGCGAACTCGCCGATCAGCCGGCGGGTGATGCTCGGCGCGATCAGGGCGTCCCCGGCGGCGACCACCCGGACGCCGTCGAGGATGGTCTCCAGGGCGAGGTCCTTGACCAGGAAGCCGGCCGCCCCGGCCCGCAGCGCGCCGTACACGTAGTCGTCGTCGTCGAAGGTGGTGAGGACGAGGACGTGGGTCGGCAGGCCGGGGTCGGCGGTGATCCGGCGGGTGGCCTCGATGCCGTCCATGCCGGGCATCCGGATGTCCATCACGGCGACGTCGGGGCGCAGCCGGCCGACCAGTTCCACCGCCTCGGCGCCGTTGCCGGCCTCGCCGACGACCTCCAGGTCCGGGGTGTCGGCGATGAGCACGCGCAGACCGGTGCGGATGAGCGGCTGGTCGTCGACCAGGACGACACGGATCACGGGGAGACCTCCACGGGGAGCGGCAGTCGGGCGGCGACCTGGAAACCGCCCGCGGGGCGCGGGCCGGCGCTGAACTCGCCGTGCAGCAGGCCGACCCGCTCGCGCATGCCGGCGATGCCGTAACCGGAGCCGGCGGACGGCCCGCCGGCTCCGGCGCCGAGGTCGACGACGGTGACGGCGACCTCCTCGGGGCCGTAGTCGACGGTGACCCGGCAGTCCCGGGTGCCGGAGTGCTTGACCACGTTGGTGACCGCCTCCTGCACGATGCGGTAGGCGGCGAGGTCCACCTCGGGCGGCAGCGGGCGGGGCTCGCCGAGGCGGGTGAGCGCGACCCGCACGCCCGCGCCAGCCGTCTGCTCGACCAGCCGGTCCAACTCGCCCAGCCCCGGGGCGACCTCCATCGGCGCGGACTCCGGCTCGCCCTGGCGCAGCGCCCCGAGCATCCGGCGCAGCCCGGCCAGGGTCTCCCGGCTGGTCGCCTCGATGGCGTTCAGCGCGTTGCGGGTCTCGGCGGGCTGGGTGTCCATGACCCGGCTGCCCATCCCGGCCTGGATCGCGATGATGCCGATGCTGTGGGCGACCATGTCGTGCAACTCGCGGGCGATCCGCAGCCGTTCGGCGGTGATCGCCTGCTCGGTGGCGCGGCCGCGCAGGGCCTCGGTGTGCGCCCGGCTCTGCCGGACGGTGTTGCCGACCAGCCAGGCGATCGCGGCGGTCGAGGCGAACGCGGCTTGGGCGACGAAGTCGGTGTGGTAGTCGTTCGCCACCCGCCAGACCGCCAGGGCGGCCACCAGGGCGACCGGCATCGCGGCGGCGCACAGCGACACGGCCCGGGAGCGGGTGGCCGTGCAGTAGCCGATCGCCGCCTCGGCGAGCAGCAGCTGCACCACGGCCGTCTCCTGGATCCGCATGCCGATCGTGAACGCGCACGCGGCCAGCGGGATCGCCACCGCCAGCAGCGGAAGCCGGACCAGCAGCGACGCCATCAGGGTCGTGACCACCGCGGTGACCAGCAACGGCATGTCCTCGAAGTTGCCGTTGTAGCGGAACAGGTGGGCCAGCTCGTTGCTCCGCTGGAAGCTGCGGAACGTGATGACGGCCACCCAGAACGCCGCCACCCAGACGCCCGGCGGCAGGCGCCTGAACAGGGGCGGACGAGGGTTGGTGATCATCGCCCGATGGTAGCGGCGGCCCGCGCGGCGGCGCATTGGCCCGAGGGCGTAATCCCCCGGGCCAGTGCGGCCGCCGGCGGTTGTGGCCCGCGGCCCGATGCCCGTCCGGGGCCCCGGACGGCACCGTTGTCCCCGTGATCGAGATCGAGCGACTGACCAAGCGGTACGGCGCCACCACGGCCGTCGACCAGTTGACCTTCACCGTCCGGCCGGGCACCGTCACCGGCTTCCTCGGCCCCAACGGCGCCGGCAAGTCCACCACGCTGCGGATGATCCTGGGGCTGCACACCCCGACCGAGGGGTCCGTCACGGTGGACGGCGTGCCCTTCGCGGACCGGCCGCGCGGACTGCGCCACGTCGGCGCCCTGCTGGACGCCCAGGACGTGCACGGCGGGCGCAGCGCCCGGGCCCACCTGTCGGCGCTCGCCCGCGGCAACCGCATCCCGCTCCGCCGGGTGGACGAGGTGCTCGCCGAGGTCGGCCTCGGCAAGGCCGCCGGGCGCCGGATCGGCGGCTACTCGCTGGGCATGAAGCAGCGGCTCGGCATCGCCGGCGCGCTGCTCGGCGACCCGCCGGTGCTGCTGTTCGACGAGCCGCTCAACGGCCTCGACCCGGAGGGCGTGCTGTGGGTGCGCGGCCTGTTCCGCCGCCTCGCCGAGGAGGGGCGGACGGTCTTCGTCTCCAGCCACATGATGGCCGAGATGGAGCACACCGCCGACCGGCTGGTGGTGATCGGCCGGGGCCGGCTGATCGCGGACGAGAGCCTGGCGGAGTTCTCCGCCCGCAACGCCGTCACCAGCGTGGCCGTCCGGGCGCCCGAACTGCCGTCGCTCGCCGAGGTGTTGCGGGCCGAAGGGGCGGCCGTACGGCAGGCGCAGGAGCCGGACGGGGCGGTGGTGACCGGGCTGCCCGCCGCCCGGATCGGCGAACTCGCCCTGCGGCACGGCCTGGTGCTGCACGAGCTCGCCACCCGTACCTCGTCCCTGGAGTCGGCGTTCATGTCGCTGACCGCCGACAGCGTCGAATACCTGGCAGGAGATGCCCGATGAGTACCGCCGCCCTCGCCCCCGCCCGCCCCCGCACCCGCCCGGCCGAGCCGCGGCCCCGGTTCGGCGACCTGCTCGCCGCCGAGTGGATCAAACTGCGCTCGCTGCGGTCCACGTACTGGGTGCTGGCGCTGGCCTCGCTGGCCGCGATCGTGGTCAACCTGAACGCCGTCCACACCGACCTGACCTACATCGACCACCCCCGCCCGCCGGTGCCCGGCTTCCCGCCGTACCGGTACGACCCGCTGTACCACGGCCTCAGCAGCATCTCCGGCGCCCTGATGGCCGTCGCGGCCGGCAGCCTCGGCGCGATCACCGTGTTCGGCGAGTACACCACCGGCATGATCCGCACCACCTTCGCCGCGGTGCCCGACCGGCGGGGCGTGGCCGTGGCCAAGGTGGTGCTGGTCGCCGGCCTCACCTCGCTCGCCGGGGCGGTGGTGTCCGCGGTGTCCTTCTTCGGCAGCAACGCCATGCTGGCCTCCCGGCACGCCGGGCTCTCCATCACCGACGAGGGCTGCCTGCGGGCCGTCCTCGGCTACGCGGCGATCGTGCCCGTCTGCGCGCTGATCGGGATGGCCCTCGGCGCCCTGCTGCGGCACGCCACCGCTTCGATCGTCTCGCTGGTCATGCTGCTGTTCATCGTGCCGATGCTGTTCGGTGGCGACCGCTACCGCTGGCTGAAGGAGATCGGCAACCACCTGCCGCTCGCCGCCGAGGGGAGGCTGACGATCAACCCCAACTCCTCGACGACGATGGGCAAGTACGCGCCGAGCGTGCTCGACTCCTGGATCACCCTGGGCGCCTGGGCGGCCGTCGCGCTGGCGGCGACGGTGGTCCTGATGCGGCGGCGGGACGTCTGACCCCGACGGAAGCCGGGGTGTCAGGCGGCCGAGGTCGCCGCGGCGGCCGCCTTGGCGCGGAAGGCGCCGAGGGTGGCGGCGGGGACGCCGCAGGCGGGGAGGAAGGCCTCGGCGCCGCCGTGGCGGGTGCGGACGCGGTCGAGGAAGACGGCCATGGCCTCCGCCGGGGCGTCGAGGAGCGGGGCGGGGATGGTGAGTTCGCGGCCCTCGGAGTCGGTGACCCGGGCGCCGCGGGCGTTGAGCGCGGTGCGGTGGCGCTCGGAGAGGCCGGCGAAGATCTGCGGCAGGGCGTCGGCGGTGCGGGCGTAGTCGGCGACGATCCGCTCGGCGGGCACGCCGAGGAGGTCCAGCAGCAGGGCGGTCAGCAGGCCGGTGCGGTCCTTGCCGGCGGCGCAGTGCAGGAGGACGGCGCCCGGGCGGGCGGCGGCCTCGACGGCGGCGGTGACGGCCTCGGGCGCGGACTCGGCCAGCAGCACGTAGTAGTCGCCGAGGTCGGCGGCGGTGGCCATGGTGCGCATCCGGGCGGCGAGGCCGTCGCCGGTGGGGTTCACCGGGGCCGCGACGACGGCTATCCCGGCGGCCTCGGCGGCGGCCCAGTCGGCGGGGTCGGTCTCGCGGGTGTCGCGCAGGTCGACGATGGTGCGGATGTCGCAGGCGCGCAGCTGGGCGACGGTCGCCTCGTCGGCGGCCGGGAACGGCTGGGCGGAGCGGTACAGCACGCCGGGGCGGATCCGCCGGCCCTCGGGGTCGCCGAGGACGGCGGGGTCGCGGAAGTTGACCAGGGACATGCGCGGGCCTTTCGGTGGGGCCGTGGGGGGAGGGGGCCTGACATCCAGACGTCCATCTGGACGTCTAGATGTCTAGTCCCTCCCCGGGGTGCGGAGCAAACCACGGTCGCCCGCACCCCTCCATCCCACCCCCGCCGACCGGCCCCGTCGACCGGAGGGAGGGGACGGGAAGAAGGAGGGCGGGGAACCGGCGGTGGGCAGGCGGCGGCCGAGCCGTCCCGGATGGACACGGTGATCCGGACCTCCGCCCGGCCCGCGATAGCGCCAGGTCAGCCGCCCACCCCGCACCGTTCGGCACCGTATCGATCCTGCTAAAGTTCCGCGCCGGATCATCACGCGTCACGGGGGGCGGAGTACCGCGGTGTCCGAGGGGACCGAGCACGACATACCCACCGAACTCGCCGAGGTCTACCTCGGGCTGCTCGCCGACGCCTCCCGCACCGGGAGGCTGCTGCGCCGGGACGAACTGGAGTGCCTGCGCACGCTGGGCGAGCACTGCGCCGAGGCCGGGTACGGGCTGCGCGACGTCGTCGCGCACTGCCTGTCGGCCACCCGGCGGGCCTGGCAGACGCTGCCGGGCATCACCGCGGCAGGCGGCGTCGGGGAACTGCGCCGGATCGGCGACGCCGTGCTCGCGGCGACCGAGGCCGCACTGGCCGCACTCGGCGAGGGGCACGAACGCGCGCAACGCATGGCGGTCCGCCAACAGGAGTCCGCGCGGCGCGAGTTCATCGACGACCTGCTGTACGGCCGCAGCGACCTGGGCCTGCTGGCGGAGCGCGCCGAGCGGTTCGGGCTGCGGCTGGCGGGCGCGTACGCGGTGGCGGTGGCCGTCGGCGACACGCCGTACGCAGACGTCCACCCGCTGGTGCACCGGGTGGAACGGGAGCTGGTCGGGCGGTTCGGCGAGCGGGACGTCCTGCTCGCCGGCAAGGACGGCCGGCTGGTGTGCATCGCCCCGGACACCGAACGCGCCGTCCTGGAGGCCTTCGCCGACCTGACGCTGCGCCCCGGCCCCGGCTACCGCCCGGTGCTGCGGGTGGCCACCGGGCGCCGGCACTCGGGGGCCAGCGGGGTGCTGCGCAGCTACGAGGAGGCGCTGGGCGCGCTGGACTACGCGGACCGGCTGGACCTGCCGGCACAGCAGCTGAAGGCCGAGGAACTGCTGGTCTTCCCCGTGCTGATGCGCGACCGGGCGGCGATGGCCGACCTGGTGCGCAGCGTGCTGGGCCCGCTGACCGAGGCGCGCGGCGGCGCCCGCCCCTTGCTGGACACCATCGCGGTGCAGGCGGAGGCCGCGTACGTGAACGCGGAGGCGGCCCGGCGGCTGGGGCTGAGCGTGCGCACGCTCGGCTACCGGCTGGAGCGGATCAAGGCGCTGACCGGCTACGACCCGTCGGACGCCCTGCAGCGGTTCACCCTGGAGACGGCGGCGATGGGGGCCCGGCTGCTGAACTGGCCGGAGCAGCCGCTGTAGACGGCGGCCAAACGCCCCCGGGCCGTGCGTTCCAGGGTGTCAAAGGGCCGTAAAGATTGCCGGATCCTGGCAATGTGCGAACGGCCCCTCCGCTGTCACGATCTCCATGGCGCCGAGGTGCGGCGCCGTGGGAACAGCGGGGGAGCGTGGCCGGGATGGGGGGATTCGTCGCGGCCGCGCTGGCTTTTCCGACGGCGCTGTTCAGCTTCGCGCTGGTGGTGGTGGTCGGGTACTGGCTGCTGATGCTGGTCGGCGGCCTGGGCTTCGACGCCCTGCACGGGGGACACGGCGTCGGGCATGCCGGTCACGTCGGCCATGCCGGTCACGCGGGCGACCTGGGCCACGGTGCCGGGGGGCACGCGACCCACGGGGGACACGGGGGACCCGGTGCCCAGGACGGGCACGGCGCCGACGGCCGGGGCGCCCACCACCACGGAGGCGTGCTGGGCGCGCTGGGGCTGGGCGGGGTGCCCGTGACGGTGGCGGTGTCGCTGCTGGTCGCGCTCGCCTGGTTCGTCAGCCTGGCCGGCACCGTCCTCACCTCGGGGGCACCGGCGCGCGGCGGCGTGTTCGCCGTCGCGCTGGTCGCCTCCTGGGCGGGTACCCGGCTGCTGGTCCGGCCGCTGTCCCGACTGTTCCCCGAGGACCGTCCGGCGACCCGGGGGGACTTCGTCGGCCGCGTCTGCGTGATCCGCACCGGCCGGGTGACGGCCGACTTCGGGCAGGCGGAGGTCACCGCCGAGGACGGCTCCACCGCGACCGTCCAGGTCCGCACGCTCACCGAGGAGCCCGGGCTGGCGGCCGGCCGCACCGCCCTGATCTTCGACTACGACGCCGACGGCGAGCACTTCCTGGTGGCGCCGTTCGACCCGGCGCTACCGGGCGGCTGACTCCCCCGGGCTGCGCCTGAGGGCCGCAGGCGTCCGCTTGTTCCGCTTATCTCTCTCTCATCCGCTCGACTTCGCACCATCTCGTCATCTCGTCAAAGGACTCCGTGATGGACACCATCGCCGTGGGTTTCGGCATTCTCGTCGCCGTCGTACTGCTCATCGTGCTCGCCATGCTGCTGTTCGTGGGCCGCTTGTTCCAGAAGGTCGAGCAGGGCAAGGCGCTGATCGTCTCCCGCACCAAGAAGGTGGACGTCACCTTCACCGGCGCGATCGTCCTCCCGGTGCTGCACAAGGCCGAGTTGATGGACATCTCGGTGAAGACGGTGGAGATCCACCGCGCCGGCCGGGACGGGCTGATCTGCCGGGACAACATCCGGGCGGACATCCGGATCTCCTTCTTCGTGCGGGTGAACAAGACCGTCGAGGACGTCATCAAGGTCGCGCAGGCCATCGGCACCGCCCGCGCCAGCGACCCGTCCGCGATCCAGGAGTTCTTCGCGGCCAAGTTCGCCGAGGCGCTGAAGACCGTCGGCAAGCAGCTCGACTTCACCGACCTCTACACGCACCGGCACGAGTTCCGGGACCAGATCATCGCGGTCATCGGCACCGACCTCAACGGCTACACCCTTGAGGACGCGGCCATCGACCACCTCGAACAGACCCCGATGAACCAGCTGGACTCCGACAACATCCTCGACGCCCAGGGCATCCGCAAGATCACCGAGCTGACGGCGATCGAGCACGTGCGCACCAACGAGTACCAGCGCACCGAGGAGAAGGAGATCACCCGGCAGAACGTGGACGCCCGGGAGGCCGTCCTCGAACTCCAGCGCCGCCAGGCCGACGCCGAGATCCGCCAGCGCCGCGAGATCGAGACCCTGCGGGCCACGGAGGACGCGGTGATCGCCCGGGTCCAGGAGGAGGAGCGGCTGAACGCCCAGACCGCCTTCCTCCGGACCGAGGAACTGCTCGGCGTGCAGCGCGAGAACCAGGCCCGCGAGGTCGCGGTGGCGCAGAAGAACCGCGAGCGGGTGATCGCCGTGGAGAACGAGCGGATCGAGAAGGACCGCCTGCTGGAGGTCATCGGCCGCGACCGGGAGACCGAACTCGCCACCATGGCCAAGCAGAAGGAGGTCGAGTCCCGCCGGCGGGAGGTCGCCGACGTGGTCCGCGAGCGGGTGGCGGTGGAGCGCACCGTCGCCGAGCAGGAGGAGGCCGTCAAGACGCTGCGCGCCACCGAGGACGCCGAGCGCACCCGCCGCGCGGTGATCATCCAGGCCGAGGCGCAGGCGCAGGAGAAGCTCGTCAAGGACATCAAGGCCGCCGAGGCCGCCGAGCAGGCCGCCTCGCACAAGGCCCGCGAGTCGCTGGTGCTGGCCGAGGCCCGCCAGCAGACCGCCGAACTGGACGCCACCGCCAAGATCCGGATGGCCGAGGGCATCCGGGCGGAGGCCGCCGCCGAGGGGCTGGCCCAGGTGCAGGTGCGCGAGCAGGAGGCCGCGGCGGTGGAGAAGGTCGGCCGCGCCGAAGCCGCCGTCCAGGCCGAGAAGGCGAAGGCCGCCGCGCTGGAGATCGGCGCCAAGCTGAAGGCCGAGGCCGAGGGCCTCACCGAGAAGGCCGCGGCGATGGCGAAGCTGGACGAGGCCTCGCGCGGGCACGAGGAGTACCGGCTGCGGCTGGCCGCCGAGAAGGACGTCCGGCTGGCCGGGCTGGACACCCAGCGGCAGATCGCCGAGGCGCAGGCCGCGCTGGTCGCGGCCGGGCTGGAGAAAGCGAAGATCGACATCGTCGGCGGGGACGGGGTGTTCTTCGACCGCCTGGTGCAGTCGGTGACGGCCGCCAAGAGCGTCGACGCCTTCGTCGGGCACTCGCAGACCGCCCAGGCCCTGGCCGGGCCCTGGCTCGACGGCAGCGCCAGCTTCACCGAGGACCTGACCCGGGTGCTGTCCTCGGTGTCCACGACGGACGTGCAGAACCTGACGGTGTCCGCGCTGCTGATGCGGATGATCGGCGCCGGAGGCGGCGAGCAGGCCGGGCAGCTGCGGCAACTGCTCACCTCGGCACAGAAGTTGGGGATCGCCGAGACGTCGATCGGGACGCTGGCGTCGGTCAACGGCTCCAAGTGAGCACCTGACGCGCCCGAGTACCTGACGCGCCTGAGTGCCTGACTCGCCTGAGTGACCGATCCCCTGAGTGCCCGATCTCCTGAGCAGTCGAGAAACTGAGTAGTTGAGGAACTGACGTGGTGGACGCCGTCGACGCCCGGCTCGATGCCGGCACCTACGAGGTCCTGCGCGGCCGACTCGCCCGGTCCGCCGCCGAACTCGCCGACCGCGCGCGGGCGTTGAACGCCCGCCGGGTCGAGGAGTTCGGCGGCGGGGAGCTGCGGCTGGTCGGCACCGGCCGGCTCACCACCGGCCGGGCCTGCCTCCCGCAGGACCTCACCGCCGCCGGCGGGCTGCTGCTGCTCGGCACCCGCCCGGGCAGCGCGCCCGACACCGCCGTCTCCGCTTCTTCCGTCTCCGCCTCCGTTTCCGGCGGCGCCCCGGGCGAGGGCCCCCCGTCCGAGGGCTCCCCGGGCGCCGGGCCGCTCGGGGAGGTCCTGAGCGTCCACCACCCCGACCTCACCCCCGCCCCCGCCGAGGGCACCCTGCTGGACGACCCGCGCCTGCGCCAGGACCTCGCCGACCTGCACCGCTACTTCCGCGACGCCCGGCTGGAACGACTGCGCCCCGTCGGCGGCCGCCTGCTCGCCGTCTTCCGCACCGGCCCCGCCGCCGCCGACGTCCGGGTGCTGCGCTGGCGCCCCGTCGACGACCTCGCCGACGACGGGCACCCTGCCTACCAGGACGGGCGCGGCGAACGCGACCACACCGCCGCCGACGGCCAGCAGCTCGCCTGGACCCCCCTCACCCGGGACGACCAGCTGCCCGCCGCCCCCGGCAGCCCGCCGCGCGCCGACCTCGGCGGCGAACTCCGGCTCGGCATCGACGGCGGCCGGCTGACCGTCACCGCCCCCGACGGCCGCGAACTGCACCACGAACCCCTCGCCGAGGCCCTGCAGACCCTCGCCGACGCCCAGATCGCCCACGCCCGGCTCGGCACCCTGCTGCTGGTGCGCGTGCGCCCGTACCAGGAGGAGACCGTCCGGCACCTGGTCTGCCACCTGCCCACCGGCCGGGTCACCCGGATCGACGCGCTCGGCCAGGCCTGCCTGCGGCTGCCCGCCGACCAGGGCGTGGCCTTCCCCGGCGGCTGCCACCTCGTCGACGGCACCGTGCGCAGCTACGACCAGCCGGTGGACGGCCTGGTCTACGAGCGCACCCTCGTCTCGCCCAACGGCGAGGACGTGCTGTACGAGTTCCGCTCCCCCGCCGACGGCCGCGCCCTGCTCCAGCCGTACAACAGCGTCCGCCAGGAGGCCGCCGCCCCGCTGCCCTGCCAGGGCCACGCGCTGCTCGCCGACGGCACCCTGATCGCCCTCCGCCCGGCCGAGGACGGGCCCACCCGGCTGCACCCCGTCCAACTGTGGCAGACCCCGTTCACCAGCGAGCGCCACGCCGCCGCGCAGCCGCCCGGCACCGGCCCGCTCGCCCGGATCGGCAACGCCGACCTCGTCCGCGGCCTCGCCGACAGCCTCTCCCTGGCCCGGCTCGCCGCCGCCGGCGCCGACACCCCGGCCGGCCACCAGGCCGTCCTCGCCGCCTGCACCCGCACCGCCGACCGGCACCACTGGCTGGGCCAGCCCGGCCTCGGCGACCTCGCCGCCCCGCTCGCCGAGATCCGCGACACCGCCCGGCAGGTCATCGCCGAGTACGAGGCCGTCGCCGAACTCACCGCGCACGCCGCCCGGCAGACCGAACAGGCCACCGAGCACGTCGAGGGCCTGCTGCGCACCGCCCGCGGCGAGACCCTCGCCGACGCCGCCGAATGGGTCGACCGGCTCGCCGGGCTGCGCCGCGCCCAGGGCCGGGTCGAGGCGCTGCGCGACCTGCCGCGCGCAGAGCCCGCCCGGATCGACGCGCTCGCCGCCCACCTCGCCGAGGGCCTGACCGAGGCCGCCGCCCGCGCCGTCGGACACCTCGCCGAACCCGAGGCCTTCGCCCCGCACCGCCGGCGCGCCGACGAACTCGCCGACCGCTGCGCCGCCCTCGCCACCGCCGCCGGAGCCGAGCCGCTGGGCCTCCGGATCTCCGAGCAGAGCGAGGCGTTGCAGACCGTCTCGGAGCTCGTCGGCACCCTCGACCTGGCCGACGCCACCTCCCGCACCGCCATCCTCGACCGGCTCGCCGACGTCCTCGGACTGCTCAACCGCGCCCGCGCCGCCCTCACCGTCCGCCGCCGCGACCTGCGCACCCGCGAGGCCGCCGCCGAGTTCGCCGCCGAAACCGCCCTGCTCGCCCAGGCCACCACCGCCGCGCTCGCCGCCGCCGACACCCCCGAGGCCTGCGACGACCAGCTCGGCCGACTCCTGCTGCGGATCGAGCAGTTGGAGACCCGCTTCGCCGACGCCGACCCGGCACTGGGCGAACAGCTCGCCGACCGGCGCACCGGAATCCACGACGCCCTCACCGCCCGCCGCCAGCACCTGCTGGAGGAGCGCGCCCGCCGCGCCGACCGGATCGCCGCCTCCGCCGAACGCATCCTCGACACCCTGCACCGGCGGCTCACCTCCCTCGACACCGCGGCCGAGATCGACGCCGCCCTCGCCGCCGACCCGACCGCCGTCAAACTCCGCGACCTCGCCGCCCAGTTGACCGCACTCGGCGACCGGGTCCGGGCCGAGGAGCTGACCGGACGGCTGCGCGCCGCCCGCAGCCGCGCCCACCGGGCCCGACGCGACCGCGCCGAACTCGCCGGCGACGGCCCCGGCACCCTGCGACTGGGCCGCCACCTGTTCGCCGTCACCACCCAGCGGCCCGAACTCACCCTCGTCCCCTGGCGCGGCCGCCCCGCCTTCACCCTCACCGGCACCGACTACCGCTCCCCCGTCACCGACCCGGCGTTCGCCGCCACCGAGCGCTACTGGGGCCGGCCGCTGCCCTCCGAGACCCCCGCGCTGTACCGGTCCGAATACCTCGCCGCCAGTCTGCTGCTGGCCGCTGAACCGGACGGGCTGGACACCCTGCGTGCCGAGGGCGACCTGCTGGAGTTCGTCCGCCGCGCCGCCGAACAGCGCCCGGACGAGGGCTACCAGCGCGGCGTCCACGACCACGACGCGGCGCTGCTGCTCCGCGCCCTGCTCGAACTCCACGCCGAGGCAGGCCTGTTGCGCCACCCGGCGGCCGCCCGGGCGGCCGCTCAGCTGTACTGGGCGCACGGCGCCGACGAGCGGCAGCGACTGGTCTGGCACACCCGGGCCCGCTCGCTCTCCCTCGCTCGCACCCTCGCCCGGCAGGCCTTCGGCGCCGCGCCGCGGCTGGGCCTGCCGGCCGCGCCGACGGCCCTGACCGCGCCAGCCCCGGCCGCACCTGCGGCCCTGACCGCGCTGTCCGACCTGTCCGACGAACTGAGCTCCGCCGTCACGGAGTTCACCTCGTGCCCGCAGCCCGCCGGCCCGTACCTGGTGGCCGAACTCGCCGCCGCCACACCCACGTTCGCTTACGCGCCGGGGGCCGCAACCCTGCTCGACAAGTTCCACGCCGCACCCGAGTCCGCCGGCCTCACCGAAGCGCTGGCCGCACTGCCCGCCGAGCCCGCACTGCTGCCCGCCCGACGCCAACTCGCCCAGGCCTGGCTGGAGTCCAGCGCCGTCGACGCCGACCCCGGCGACCTCGCCGAGGCCGCCGCCGCGCTCCTCTGCCCGTCCCTGCCGCGCCGGCCCGCCGAAGGCGCCGCCACCACCCGCCTCACCGGCCTGCTCGGCGACCACCCCCGGCTCCCGGGCGGCGCGCTCGACCTGCGCCTCGACGAACTCCTGGCCCGGGTGGCCGACTTCGCCGCCACCGAGGCCCCCGGATACCGCGCCTACCAGCGACTGCGCGCCGACCTGCTGGCCGCCGAGCACACCCGGCTGCGACTCGACCAGTACCGGCCGGCCCCGCTCAACGGCTTCGTCCGCAACCGACTCATCGACCAGGTCTACCTGCCGCTGGTCGGCGACAACCTCGCCAAACAGCTCGGCACCGCCGACGCCGGCGGACCGGTCGACCGCAGCGGCCTGCTGCTCCTGGTCTCCCCGCCCGGCTACGGCAAGACCACCCTCGTCGAGTACCTCGCCGAACGGCTCGGCCTGCTGCTGGTCACCGTCAGCGGCCCCGCGCTCGGCCACCGGGTCACCTCCCTCGACCCCGCCGAGGCCCCCGACGCCACCTCCCGCCGCGAGATCGAGAAGCTCAACTTCGCCCTGCACGCGGGCGACAACGTGCTGCTCTACCTCGACGACGTCCAGCACACCTCGCCCGAGCTCCTCCAGCGCTTCATCCCGCTCTGCGACGCCCAGCGCCGGATCGACGGGGTGTGGGACGGCGAGGCCCGCGAGTGGGACCTGCGCGGCAAGCGCTTCGCCGTCGTCATGGCCGCCAACCCGTACACCGAGTCCGGCCGCCTCTTCCGGCTGCCCGACATGCTCGCCAACCGCGCCGACGTCTGGAACCTCGGCGACGTCATCGCCGGGCGCGAGGACCTCTTCGCGCTCAGCTTCGTCGAGAACGCCCTGCCCGCCAACCCGCACCTGGCCCCGCTCGCCACCGCCGAGCGCGCCGACCTGGACACCCTGCTGGCCCGCGCCACCGGCACCCCGGGCGGCCCCCTCACCGGCGCCTGGCCCGCCGCCGAGGCCGAACGGATGACCGCCGTCCTCGCCGGACTGCTCCACCTGCGCAGCACCGTCCTCGCCGTCAACCGCACCTACCTGGCCTCCGCCGCCCAGGACGACCGCACCCGCACCGAACCCCCGTTCCTCCTCCAGGGCTCCTACCGCAACATGGCCAAACTCGCCCAGCGCCTCGACCCGGCCCTCACCCGCCCCGAACTCGACGCCCTCCTCACCGACCACTACCGCGCCGAAGCCCAACCCCTCGGCGCCGACGCCGAAGCACAGCTGCTGAAGCTGGCCGAACTCCGAGGCTGCCTCACCTCCGCCCAGGCCACCCGCTGGGAGGAGCTCAAGCACACGCGGCGGGGGTGACGGCCGACGGCGCTCCCCACGTCAGGGGCCGGTTCGGCTCCTCTGCACCGCGCTACGGGGTCTACACCTCGGCGCCGCGTTGAGGGGCCAACGCCTCGGCGCCGCGCTGGGGGGCCAACACCTTGGCCAGCGGGGTCCGCTGCTCCGCCCAGGACACCAGCATCTCGCGGTCGATCAAGGTCGCGCCCACCGTCGGCAGGGCGGCGAACTCGCGCGCCGGCTTCGAGAACCCGCGGTTCGTCACGATGAGGATGATCCCGGCCTGGAACACCGCCCTGGCGCCGCCGAGCGCGTGCTGCACGACCGGCTGGCCGACCGTCGCCCTCGGGTCACCGGAGTGCTTGCACTGCACCATGAACGGGACGTTCAGGTCGGTGACCCCGAGGACGTCGCCGCCCATGTCACCGGCGCCGCCCTGCACCCGCGTGACGGTGAACCCGTCCCGTTCCAGCAGCGCCGCGACGGTGTGCTCGAAGGTCGTGAAGTGACCGTCGTCGATCTGCCCCAGGGTGATCGTGCTGCGCTTGGAGAACGCCTCGGCGGACATTCGTTCGTCGAGCATCCGCTCGTCGAACGTCCTTCCGTCCGCCGTCCCGTCGTCGTCCATGTGCCACTGGCGGCGGCCGAGCTTCGCGACCACCTCGACGGCGACGGCCCGCGCCTCCCGGTCGATCTCACCGAGGCCGTCCGCGTCCCACGGGGGCGCCGCCTCGCCACCGCTCTCCGCCGCCGCCTCGCCCGGGCGTCCGGCCCAGTACTGGCGCTCAAGGCCGCCGAGAGTCCTCCGCAGGCCGCACAGGTCGCGCTGCCACCCCCGGATCCGCAGCGTCAGCGACCCCAACCACCGCTCCAGGTCCGGGGGCGCCGGAAAGAGGCTGAGCTCCTCGGCCCGCGCGGCCGCCCGCTCGATCAGGTCCACGGTGTCGATCACCGTCTCGATCAGATCGACGGTGTCGCGGAGCGAGCGCCGGAGCCCCTTCGCGCCGACGGTGTGCCGGACGAGCACCATCGACTCACTGCGGTACCGATCGCCGAACCGGTCGCGGTCCCGCTCGTACGAGAGCCACCGCTCCAGGGCCTCGACCGCCTGGTCCACGAACCACCGCAGGTCGCCGTGCTCGTCGTCCTCGTACTCGTACATTCCGCCCCTCCCGTGAACCACCGGGGGCAGCCTAGGCAACGGGTCCGACACTGCGAGCGGCGCCGACCAGTGCAGACCAGTGCAGACCAGCACCGACCAGCGCCGACCCGCTGCCTGTCTACCGTCGGCGGGCGGCCGCCAGCAGCTCGGGGACGGTGGCGAGCTTGACGCGGGGGCGGCCCTCGGCCTCGCCCCGGGCGCGCTCCGCCCGCTCCACGGCCCGCAGTCCCTTGAGCCCGACGGCATCCGGGCGACGGTGGCGGACGAGGCGGTCGAAGTCCGTGCGGCTCGCCGCCGGGGCGGCCAGCGCGTGGGCCGCCGCGTCGTCCAGGAGCGCGTCCACGGTCTCGCGGGCGCACGCCCGGTTGGCGCCGATCCCGCCGGACGGCCCGCGCTTGGCCCACCCCACCACGTACGTCCCGGGCAGCGGCCGCCCCGTCGCCGGGTCCACGACCCGCCCGCCCCGGTGCGCGACCGTCGCCGTCCGCTCGTCGAAGGGCAGCCCGGGCACCGGTACGCCCCGGTGCCCTATGGAACGCACCACCAGGCCGGCCAGCAGCGTGTCCGTCTCGCCGGTCGGCTCGGCTGCCCGGCCGCCCGCGAGGGTGGTCCGGGCGACGGTCAGGCCCGTCACCCGCCCGCCCCCGGTGGACGCGCCGGGCTCGCCGGGTTCGCCGGGCTCTTCGGGCTCTCCGGGCGGGGTGGACGCGGTGAGCGCGGTCGGCGCGGACAGGAAGCGCAGCACGATCCGCCGGCCCGGCGCCGGCTCGGCGCCCCCGTCGAACGGCACCAGCGGCAGCCCGGCGAGCAGCGCGGCCTGCGCGTCCGACGCGGTCGGCGCGGCGATCGTCCTGGTGGCCGCCTCGATCGCCGCCCGCACCTCCGGATGGTCCTCGACCACCACCTCGACGCCCGGCAGTTGCCGCAGCGCCAGGAACTCCGCCTTGGTCCAGGCGGCTTCGGCGGGCCCGCGCCGGGCGAGCAGCACGACTTCCCGCACCCGGCTGCGGCGCAGCGCGGCGAGGGCGTGGTCGGCGATGTCGGTGGTGGCGAGCCGGTCGGGGTCGGTGAGCAGGATGCGCGCGATGTCGACGGCGACGTTGCCGTTGCCGATGACGACGACCCGTTCGGCGCCGGGCCCGGACAGCTCCACCGCGTCGGCGGGTACGGTCGGTTGGGCGTTGTACCAGCCGACGAAGGTGGTCGCGGGCAGGCTGCCCGGCAGGTCCTCGCCGGGGATGCCGAGCCGCCGGTCGGCGGCCGCGCCGACGGCGTACACGACGGCGTGGTGGTGGGCGGCGAGTTCCTCGTGGGTGAGGTCGGTACCGATGTCCACGTTGAGGTGCACCCGCAGCCGGGGGTCGTGGAAGACGCCGGCGAAGCTGTCCGCGATGCGTTTGGTGGACTGGTGGTCGGGCGCGACCCCGTGCCGCAGCAAGCCGCCGGTGACGGGCAGCCGGTCGATCATGGTGATCTCGGCGCCGGTGCTGCGCAGCAGTTCCTGCGCGGTGTACCCGGCGGACGGGCCAGTGCCGACGATGGCGACGCGCAGCGCGCCGAGCCCGTCGGGCAGGCTGCGCGGGAAAGTGGGCGCACCCCAGGCGTGGTCGTTGGGGTGGTCGCGGTACCAGTCCCGGTTGAGGTCGCCGAACACGGTGTCGGGCCCGCGCAGCCGGTCGACGGGGAACACCGCGTCCACGGGGCAGGCGTCCGCGCAGGCGCCGCAGTCGATGCAGGCCGCCGGGTCGATGTACAGCATGTCGGTGGCGCCGAACTCCGGTTCGTCCGGGGTCGGGTGGATGCAGTTGACCGGGCAGACGGACACGCACGAGGCGTCGTTGCAGCAGGTCCGGGTGATCGCGTAGGCCATGGCCGGGGTGGGTCCCTCGCTACAGGTGGTGAAGTGTGGGAGTCGGAGCCTTTGTTGATGTTCCGCCTTTGACGTATCGCCTTTGACGTGTCGTCAGAGCATGTGGATGCGCCGGTAGATGGCGGCCGAGCGGCTGGTGAGCAGCCCGGTCTCGGCGAGGAACGCGATCAGGTGCCGGGAGCTGGTGCGCATCATCGCCTTGCGGTGCTCGTTGGCCCGCACTTCGGCGATCGCCCGCTGGGTGTCGAGCCCGGCGGCCCGGTAGACCCCGGGGTGCACCATGCTGGAGACGATGACGTACGCGCCGACGGCGATGCCGGTGGCCGAGGCGCGGCGGCGGGCGGGGCCGGCGTGGCGCACCCGTTCGCGGATCTCCTGCCGGGCGAACTTCATGTGCCGCGACTCCTCGACCACATGGATCCGGGAGGTACCGCGGACGATCTCCAGGACGTTCTCGCCGCGCATCCAGTCGCGCTGCATGACGTCGAGCACCTCTTCGGCCACCAGGATGCCGCCGTAGGCGAGTTCACCCTTCGCCAGGGCCTTGAACGCGCGCCCGGCCTGGGCGATGACCTTGTTCGGCCGGTACGCGGGGACGCCCATTTTCTCGCAGGCGCGGGCGAACATGATCGAGTGGCGGCACTCGTCGGCGATCTCGGTGAGCGCGAACTGGAACTCGGCGTTGGCGGGGTTCTTCAGGTACTGATCGCGCAGCACCATCTGCTGGAGGATCATCTCGAACCATATCCCGGTGTTCATGATCGAGCAGACCTCGTGCCGGGTGAGGGTGACCCGCTGCTGCTCGGTCATCTCGTCCCACAGCCGGGTGCCGTAGAGGGTGCTCCACTCCGGGTTGAGGCCGTAGTGGTCGGCTGGGAGGGGCGCGTCCCAGTCGATCTCGGTCGAGGGGTCGTAGGAGAGGGTCGCGGCGGACTCCAGCAGCCGCTTCGAGACGTCGTCGTCGGCCGCGGTGTGCCCGTGCGCACTCGCCGCCCGCCCTGCCGCCGCGTTGGTGAGAGCCATGGCTGCCTCCAGATGCCTGCCCCTACGGGTGCCCGCTCACCCGCTTATTAGACGGACAGTACAATAAGAGCCCGCCGCCGAGAACCCCTTGCGCAGCACCGGACGGCGCACGACCACAACTCCCGCGCCCCTTCCCGTCCGTGGCCTCCCCCAGCCGCTCCCTCCACCCTCTCCGCCCCCTCCACCCCCGGATACAGTGAGGCGTGATCACCGACCAGCCCGAGGCGGATCCGGAGCGCGTCGCCCCCACCGGCGTACGGAACTTCCGCGACGCCGGCGGCGTCGGCTCCCTGCCGCGCGGCGTGCTGTACCGCTCCGCCGCCCTGCACGGCCTACACGACCTGCACGGTCTCGCGGCGGAGGGCGCGGACACGCTGCGGCGCCTCGGCCTGCGGACGGTCGTCGACCTGCGCAGCGACCCGGAGGTGGCGGAGCGCCCGGACGCCGTCGATCTCGTCGACGCCCGGTACCTGCACGTACCGGTCTTCACCGAACGGCGTTGGCCCGCCGACCAGTTGGAGCTGTACCTGCTGATGGCCGAGCGCGCCGGCGCGGCGTCGGTGACCGTCCTGCGCCTACTGCTCGCCGGTGGGGGCGAGGCCGCGCCGGTCCTGGTCCACTGCGCCTCGGGCAAGGACCGCACGGGAGTCGTCGTCGCCGTCCTGCAGACGCTGCTGGGCGCCTCCGAGGCGGAGGTCCTCCAGGACTTCCTGCGCTCGAACGACGAACTGGGCCTGACCAACCAGCCGCCGGCCGGGGCCGCGCACAACGCCCTGCCCGTACGCGAGGTGCATCTGCGGCGGGCGCTGCTGTCGATCCGGAGTCACCACGGATCGGTGGCGGAGTATCTCCTCGCGCACGGCGCGCAGGCGTCGGAGCTCGCCGCGGCGCGGCGGATACCGGCCTGAACGAGCAACCGGACAGGGGCCGTTGATTCCTCCGAACGAGCCCCCGCCCGGTGCTGCGCCGAGCGCCTCCGATCCGTACCGCCCCTGGTTGCGCGCTACGCGGCGCCCAGCGCCTGCCGCAGCGCCTCGGCCGCCTCCGCCGTCGCCTCCCGGAAGCGGCGGCCGATGCCGAGGTAGCTGGCGTAACCGTGGATGAGGTCCGGCTGCCGGCTCAGGCGCACCGTCACCCCGGCCGCCTTCAGCGCCTCGGCGTAGGCCTCGCCCTCGTCCCGCAGCGGGTCGAAGCCCGCGGTGCCGACGTACGTGGGCGGAAGCCCGGACAGGTCGGCGGCGAGCAGAGGCGACAGGCGCGGGTCCGTCCGGTCGGCCGGCGCGGGCGCGTAGCGGTCCAGGAACCAGTCCATGTCCGCGCTGGTCAGGAAGAAACCGTCGGCGAACAGGTCGCGGGAGGGCCGCCGGACGGAGGCGTCGACCGCCGGGTACAGCAGCAACTGGAACACCGGCGCCGGACCGCCCCGCCGCACCGCCGCCTGTGCGGTGACGGCCGCCAGGTTCCCGCCCGCGCTGTCGCCGCCGATCGCGATCCGCTCCGGATCCGCGCCCAGGTCGGCCGCCTTGGCGTACGCGAAGTCGAACGCGGCCAGCGCGTCGTCCGCAGCCGCCGGGAACGCGTGCTCGGGCGCGCGCCGGTACTCCACCGACAGCACCCGCACCTGCGCCCGCTGCGCCAGGAACCGCACCACGTGGTCGTGGCTGGCCCGGCTGCCGACCACCCAGCCCCCGCCGTGCAGGTACACCAGCAGCCCGGAACCCGCCGCCAGCCCGCCCGGCGTGTACAGCGTGGCCGCCAACTCGCCGTACTCCTGCGGGATTCCGACGTTCCGGACGGATACCGGCTGGATCGTCGCCCCTCCCACCAGGTACCGCGCGTGCTCCATCGCCTCCCGCGACGGCCCGACCCCGGCGGGCAGCACCAGGGCGGCCTTCGACAGGCGCTGCAACTTGAGGATCAACTGCGCGTCCAGCGAGAGCACTTGACCGTCCCGCACCACCGGCGCGCCCGCGATCGCCCGCCGCAGCCCCTCCGGCAGCGCGTACGCGCCCCGGACGACGGCGGACTGGATCCGGACAGGGAAGGGAATCGTCATCTCTGCTGCCTCCTGGAGCCTCACCCGGAGCCCTCGACCGGGGACTCGGACCGGGAGCCCATGATGGGCCCGACCCACCCCAGACGGAAACCCCCCTCGACGCCCCCTTCACCCACCCTCGACCGCCGACGCCCTCTCCGGCAAGAAATATGTAGACCGGTCTACAGTTTCTCCATCGCCGCCATCACCGCCATCTCCACCGCCTCCATCAGCACAGGAAGTCGGCCAGACCGACTTCCTGTGCGCACACCACCCGGGTGGCGGCAAGGAATCAGTAGACCGACCGACATATTTTTCCCGAACGCCCCACCCACATCCACGCCCCCACCCACCCTTGCGCTGCCGCCCTTCGGTCGGAGTCGGCGACGGGCCCTCGACATGGGCGGGCGACTTTCTTCAGGAATCTTTCCGCGCCCGACCGGCCTGACCAGCCCGACGAGTCAGCCCGTCAGCCCGTCAGCCGGCCCGGCTCGTCGGCGAGCGCCGGTCCTCGGCGTCGAACGCCACCAGGGAGCGCGCTCCGGGTCCGAGGGCGGCTTCCAGCGCGCGTAGGACGTCACCGTCCAATCCCCCCACCGCCTCCGCGAGTTCCTCCGCCACGTCCCGGGTGAGCTCCACCGCCACGACGTCCTCGGGCGCGCGCGGACCGAGCTTGCTGACGGCAGCTGCCGCGCGGGCGGGGGTGAAAAGTGCCGCGGCCTGGACCAGGAGCCAGGCGGGGACCCCGGCCGCGCCCTGCGGCGGCGGCAGGTACGGGCGGGCGCCATCGTAGCGCTCGTCCTCGGCGAAGGCCTGCTGCTTCACCCTCACCACCGGACGCGCGCCGACCCCCTCGGGGCCCGTCTCCCGCCAGGTGCCGGCGGGTTTGAGGACGTAGCCCTCGGCGAGGTTGTCGGCGAGTTCGGGGAGCCCGAGGAGCGCGGGGACCAGGGTGGGGAAGGCGGCCGGCAGTTCCTGGAGCACGGTGGGCGCGCCGCGCCCGATCGAGGGGGCGCAGCCGAGGCCGGCGGTGGCCGCACCGCCACGCAGGTCGCGGTCGGAGATCCAGGACCGGCCCTTGGTGGTGTCGACGGTGGCGTCGAAGAGCAGCCACCCCAGCCCCGGCGCGTACCAGACGCCGGTCTGCACGGGCTCGACTGCGGCGACGGCGGACACATCGGGGTGCGGGTAGCACCCGCCGGCCAGTTCACCGTAAACAGTCACCACAGCGCCCGCGCCCCCACCTGCACCCCCGCCCGCCGCCTCGCGCATCGCCGAGGCGAACCGGGCCGCCGCCACCGCCAGCGCCGGCCAGACCCGGCTGACGCCGAAGAAGCCGTCCAGCGCGTCCTCGCCCAGGAGCTCCCGCCGCTTGGCCGGACGGACCGCACCCCCCTCGCAGACCACGGCGAAGTGCGCCCCGTGCACCTTCTCCACCGCGACCCACTCCCGATTCCCGGACGCGGAGAGCCGCCCCCTCCCCGAGATCTTGGGGTACGGCCGCAACACGGAGCCTTCGAACCTGGTGTCAGCCACACCCGAGATCATCGCCGCGAGCCCACCCCCGGACAACGGAGTTTCACCGCCCACCCCAGCCCCCGGCTACGCGTAGCCCCCGCCGCCACAGAGCGTCCGCACCAGACGGGCCACCACAGGCCGGTGGGGCTCGGAGCCGGGTCGAGGACCCCCCACCTCTTTCCAAGCTCTTTCCCTTCTTTCTATCCGTTTCCGCTCCCCCCCCGTAAATTCCCCCCTGGTATATTTTTTTTGTCGTTTGGGATCCC
>NZ_JBHVWW010000012.1:78751-114890 GCF_042882025.1 Kitasatospora sp. NPDC058243
GGCCCCCCCACCCTCCCCGGGCCCTCCACAATAGACGGCCCACCAGAGGCGGGGGGTCTTCGACGCAGCGTCGAGGCCCACCGGCCTGTCTACAGGCTGTTCACGTTCTTCAGATCGGTTCAGATCGCCCCCCGGCGAGTGCCATCAGGGCGCGTGCTGCTCGTAGTTGAGGCTCCACTGCTGGTTGGCCTGCAGACCGGGGCAGTTCCAGATCCCGAGCCGGGTGCCCTGCTCGGTGGCCCATCCGGGCAGTTCGAGGCAGCGGCCGCCGGGGTTGTCCGCAGTGACGGTGGCGGGGAGGTAGATCCGGCCGTCCGGGCGTACGGCCCACTTCTGGCCGGTGTTGCCCACGCAGCGGGACAGGATCAGGCCGGTTCCGTTGCCGAGGGCGTTGCCCTTGGTGGAGACGCACCAGCTGCCGGACCGGATGGTGCCGTCGGTGGCGAAGTTGAACCGCTGGTTGATGGTCTGCCAGCAGGCGTAGGCGGCGACCTCGGTGCCTTCGTTGGGTCCGCCGATGGAGTCGGCGCACAGCCAGTTCACCAGCTGGGAGTGGATGGTGACGCTGGAGTCGGAGAAGCCGGCGAAGGCCGGGGGAACGAAGCCGTCGACCTTGCCCTTGGTGCCGGTGCTGCTCTTGCCCGCGAAGATGGAGAGCGCGTTGCTGTTGTCCATGACCCAGAGGTCGGGGGTGCCGTCGTTGTTGAGGTCTCCGGCGCCGATCCGTGGGTAGTCGCCCGCCTTGACCGGCTGGCCGACGTCCAGCTTGATCCCCTGGTCGGGCCTGGTGAGGGCGGAGTAGTCGACCGTTCCGTCGGCCTTGTAGCCGAGCGGGTAGGCGAAGAGGTCACCCGTCGTGCGGTTCCGCGCCCAGATGGTGGTCTGGTAGGTGGGGTCGGTGGTGCCGGGGACGGCGGTCGCCCCGTTGGCCGCACCCGGGTTGAGCAGCTCCAGGTCGGCCCAGCTACCGGAGACGGCCGGGATGTAGGTCGCGGCGTCGAGGGAGTCGACGAGGCCGTTGGGCTGGAACAGGTAGAGGTTGTTGTTCTCCAGGGAGAGAACAGAGGTCTGGGTCATGATGACCTTGCGGGCCTCGTTGCCCGGCTCACCGCCCACGGCCTCGCCGTCGGGCGTGCCGATCGCGATGACCTGCGAGGCGCCGCTCCAGTTCTTCTGGCTGTAGCCGGAGCAGGGCTTGCCGGTCTCGTAGGTCGTGCAGGCGGGCCGGTTGAGGGCGATCGGGGTCAGGGTGTCGAAGCGCCCGGTGCCGTTGTTGGGGATCAGGTAGAGGGCCTCGCGCAGCTTGGAGGTCGTGTCCTTGGTGTAGTGGGCGAGGATCTCGTCGACGGCCTGTCCGACGGCGAAGGTGCCGTGGTGGCTGACCTGGTAGTCCGACCAGGTGGCGCCGAAGTCGCGGTTTCCCGGGGCGGCGGCGGCGGGGGCGGCCAAGGACGTGGTGGGGTCGATGGTGCCGCCGATGACGCGCAGGTCACCGTTCCTGTCGACGGTGATGACGTCGGGCTTCTGGTCGTTGTCGACGTCGCCGAACAGGGGTTGGGTGTCGGGCTTCCAGGGGACGTAGAAGTTGTAGACGGCCGGCTGGCTGTAGTTGCCGGCGTTGTCCATGGCCCAGGCGTACAGGGTGTTGGTGCCCCAGTCCCTGGGCTTGTAGGTGTACGGCTGGCCGGAGGGCAGGGTGCCGTTCTGGCCGCAGCGCCAACCGACCACCGGTGTCGGGTCCGTGCTCACGCGCACGCAGGCCACGCCGGAGGCCTGGAGCCCGGCGCCGGGGGCGGGATCCTCGGCGTTGATGGTGAAGGCGCCCGGGTCGTTCATGTACTTGGCCGGGGTGGGGTTGGGGGTGCCCGACGGCGGGAAGTCGGTCGAGCTGATGCTGACGCGGGGGTTGGTCCTGTCGACGCGGAAGTAGCACCACGGGGTCATGGGCGAGGTGAGGATCTCGTCGGTGGCGCGGGCGGTCCAGCCGTACTGGTGGCCGTCCGACAGTGATCCCACGCTCACGGAGGGGCCGGGGTCGTTGTAGCTGGTCCCCCAGCGTCCCTGGGTCCAGCTGAAGTTGGCGTCGTTGTCGTCCCACATCTGGTAGTCGGTGTGGAGGGTCTGCCCGGCGGGCGAGTAGCTGTTGGCCGTGAGGTTGATGTTCTGGTTGGCGCCGATCCAGCCGGGGTTGTCCCAGGGGTTCGCGCCGCCGGTGGTGCACTCGGCGGCGCTGTTGTTCCAGGCGAAGCCGGGGGCGGGGCTGGTGCGCGGGTACCAGACGGTCGGAGTGATGTCGTAAGTGGTGGTGATGGACGGATTGTTGGCGATGTAGTGCCGGAACGTCATGTCCCACTCGTTGCCCATCGGGGCGATGCCGACGGTCCACCACGGCCACTGGCCGGCGATCGCCTGCTTCATCATGTCGGTCACGTCGACGGCCAGCGGGCCGGTGCCGGTGATCCACTGCCCGTTGACCGTCGGGCAGTTCTCCATGACGACGGTCTTGTTGTCCCCGCAGGGCTGGTCGGTCCAGTTGGTGTGCTCGTGGATGGGCTTGGGAGCCGAGTACACCACGAGCGGCGTGTTCGTGCCCGGGCTGGAGGCGCCGGTGACCTGGAAGTTGAGGGTGGAAGTCCGGATGCTCGGCGGGCTCTCGGCGCCGCCGGGCTTGGTGTAGAGCACCGGGTTGATGCCGAACTGGAAGTAGGCGCGCTGGCGGCCCAGGTCACCGCAGTCCAGGCTCGGGTCGCTGCTGTGGTAGCCGCAGTAGCCGGTGGCCAGGTTGCTCTTCTTGTTGAAGTTCTCCGCCTTCTTGTGGTTCTCCTGGACCTCCACCGAGCCCTGGACCGAGCTCGTCGCCGCCACCAGGGACGGGTCGAGGTACCAGGGGCCGTCACCGGATCCGAGGGCGTCGTGGTCCGGCGTCAGTTCGATCGCCGCGGGCGTGATCTTGGTGGTGATGGCGGCCACGTTCGCACCGTCACCCGGTTCCTCGGCGGTCGACGGAATCCCGCTCGCACTCCCCGTGGGCGCGGGCGTCGGGGCGGCCGCCAACGCCGCACGCACCGAGTCCCTGGAAGCCCGGTCGGCGGTGGCGGTCGACGGCGCGGGCTTGCTGGAGTCCCACTGCAGCGGCACGGGGGCTCGGAAGCGCGTGACACCGCTGTCGTCGACGACGGTGATGCCGCCGGACTGGTCCTTGGTCATGGACAGGCCCTGCGCGGAGACCGGGAAGGTCAGCGACTTGAGTGCCGCGCTCTCGGCGGCCTCCTTGGTCCGCACGATGATGGCGTCCCGCCAGCCGCCCTGGGACAGCGCGGTCAGCTGCAGGTCCACACCGGGGAGGACGTCGGTGTAGGTGGCGTTGGCGCCGGTCACGGACGGCTTGGGCAGGGCGAACGGGGCGTTCACCGCGAGGCTCTTGCCGTCGTCGGTCGTCACGGTGGCCATCGGGCCCGCCCCGCCGCCGGAGAACTTCAGCCCGGTCGTCGCGACGGCCGGGCTGAACGTGCCGTCGGCGTTGGCCCTCAACGTCGAGTCGATGTCCGCCCAGGCACCTCCGCGCTTGGTCCTTACGGCCTGGGCGTTGTCGGTGCTGGTCAGCGTGCCGTCGGGGTTGGCGATGGTTCTGGAGGCCTCATTGGTCAAGGTCTCGACGGTGACCGGCTTGCCGGTCGTCTTGGCCTTGGCGAGCGCGTCCAGCATGGCCTGCTGCGCGGGGGTGCGGGCGGGTGCCGGTGACGAAGGGACGATCGGCGCCAGTCCACCCACAGGGCCGTGGGTCGGCGGGGCGGGGGCGGTGTCGGCCGCGAACGCTGCCGGCGCGCTGAGCAGGGCCAGGCTCAGGGCGCAGCCGGTGCCGAGGGCGGTCAGCGCGAGTATGCGCCTGCGTATGGACGGTGTTGGTGGTGTGTGCGCGATTGTGCGCGGAGTGCTGGGCATGCGGATTGAAGGTCCCTCCCGGTCGGCCAACACCCTCGACGGGGTGCGTTCGGGTGGGAACGATGCGTGCTGGTCGGCGGATCGGTCAAACCCTTTGTCGGTTCGTGCCGATGTGTCCGGATAAGCCGCAGATCAGGAGATCAAGACTTCATAAACATCTCATGTGCGGCACTCATGCGACCTGGTGGCGTGTCAGTGGGTGCACATATCGTCACCTCGATCCTGGCACATCCATGTCCATATGACGTTGTGTCGACAATGAGTGAGGAGACACCACTGTGGTGGTTTGGCCTGCCCGGAAACGGGCCGGAAAACGAATAGGCGGCCGATGGCGGTCGCCGGCTGTGGCGGCCCTGGTCGCTCTCACGCTGACCGGGGTGAGCGTGCCGCCGGCGGTGGCATGGACCTACCCCGAGCCCGAGGGGGAGGTCTGGGCTCCTCCGAACACGCCCCTGGGAAGCGCGGCCCCCTCCGTCAAGGGACACGATGCCCAGCCGCCGGGCGCCAAGACGGCGGTCAAGGCAGCGGGCTGGAAGCCGGAGACCGCTCCGCCGGTCGTCACCGGCACCGCGACGGTCGTGCTCGGCTCCGACAGCGCCGAGGCCGAGGCGGCCCGCAGCGCCACCGGCGGGGCTTCACCCGCCTCCGGTGGCATGACCGGAACCAAGGCCGGAGATCTGGCCGTCCGGGTCGCACCGGGAACCGGCCAGGGTGAGAGCGCGCACGCCGTCACCGTCGAGGTGGCCGGACAGGACAAGGGCAAGGCCGCAGGCGTCAACGGGCCGCTGGTGGCGCTGGCCGACGCCAAGGCGTCGGTCGGTGGCGACGGGCGGCAGGCGAGCGTCACCCTGGACCTGAAGGCCCTCCAGGCGGGCGGGTGGTCGGACCGTGCCGGCCTCGTAGCGCTCCCGGCCTGTTCACTGACCACACCGGAACGCCCCGAGTGCCGTACGCAGACCCCGGTTCCGGTGAAGAACGACGGCTCCGGCACGATCACTGCGGATGTCACCCTTCCCCCTGCGGCACCTGGCAACGCCCAGGGCGGTGCGGTGAAGGCGTCGTTCACCACGGCGAATTCGTCCGCCCAGGCGCCTGCGCAGGCCCTGACCGCCGGCAGCACCGGGGGAACCGGCGGCTCCGTGGTCCTGGCCCCCGCGGCCTCCCCGTCGGGCCCCCTGGGCAACTTCACCGCGACGCCACTGTCGTCGTCGGTGGCCTGGTCCGCAGGCTCTAACACGGGCAGCTTCACCTACAGCTACCCGATCCAGACACCGCCGGCACTCGGCGGCGCCGCACCCACCGTGGCGCTGAGCTACAACTCGGCGAACGTGGACGGCAAGACGTCCTCCACGAACGCGCAGCCCTCGTGGATCGGCGACGGCTGGGGCTACGAGCCCGGCTACATCGAGCGGTCCTACCGCAGCTGCGACAAGGCCGGCATCACCGGCTCGGGCGACCAGTGCTGGGCCGGGCAGAACGCCTCCCTCTCGCTGGGCGGGCGCTCCGGCACCATCGTGCGCGACGACGCGACCGGAACCTGGCACCTGGAGAGCGACGACGGCTCCAAGGTCGAGCAGCTCACCGGCGCGCCGAAGGCCGCGGGCGACGTCGACTACCAGGGCATGGAGTACTGGCGGATCACCACCCCTGACGGAGTGCAGTACTACTTCGGCCTCAACCACCTGCCGGGCGGCGACGGCAGCGACCCTGCGGCGAACTCCGCCCTGACCCTGCCGGTGTACTCGCCCAACAGCGGCGACCCCTGCTACAACTCCGCCAGCGGTAACAAGTCCTGGTGCCAGATGGCCTGGCGCTGGCAGCTCGACTACGTGGTCGACCCGCACGGCAACCTGACCACGTACAAGTACGCCGCCGAGGGCAACAAGTACAACCGCGGCCGCGTCCAGAGCGGCGGCACCGGCACCCTCTCTGACTACCAGCGGGCCGGTTACCTCAAGGAGATCGCCTACGGCCAGCGCCTGGACGAGCAGAAGGCGGCCAAGGGCGGCGCGAACCCGGCGGCGAAGGTCCTGTTCACCGTCGCGGAGCGCTGCATTCCCGGCGGTTCGATCACCTGCTCCGAGGACCAGCGCACCGCGGCCAACGCGGACGCCTGGCCCGATACGCCGATCGACCAGATCTGCACCGACGGCTCGTGCGTGAACTCGGCGCCCACGTTCTTCACGACCAAGCGCCTGACCGGGATCTCGACACAGGTCATGGTCGGCTCCGCCTACCGCACCGTCGACACCTGGAACCTCAACCAGGAACTCGCCGACCCCGGGGACGCCACCAAGCGAATCCTGCAGCTGGACTCCGTCCAGCGGGTGCCGAGCAACGGCCAGGCGACGATCGAGGACCTGCCCGCCGTCCAGTTCAAGTACACGATGCGTGCCAACCGCGTCGACGGCCTGGTCCCGGCCGAGAAGATGTACATGCGCCCGCGCATCCAGGAGATCACCACCGAGACCGGCGGCCGAATCGGCGTCATCTACGCCAACCCCGAGTGCTCCCGGGTGAACAACCACATGCCGTCCTCCGAGGACGGCAACACGATGGCCTGCATGCCCGTCAAGTGGTACCCGGCGTTCCTGTCCTCGAAGGACCCGATCGACGACTGGTTCGACAAGCCCCTCGTCAAGACCGTCGTCGAGCTGGACCTCGTCAGCACACCCAATGTCGGCAAGACCACCGAGTACACCTACAACGGTGAGGCCGCCTGGCACCGCAACGACGCGGAGTTCGCCGACTCCAAGACCCGTACCTGGAACCAGTTCCGCGGCTACCAGTCCGTCACCACCACAACCGGCAGCGGTGGCTCCAGTGAGGCCCCCAAGACCCAGCAGAAGGTCACCTACCTGCGGGGCATGAACGACGACTACCTCGCCAACGGCAAGACCCGCAGCGTCCAGGTCCCCAGCCCGCTCGGCGGCACCGTCACCGACAGCGCCCAGCTGTCCGGCCGCGTCGTCGCCACCGAGGTCTACGACCAGGCCGGCGGGACGGTCACGGCTGTCTCCGGGAACACCTACAACGGGCAGACGAGCTCCGCGACGCATGCCCAGAGCGCGGGCGCGCCGAAGATCCAGGCGTGGCTCCCGGACTCCGAGTTCACCGAGATCGCCAAGGCCAGGCTTGCCGACGGCAGCTGGCGCACGACGACGAAGGTCACGACCACCGAACCGGCCAACGGCAACCGCGTCATCAAGGTCGACGACAAGGGCGACGGCACCGCCGCCACCCCCGAGACCTGCACGACCACCGGCTACGCGGCCAGTGACAACCCGCAGCTCCTGACCCTGGCGTCGGAGACGACCACCTTCCAGGGGTCCTGCTCGGCGACGGCTACAGCCGCGAACACCCTGTCCAGCAAGCGCAGCGTCTACGACGGCAAGTCCTTCAAGCAGGCCGGCACGGTCGGAAACCCAACCGGCATCCAGGTCCTCGACCACTTCGACCAGTCCGGCAACCCCGTCTATCTCCAAAACGGCAACACCACCTTCGACGCCTACGGACGGAGCCTGACGACCAGCACGACCGACGGGTCGACCTACGACCGCAACGGCGCACAGACCAGTGGCCCGTCAGTCACCCCGGCCGTCATATCGGTCGCTCTCAGCCCGGCCGCCGGACAGCTGCCGACGGAGATCCGCACCACCGGACCGATGGGAGCGGCTTGGACCACCACCGTCACCCAGGATCCGGCCCGTGGCTCACCTCTGGTCAGTAAGGACATCAACGGCCGGGTCACCACCGCCCAGTACGACGCCCTCGGCCGTATCACCGCGGTCTGGGCGCCCGACCGGCCGACCGAGGAACTGCCCAGCCGGAAGTTCACCTACCTCCTGAACGGCTCCAAGGCACCGCCCACCATCACGACCGAGTCGATCAACGACGACGCGGTCACCTACTCCGCGAGCGTCCAGATCTTCGACGGCCTGGGACGGCCGCGACAGACCCAGAGCACCAGCGCCGCCAAGCCGACCGGGCGCCTGATCACCGACACCGTCTACGACACCCACGGCTGGGTGATCAAGACCTCGGGCCCGTACTACGAGCAGGGGTCATTCCCCACCAACTCCGTCTTCATCCCGGCAGCCGACGGCCAGGTCCCGGGCCAGACGTGGAACACCTACGACGGCAACGGGCGCGTCGTGCACTCGGAGTTCCGCTCCTACGGAAACCTCCAGTGGGCCACCAACACCGCCTACCCCGGCGCTGACCGCACCGACGTCACGCCTCCCTCAGGCGCCACTCCGACGTCGACCGTGGTTGACGCCCAAGGCCGCACCACCGCCCTGGGGCAGTACCGGACACCGACCGCGACCGGCAACCTGGCCGACGCGGACGTCACCAGCTACGGATACACGCCGGCTGGTCTCACCGCGTCCCGGACCGACAGCAGCGGCAACACCTGGAGCTACTCCTACGACCTGCTCGGGCGCCAGACCTCGGCCTCCGACCCAGACACCGGTGTGACCCGGACGTTCTACGACGTCAACTCGCGTATCGACCACACCGTCGACGCCAAGAACAACACCCTCTCCTACACCTACGACCTGCTCAACCGTAAGACCGGCATGTTCAACGGCGCCGTGGCACCCGCGAACCAGCTGGCCTCCTGGAGCTACGACACCCTCGCCAAGGGCCAGCCCACCTCCTCGACCCGCTACGTCGGCGGAGCCAGCGGCGCGGCTTACACCAAGGCCGTCACCGACTACGACACCGCCTACCGCCCTCTCGGCTCATCGATCACCATCCCGTCCGCCGAGGGCGCACTCGCCGGTACCTACACGACGACCAACACCTACAGCCCGGTCATCGGCTCCCTGACGAAGGTCGGCATTCCCGCCGCTGGCGGCCTGCCGGCCGAAACCGTCAGCTACGGTCGGACCATCACCGGCCTGCTCACCGCGGCCGCCAGCCTCAGCAAGGCCGTCATCGCCAAGGTCGAGTACGACGCCCTTGCACGCCCGGTGCGTACGACGGTCGGTCAGTACGGCAAGCAGGTCGTCTCCACCCAGCAGTACGACTGGGCCACCGGGCGGGTCATCAACAACTTCACCGACCGCCAGGTCGGAACCGTCTCGGTCGACCAGACCAGCTACACCTACACCCAGTCCGGCCAGATCACCTCGGCCACCACCATCCAGGACGCCTCGGCGACCGACACCCAGTGCTTCACCTATGACCACCTCCGCCGGCTGACCGGCGCCTGGACCGACACCGCGGGCACCTCCACCACCGCCGACTGGACCGACTCCTCAGGCGAGGTCCACGGCACCGGCAGCTCCACCACCGTGCCCGGCGTCGGCGGCTGCAACAACGCGAACGGCCCGGCCACCGTCAACCCCGGCGGACGGACCATCGGCGGACCGGCACCCTACTGGAACACCTACACCTACGACGCCACCGGCAACCGCACCGGCCTCGTGCAGCACGACATCACCGGCAACAGCCTCAACGACATCACCACGACCCAGACCTTCGGAGCCGCCAAGAGCACCAACTCCCCCACCAGCGCCCCCAACACCGGCGGCGGAACCGGCGGGCCCCACGCCCTGCTCACCTCCACCACCAGCGGGCCGGCAGGTACCAAGGCCGTCAGCTACCAGTACGACGCCAAGGGCAACACCACCGCCATCACGGACACCGGCGGTACCACCACCCTGGCCTGGAACGGCGAGGACAAGCTCGACTCCGTCACCAAGACCGGCCAGGCCGGCGCCACCACCTACCTGTACGACGCCGACGGCAACCAGCTCATCCGCCGCAACCCCGGCAAAACCACGCTCAACCTGCCCACCGACGAGCTCACCCTCGACACGGCCAGCGGCTCCACGAGCAACGTCCGGTCCATCGCCGCCCCGGGCGGCCTGACCTACACCCGCGTCACCGCCGCCATCGGCGGAGGCACCGTCCTGATCCAGGCCGCCGACCCGCACGGCACCAGCGGCCTCCAGGTCAACACCAACGCAACCCAGACCGTCACCCGCCGCCCCACCGACCCGTTCGGCAACCCCCGCGGCACCCAGCCCTCCGCTAATCAGTGGGCCGGCACCAAGGGCTTCGTCGGCGGCAGCAAGGACGACACCACCGGACTCACCAACCTCGGCGCCCGCCAGTACGACCCCATCCGCGGACGCTTCATCAGCCCCGACCCCATCCTCGACGCAGCCGACCCCCAACAGTGGAACGGCTACGCCTACAGCAACAACAACCCCGTCAACCTCTCCGACCCCAGCGGCCTTCGCCCCGACGGCATGTACGGCGGCACCAGCAGCCTCTTGCCCGATGGCACGACCGAGACATGGAAGCCGGACAACCACGGCGGATGGGAGTGGGGCCGCACCGTCTACTACGGCGCTCCAGGGAGTGGCGGGGCTCTCAAAGTCGAGCAGAAGATCAACTTCAACGCCAAGAAGCCTCAACCCGCAAACAGCACCTCACAGTGGATTAAGTTCGTCCCCAACGCCACCTGGGCCACGATCGTCAAGACCGCGGCCGATGTGACCGGCGTCACGGATGCGAAAACCTGCATCGAGGGCAGCGGGATGTCCCAAGCCATGGGATGCCTCGACACCGCACTGAACCTCATCGGATGGAACAAGGCAAAAGCCTTGGAACGCGGGTTCGAAAAGGGCTTGGAGTATGCGGTCGGGAAGTGCAACAGCTTTCCGGCGGGAACACTGATCCTTCTTGCCGACGGCACCACCAAGCCGATCGAAAAGGTCACCACCGGCGACACAGCCACCGCCACCGACCCGCAAACCGGAACCACCAAGCCGCAACCCGTCACTGCGATCATCACCAGCTTCGATGACCAGGAATTCACCGACCTCACCCTGACCACCACACAACAGCCCGGAATCGCTTCCGAGCCAACCAACCCACAAACCAAGAGCCTCCGGCTCACCTCGACCCAGCACCACCCGTACTGGAATGTCACCACCCAGCAGTGGACGGACGCCGCCGACCTCCACGTCGGCGACCAGCTCCTGACCTCCACCGTCGACACACTCTCCACCGTCCAGGCCATCCGGAGCTACCACACTCCACCCCAAAACGCCTACAACCTGACCATCAACCAGCTCCACACGTACTATGTACTCGCTGGGACCACGCCGATCTTGGTCCACAACTCCAACGGCTGCGACCGCACAATGGTGTTGGGAATCGGCGAGCACTCGAATGCTTTGGCCAAGCAGCTCGAGGGTGGCTACACCTTTAACGGTGATGACTATGCTCAGGTGATCGGTCGGCTTAATGGAAAGCCGTATGCCCAGTGGCAGGCGGAGGTCTCGAACGTACTTCGCAGCAATGGCAAGGTCGCTATTTCTCTTAAGGGCTTCGATGGCGCGACTCCAGAGGAACAGTTCATGAGTGCCTACCGGGCGGGGCGCGGAAGCGACTGGAAGGCCACCCAGTGGGAAATGGGGCAAGTGGGCCTGCAGGTCCAGATGGGAAATCTCGACTGGGGTAACATCACCTTCTATGACGGCGGCGGTAACGTCGTGAACGTCCCTGAACCCAAGTGGTAGGAGCAGGTCGATGCTGGATGAGGCGACGGGCGAGATCTATCGCTCGGATAGGTACTTCAAGGTCTGGCAATATACGGTCAGCCATCGAAGGCTTCTCCTGCGCAGTACCAGGGATATGCCACCTGTTACGCGGATCGACATTCATTTCGGAGCTGTGAGCATTATGCTCCTCCGCCCCAACTACGATGGGCTTTTTATTCGTCAGGCAAGCGATGATGAGTGCCAGAAGATTAGCCTCGACTATGGCATCGAGGTACGTCCGGGTCGCCTATTCGCTCTAGGGAGAGACCTGAAGAGTTTCGTGGTATCTGCTCCTCCGCAGTGGCGTGAGGATGAAGGTGGATTGAACGATCCGTCTTGGTTTGGCCACATGACTGGGACACCCTGAAAGTGCATCAGAAGGCCCCGCCGGAATCGAATTCCGGCGGGGCCTTCATGTCGTGCTGGGGCGTCTGACGGCAGTAGTTGACGGCAACGTCAACGGACGGGCGCTGCACAAAGTGGCGGATCGTCGCCATCTTCGGGCTCGGTTCCGCCGTCTGCGCTGTCGCGGAGGAGGCTGCTGAGGGTGTCGATGGCTTGGCGCTGGAGGCGGAGGCGGAGGCGGACGTGTAATGGTGACGTCGGGTATTGGAACCGTCTGAATACCTGCCGTGGCAGAGCTGCTCGAGGCGGGCTCACAGGTAGTCGAAGAAGCGGATCCACCAGGTCGGTGGGTGCTCGGGTGAGTAGTAGGCAGCGAGATTGCTGGCGCCGTCATATCGGGTCCAGAGCAGGTGCTCGGAGACGGCGATGTAGCCGAGCGCTTCGAGTTCGTCGTCGATGCGACGCCGGTCGGCAGTCTCGAAGAGGACGTTCTCTTCTTCCTCGTCGTAGCTGCCGGGGTTCCCCAACGTCACGGCGACGAGGTTGCCGAAGTTGCTGACGGTGATGGTGATGTGGACGTCGTTGGCCGTCGCGGTGGTGGGGACGAAGATGGTCCCGTGCTGGCTGGCGTCCTGGACGCCTCGATCGACGGAGCAGGTGCAGTGGAACCGTTGATCCAGCCTGGCTGCGAGCTGGTCGAAGCGGGCTCGGGTTGCGGCGTGGTCGTAGCCGCGGGGGAACTCCATGTGGTCTGGGTCGTCCAGGTCCCGCAGCAAGGCCCAGGTGTGCTGGTCATCGAGGGGCATGGTCGTTGTTTCCGTCCTTGCGGGAGTGGCTGGTGCGTCGGCTGACTTCGGCGGCGTAGTTGGCCCAGTCGCCTGCGGAGAGGCGTTGCCAGGCGACGGCGACGTCGGTGTGGATGCCCAGGGTGCGGGCGAGGATCGCGGCGGGGATCTCGGTGGCGAGCTGGAAGAGTGCGGTGCTGCGGGCCTGGCTGGGGCGGATCCCGAGCTGGGTCAGTCGCTTGGTCAGCTGTGTGGTGCTGATCGGGCGTCCCGGCTGGCCGCCGGGGAAGAGCCAGGGAGAGGGGGCCAGGACCCCGATAGTCGCGTGCCCCTTGCGGTTCGCGGTGACGGTGCGGGCCAGCACGGCGACGGGTTCGGGCAGTTGGACGGGCGCATCGCCGAGGTGGAGACGTACTCCCTGGGCGCTGACGTCGACGTCCTCGATGGTCAGGCGGCTGATGGCTGCGGCCCCCTGGGCGTAGAGGAGAAGAAGCAGGCCGGCGAGGCGGTCTTCGGGTTTGAGGGTGTCGTCGTGCAGGAGTCGGCGCGCGATGTCCCAGCGGTGCTCGTTGTCGAGCGGTTGGGTGGGGCCGTTCCAGCGATAGGCGGGGACGTGGACGGTGGTGAGCTTGTTGGTGCGGGCCCAGCGGATGAAGTGCCCGGCCGTCTGGCGGTGGGTGGCTGAGTCGTCGGTGAGCCAGCGGTCGAGGTCGGCCTGTCTGCAGGTGTCCAGTGTGAGGTCGTGGGCTGTGAGCCAGTTCAGGAAGGCGGCAGCGGCGTGGGCGCGTTGACGGACGGAGTCGAACTGCTGCGGGGTGGCGGGGTAGCCGTTGTTGCGTCGGCGAAGGCGTCTGACCAGGTGCCAGATCGTGTAGCGGTGGAGGAGCTGCCGCTGGTCGGGGTCGTGTTGGGAGGCGAGAAGGCGGGTGAGGAAGCGTTCGGCGCGGGTCATGTGCTCGTCACGTTCGGGCAGCGCGCCGACGCCGACCAGGACTTGGCGCAGGTGGGCGAGGGGCGGGCTGTCGGGCAGTTCGTCCAGGGCCTGGTGCGTCAGTGCCCGCCGACCGGCAGCGAGGTCGGATAGCACGGGGGCGATGGACGGCTTGTTCAGCCAGCGCCGGGCGGTGGTGGGGTGCTCGGTGGTGGCGATGTTGTGCCGCAGGGCTTCGAGGCCGGGGTGGAGAGAGCCGGACGCAGGGCCCAGCAAGTCATTGAAACGCTGGTTGATGAGGCACCGGACGCACTGGCCGGGGTGCGGGTAGTCAGGATCGGTGCAGGTGGGACAGGTGTGCCAGACCTCGGGGGTAGTGCAGTCGGTGCAGAGGGGCTGGGCGAGGGTGCCGGAGGCGATCACCGCGAGTTGGCCGCAGGCCGAGCACGGAGCCGAGCGGCGCTGGCAGTCCGGGCACGAGGGTCGGCCCGTGACGCGGGAGGTCCCGCAGGGCTTCTCCTCGGCGCAGATGCCGCAGGTTGACAGCGGTAGAGGTGGACAACTCGGGCAGAGTGGGCCGTCCGGCGTCCGGGTGTTCACGAGTCGGCGGCGGCCGCAGTTGATGCAGGATTCCAGGTTCGCCGGGTCGGTGATCAGGCAGTTCGGGCACAGCGGCCTGCCCTGGTCGTCGCGTGTGGCCGGCTCTCGCCTGGCTCCGCAGCGTGAGCACTCCTCGATGCGGGTGTGGGAGATGCAGGTGCGGCAGACCCGTTGCCCGTCGAGGGGCTTGTCGATGGTCACGACTCTGTGGCAGCGGGGACAGGACGGCCGGACGATCCCGGTGACGCCGGCTGTGTGCAGCAGGTCGATCAATCGCAGGATCGCGCGCAGGGGCGCGAGGTGGCCGTCCCCGGTCAGCAGACCGGGCTTGGCCTCCAGGGCCCAGGCGATCTTCTGCTGGTAGGAGGGGCGGGGTGCCGACCGGCGGACCGCGTCAGCGATTGCTTCCTGCCTGGCGTGAGGGTCCAGCTCGGCGATCACGGTGTAGATCACGGCGATGGGGTCACGTCCGTCGGCGTCCGGGCACATCTTGCAGCGCGGTCGTCCGACGCGGTCCCGCGATGCGATGCGACGGGTGTTTCCGCAGGCAGCGCAGGGTTCGGGCCGTGGACCGCAGACCGAGCAGTACCAGTCCTGGCCACGGCGCTGGAGGGTTCGCAGCTGCCTGCCGCACTCAGCGCAACACGGTGGTGAGACCTTCAAAGCACCGGCCTCTCGCAGCGCGATCAGCAGGTCGCTGACGGCCCTCGGCGCCGGGGAGCGGCCGTCGGTCAGCACGCCGGGATGCTCGGCCAGGTGCGACGCGAGGCGGCGTGACTTCGCGCGGCCGCCGGCGACACTGCTGACCACGGCGCGGATCCGAGTCATCTCCAGTTGGGGTTCGATGGCCGCGATCAGATCCACGATCAGCCCGACCGGGTCGGCCAGGGCCCGGTCGGGGTGTCCCGGTGCGACGGTCACGGCCGCTCGACACCGCGGATACGGGCCCGCTTGGGCCGCAGATTGCCGACCCCGGTCTCATCGCCAACTGCCTTCTTGGTACGGGTAGTTGTTGTAGCTCCGATCGCGGCCACGGGTTCGATGAGGTCGTCGATGGAGCAGTCGAGGATGTCGAGCAGGGCCATGAGGATCTTCAGGCTGAGTCGCTCGGGGCGCTCGACGGCGAGCCGGTAGACCTGGCTGGAGGACAGGGTGATGCCGCGCTCGCCCAGCAGCGGGATGAGGTCTGTGGTAGAGAACAGTCCACGGTCGGCCATGACCTTGCGCAGGTGCCAGTGGTAGTCGAGCTTGGCGGCCATCAGCGGTCCTTGTCTGCGGGGGAGGTCGGGGCGAGTGCTGGCGCGAGTGCCTTGTGGAGCATGGTGTTCATGAAGTCGTTGCTGACGTGGGTGTAGATGGCGGTGGAGCTGTCGTTCTCGTGACCGACTTGCTGCTGGATGAACCGCCGGTCGACCCCGTCCTCGGTGAGGTGGGTGACGTAGGCGTGGCGAGTGGAGTGGACGACCAGCGCTTTCGGGAGCTTCAGCGCGTCGCGGTAGGCGACGAACCTGGCGTTGATCTCCGCCGGCTTGATCCGGCCGCCCCGCTCGGTCACCCACAGCGCGGGATGGTCCTCGCAGCCGAACCTTGGCCGGACGTTCTCCACGTAGTCGGCGACCGCCTCCACCGCCCAGTCCATCACCGACAGCACGTTCCGGCGCCGGGGCGGCTGGCCCTTCTTCGCCTTGCCGTAGCGGACGTTGAGCGTGCCGTACCGGCCGAACTGCGGCGCTGACGCGTTGCGGCCGAAGTCCACCAGGTCGAGCTTGGCCGCCTCGGTGCGGCGCAGGCCCCACCCGTAGATGACCTTGAAGAGTGTGGCGTCCCGGTAGGCGGCGAGGGCTCCCTTGCGCTTGGATCGCACCGCCCGGTCGACCTGGTCGTCGGCGTAGTCGAGGAAGCGCTGGATCTCCTCGCGGGTGAACGGCCTCGCCTCGGGGCTGCCCTCGTAGTCGTTGAGGTGGGCGATGGTGTTCCACTCGTGGCAGATCGCCACCGGGTGGGTGCCGAAGGCGTCCTCGCAGGCCACCGCCCAGCCGTAGCGGCCGTCGATCAGGAACTCGCTGAACAGGCGCAGGCTGCCCTGGTAGCTGCGGATCGTGGACGGCGCGAGGTGCTTCTCGCTGGTCAGCCACAGTGACCACTCGTCCACATGCCCCGGCGCCCAGGCCCACGGGTATTCGTTGGTGTACTCCAGGAACCGGCGGACGAGCCGTTCCCGGGCGGTGACCGTGTCCTCGCGCAGCCCGCGGGCGGCCTGCTGGGCCCGCCAGCCCCGCAACATCGCCTCGACCATAGCGTCCTGCGGACGCAGCTGGACCACCCCGGAGACCAGCTCCAGATGAGCCGCCCCCGCCAGGTCGGCACGTCGCTCAAGACCCACTTCCACCCTCCCCTTCAGAGGGCAAATCCTGCATCAGACGGGATCTGATCGCCAAACCCCCAGCTCAGGCCGCCAAGTTGCAGGGCGATAGGGTCCCCGTCAGGCGTCGCTCTGACCTCGTGACCTGCAGTTTCACGCCCATCAGATGCAATTCCCGAGGGTTGGCGTAGACGGTGGCGGTGACGCCGATGTGGGCGTGGCCGAGAAGTTCCTTGATGACGACGAGTTCGACGCCTTGTTCCAGGAGGAGTGTCGCTGTCGAGTGCCGGAGGTCGTGGAAGCGGATCTGGCGGAGGTGCGCTCGGCGGAGTAGCGCGTTGAAGTGGCGGGTGAGGGTGGCGGGTGAGGGTGGCGGGTTCGATGGGGTGGCCGTCGGGGCGGGTGAAGACGTGGCCGCTGTCCACCCAGCCCGCGCCGGCCTTTTGCTTTTCCTGGGCCTGCTGGTTGCGGTGGGCGCGGAGTGAGAGCAGGCAGGGGGCCGGGAGGACGATGCGGCGTTCGGAGCTGACTGTCTTGGTGGGGAGGGTGGTCAGGCCGCCGGTGCGGGTGCGCTGGAGGGTGCGGCGAATGCTGGCGGTGCCGCTGCCGTGGTCGAGGTCTTCCCAGCGCAGCCGAGGAGTTCGCCCTTGCGGAGTCCGGTGCGGAGGGCGAGTTCGAACAGCGCGTGGAGGCGGTGGCCCTGGGCGGCGGTGAGGAAGGTGCGGGCCTCGTCGACGGTGAGGGGTTCGAATCGGCGGGGGCGGGGTGTGCCGGTGCGGACGTTGCGGGCGACGTTGCGTGGGATCTCTTCCTCCCGGACAGCGTGGTCCAGAGCGGACTTGAGGACGGAGTGGATGTAGGCGAGGGTCAGCGGGGAGAGCCGCTTGCCGCGGCACGTACCGGTGGCGCAGCAGCGAGGCTGGTTGCGGGCGGCGTCGAGGCCGCGGGCGCAGCACTGGCAGGTGGTGCGGAACCGGCCCTCGCGAGATGGGTGCAATCCAGGGGCACGGTCCAACAGTCGGCTCGGGCGGGGTGTCGTCGGACGGCGGGGGGCATCGCACTGCCGTATGGGGTGTTCCTCGAACCGAAGATCGGTGAGCCCGGGCGGAGTTCCGGGTTCGCGTGTCTGCAGTGCCTGGGAAGAACCGTAGGCCGGTGCACGGAGTCGGAGGAACGGCCGGTTTGAGCTCCGAGGCGTCGCAGGATAGGTGGGGCCGGTGGGGCGCCCAACTGTGCGCGAAGGTGGGCGACTTGCGCAAGGGCGGGCGGGTGGAGGTGGGGGTGTCCGGGTGGGGGGTGGGGGCGGCGTGGCGGGTGCGACCTGGGGTGGAGGGGGTTAGGTCGTGGGCAGGACGCGGTGGGGGTGGGGGCGGGCCTAGCGTGGCGGTATGTCGACAACTTCTCGGTGGCGGAGTGCTGTTCTGCTCGCCGTGCCCATTGCCGTCCTGCTTTCGTTGGCCGGTCCGCAGGCCGCGCTGGCGGCTTCCCCGACGGCCGGAACGCTCTCGTTGAGTGCGGCGACGGAGGTGCCGCAGGTACCGCAGGTGCCCGCGCCGACCACGCGACGGACGATCGGTGCCACGTCGGTGCACCTGGTGGACAAGACGCGGCACGACCCCTGGCGGGCGGACGCCGCGAGCCGCGAGCTGATGGCCACCCTCTGGTACCCGGCGCAGCCCGCGCGCGGGGAGCACGGGGAGCACGGGGAGCAACTGCCGTACGTCTCACCCGAGGTGTCGTCCGCGCTGTTCGGCACCCCGGCTGTCAGCGAGGTGCGGACGGGAGTGAAGGCCCGTACGGTGCCCGCGCCCGGGCGGCACCCCGTGGTGGTGCTCTCCCCCGGTTACGGCTACAGCCGCACCTCGCTCACCGCCCTAGCCGAGGACCTCGCGGCCAGGGGCTACGTGGTGGCCGCGCTGGACCACACGTACGAGACGGTCGTGCAGTTCCCCGACGGGCGGGTGGAGACCTGCCTGATCTGCGATCACGTGGACGACCAGCGGGCGGCCGAGGTCACCCGCAGCCGGGCGAAGGACATCAGTTTCCTGATCGACCAGTTGACCGCGCCTGGGCCCGGGCTCGTCCGCGGGTTGCAGGTCGACCGCTCCCGGATCGGCGCGGCCGGCCACTCGATCGGCGGCGCGAGCGCCGTCGAGGCGATGAGCGAGGACCGGCGGATCCGCGCCGCCGCCAACCTGGACGGCGACTTCTTCGCCCCGCTGCCCGCCGACGGCCTCGCCCGCCCGGTGCTGCTGCTCGGCGCCCAGCGGCACGCCGGCAGGCCCGCGACGGCCAACTGGGACGAGACCTGGCAGCACCTGACCGGCTGGAAGCGCTGGCTGGACCTGCCGGAGGCCGGCCACCTGTCGTTCTGCGACATGCACTGGCTGGTGGACTCCCTCGGCGTCCGCGACCAGTTGCCGCCCGACACCACCCCGGAGCAGTACGGCACCATCAAGGGCGACCGTGCCCTCGCGGCCACCCGGGCGTACCTCGGCGCGTTCTTCGACCGGCACCTGCTCAACCGCCCGAGTCGACTGCTGGACGGCCCCTCGGCGGCCTTCCCGGAGGTCCGCTTCGCCAAGTAGCAGGTGGCGATTGGCGAGTAGCGAGCGGCAAGTGAGGAGTGGCAAGTGGGCCGCCGACCGCACGGCGGCGGCCCGGGGCGCCCGATCAGGTGATTCGGCCACCGCAGGGCTGTGACCTGCGGCGGATCGGGGCAGTCCTCCGGCGCAGCCGCCATCCGCGGCGGCTCCCCGGACACTCTGGAGTGACGACATGCGACGGATCAGCAAGGCGCTCGGCGCGGTGGCCCTGGCCGCGGCGGTGGCAGTGGCGGTGCCCGGTTCGGCCCAGGCGGCCACCGGTCAGCTGCGGGTCGGGTTCAAGACCTACAACAACCCCTCGGGCTGCTACCAGAGCGACATCTGGCCCCTCATCGTCGAGAACCTCACCGACAAGCCCGCCGACGTCCACGATCGGCCGGGCTGCGAGGGGCCCGTCATCGGTGTGGTGAACCCGGGCGAGACCAAGACGTTCGAGTTCGGCGCGAGCGTGAGAATCGCCTGACCCTCCGGACGGTGAAGAGGCCGGTCGATCCGACGTGACGTCGGGGCGGTCGGCCTCTTCGGTTCGCTGCCGTCGCCAGGGCGCGCAACGGGATGACGTGTTCATGCGAATGGGTCGATACGCAGGTGGACTGCAAGGGAACTGTCTGCGGAGCCCCATCCCCACCAAGGAGGTTTCCTCGTGAAACGACTGCTCTTCGTCGCCGGCATGGCCACCGCCGTCCTGAGCCTGACCGGTGTCGGCGCCGCCGGTGCGGCCGACGGGAGCGCGCACGGCGTCCCCAGCAAGCGGGCCGGTGAAGTGATCCGGTGCGATGAGGTGAACGCCAACGGGCCGAACGTGATGGGCCGCTCCTGCGACAGCACCGCCTGGGGGCCGCTGAGCGACTTCGTCGTCATGGACCGGACGTCACGCGCCGGGTACGAGTGTCAGAGCGGCTGGGCCGAGGGCTCGCTGTGGGTGAACGGGCAGGGCTGTCGCCCCATCCCCGCGTGATCGGCGGTCGGCTCCGGGCCCCGCGTGGGCGGCACCCCATCGCCCACTGAAGAACCGGAACGGCCGGTCGACTGTCGAGTCGACCGGCCGTCCGTGTGTGGCGAACCGGCACAATCCCAGACGAAGGAAGCCGTCGCCCATCTGAACCGACTGCCACGGTGAGCTCCCTGCGACAGGAGCGCCGGGTCAGCCGGCCAGGGTGTCTTTCAGCCAGGGCGCGATCGCGGCCATCGCCTCGCCGAAGCGCGAGATGGCGCAGTGGCCGGTGTCCGGGATCAGTTCGACCCGGGTGTCCCGGCGACCCTTGAACACCAGGGTGTCGTCCAGTGGGACGTGGACGTCCTCGGTGCCGTTGACCACCAGCATCGGCCCGTTGGTGTCCTGGTCCAGCAGCGGGCGCAGGTCGAACGCCGCGAAGGCGTTCTCCAGCTCGGCCCCACTCGGCGCGGCGTCGAAGCCCAGGGCGTTGCCGACGATGCCGTCCATGCCGAAGGCGAAGCCGCGACCGGGAGCGAAGGAGCGCTCCACCGGGCCGCCGAGCACCACGGAGGCGTCCACCGACCCGGTCAGTCCGGTCCGGGCGGAGTAGTAGCCGCCCATCGAGATGCCGAAGTGGCCGACCTTTCCGCTGCCGGCCGCGCGGGCGAAGGAGACCAGTCCGGCGATCACCTCGGCCCCGCCGTCCGGGGTCATCGGCAGGTGGGCGGTCTCGCCGGTGCCGGGGAGGTCGAACAGCAGCAGCCGCGCCGGCAGGGTGAACGCGAGCTGCTCCCACATGCCGTGCAGGTCGGTCTTCCAGGAGTCCACGCCGCCGCTGGCCAGCACGACCGGCGCGTCGGCGGGCAGGCCGGGGGCGGCCATCAGGTGGATCGGCAGGGTGGCGGTGCCGCCGCGGTACGGGACGGTGAGCGTGCGGCGCTCGAACTCCACCGGGAAGCCGGGGGCCGCGAGGACGTACTGCTCGACCTGGCGGGCGAGCGCGGTTCGCTTCGGGTCGTCGGCGAGCGAGGGGAACTTGGCCCAGCCGTACGCCTGCGCGGCCAGACGGTGGCGCCCGGCCTCGGCGTGCCGGGCGGCGAGGGCGGACCACTCGTGCACCCAGCTGCCGGGCCGGTCGGGCCACATCTCGGTGACGGCGGCACGGACGGCGTCCACCTCGTCGACGGGGAGGCCGAGGGTCATCTGCGGGTAACGCTCGACGAACAGGTCCTGCGGGTCCAGGGGCCAGGTGAAGGACATAGTGGTGCCTCCTGCTGCACTTAAAGCCGGGACGCTTGCATTAACGACTATGCGCCCGAGCAGCACCTAATGCAAGCGCTCTTGCGTTAATGTGGTGGCCGAGGTGATCAACACATGACCGACGAAGAGCCGGAGCCAGCGCAGAAGCCGGCGCAGGAGCCAGCGCCGGAGCCGATCCGCCGCCGCCCGGGCGGCCGTGCCGCGCGCGTCCGCCAGGCCGTCCTGACGGCCGCCACGGAGCTGCTGGCCGAGGAGGGCATCGACCGGCTCAGCATCGCCGGGGTCGCGGCCCGCGCAGGGGTCAACGAGACTACGGTGTACCGGCGTTGGGGCAGCCGGGAGAAGCTCGTGCTGGACGCCATGCTCACCGGCAGCAACGAGGGCGTCCCCGTCCCCGACACCGGAGCCGTCCGCACCGACCTGGCCGCCTTCGCCCGCGCGCTGGCCGAGTACCTCGCCACCCCGACCGGCCGTTCCGTCGCCCGGGCGGCCGCGCTCAGCTCCGACGACCCCGACCTCGCCGAGGCCTGGCAGACCTTCTGGCAGTCCCGCCTCGACCAGGCCGGCGTCATCGTCAGCCGGGCCGTCGAACGCGGGGAACTTCCGACGGGCACCGACACGGCCCTGGCCCTGGAACTGCTCTGCGCCCCGCTCCAGACCCGCTGCCTGCTCGGCCACCGCCCGATCGAGCCGGATCTGCCGGAGCGCCTGACGGACATGGTGCTGAACGGCCTCCGAGGGACGACCTGAGAGGGACGGCCTGAAAGGGAGGAGCCAGGGAACCGCCCCGCGGCAAGGTGGTGTCAGCGAGGAGTCTCCGTTGCTGCGGGAGGCATCAGGCAGGGGGTATTGACCAGGAAGAGGAGAAGTCCTCCCTTCGTGGTCTCGACAGTGATCAGGTACCGGCTCGATGCCTGGGATGCGTCGAGGACTGTGTCCACCTTGCCGTTGGCGCTCTCCCGGTAGCCGTCGATCTTGAAGCCCTGCTGTTCGAGCATCGTGCGGACCTTGCGGACGGCCTCAGGATGCTGTTCGAGCGGGGTGGAGCTGTAGACCGCGTACGACAGCTTGTACCGGCCGTCCTCCCGGACCTCGTCGTTCCTGCCGACACAGTCGGTGAAGAGCGGCTCGACGCTGCCGGGGTCGAGGGCTGCTCCGGCGGTCTGCGCCGTGTCCTCGGTCATGTGCTTGGCCCAGTCCTGGGCGTCCTGGCGGGCCTTGACGGGGAGAGGATCGTTGGGGCCTGGCGTGGACGCGCATCCTCCGAGGATCAGTGACAGGCAGGGCGCCAGCGCGGCAGCGCCCAGACGTCGGGCTCCGACACGGCGTGCGGCCACCGACCAACCCGTCAGCTGGCTGACAGCCGTGTGACTGGCAGTAGCGACTGCCTGACAAGGCTTCGCGAAGTCCTCGCCGATGGCCCGCGCCACACCTGCGGACTTGTACATCTCGCCCGGGTCAACCTTGAGATCGCCCACTGGCTCCCCCTCCCAACAACCTTCGGTCAGCAAGCAGCCTATTTCTGTGATCGACCGGTCTCTATCCGCAGAGATACTCATCCGAAATCAGATGATTGGTCCTGTTCTAGCAAAACGAGGCCTTTGCGTCGCTTCTGTGGCTGCGCCGGCCTACGTCGTCCGCACCCAGTTCCGGCGCGTGCCGGCGCCGTGGACCGGTGCGATCTGGCGGCCGTCGGCGACCAACCGCCACGCCGCCGCCCAATCTGACGGCGCAAAACCAAGCTCTCGACATCCGGCCCCCACCGGCCGTCTCGAACAAGCGGCCTGAACAAACACGGGGACGGTCACTGGGCCCACAAGCGCCGAGACGGCGCCTCCGGACAACAGAACGGCCGGTCGACTGTTGAGTCGACCGGCCGTTCACATGTGCGCGAGGGGGGAGTTGAACCCCCACGCCCTTTCGGGCACTGGAACCTGAATCCAGCGCGTCTGCCTATTCCGCCACCCGCGCATCTGGGTGATGTGGAATAGCTTAGCCCATCCGCGGGGGTGCTCCGAACCAGGTGGGAGGGTCAGGAGGCGAGCTGCTCGATGATCCAGTCGACCAGCACGCGGGAGACGTGGCTGTGCTCGGTGTTGGCGTCGTCGAACTTCACGGCGTTCAGGTGTCCGGCCTCCAGAGCGGCGTCGGTGATCGCGGCGGCCGGGTCGACGTCCCACTTCACCGGGTCGAAGGCCAGGGCCGCCGCGCTGACGGCCGGCACGAAGGTGCCGCTGCGGTAGTCCTCGGAGATCTTCGCCTTGAGCGCGTCCGCGACCTTGCCGAAGGAGTCCAGGGTGCCACCGGGCACGGCGTCCAGCGCCGGGACGTCGCTGGTGGTGCTGCGGCGCACGGCCAGGCCGAGGTGCATGCCGCCGATCCGCTGCTCCTCGCCCTTGTTCGGCTGGAAGCGGGCCGTGGCGCTGGCGATCAAGGCCTGCCAGTCGAACGCCACCTCGCCCGCCGGCAGCGGGAGACCGGCCCCGTCGCGGCGGCCGTTGGAGACTCCGAGCTTGCGCGGGATCTGCGGGAAGTTGCCGACCTGGTCGAGGTCGGCGAGGAACTCCTTGCGCAGGTCGCTGGAGGTGGCCACCGGGCCGGAGTACTTGGCGTTCTCGACCCACGCCCAGAGCAGCTGCTGAGCAGCGGGGCTGCGGATCAGTTCGGCCTGCTTGACGCCGTCCGGCCCGGCCGGGGTGTAGTCCTCGAAGAAGTACGCCATCTGCTGGAGGATCAGCGGGATCCAGGCGCCGTTGTGCGGGGAGTCGAAGGAGAGGTACGTCGCCGTCTCGTGGTCCACGGTTGCGGACTCCAGCTTGGCGAGCGCGTAGCGGGTGACGATGCCGCCCATGCTCACCCCGCCGACGGTCAGCCGCTCGTCGCCCTTGCGCTCCGCGACGGCCCGGAGGATGGCCGCGATCGCGACCTCGGCGTTGGCCTGGATGTGGGTGTGGCGCTCGGTGAAGCCGACCAGCACGATGTCGTAACCCCGGCTGAGCAGTTGGTCGAAGAGGCCCGGCCCGCCGTCGGCGGCGGTGCTGAAGTAGGCGAAGAGGCCGGGGAGGTCGCTCGGGCCGTAGTTGAAGCCGTCCGCGAAGACGAAGGGCTTCCGCAGGCCGAACTTCGGGTTGGCGTAGTAGACCGCCGCCTGCCCCGTCGCCACCTGCCCCTTGTACGGCGAACCGGTCAGCTCCCACGTCACGTCGGCATCGCGGCCGGCCCGCTCACCCGACAGCGCGTTGGTGAACCAGACGCCGGGCGAGATCGACTTGGCGATCTCCGCCAACTCGGCCTTGCTGGGCTCGGGCTGGCCCTCCTTGAGAGCCGTCAGAGCTACGTCGATACGGGCTTCTTGTGCCATGGGAGTACCGCCTCGGTCGATGCGAGCAGGTCATGTGCGCACAGTGATCGACCGTAGGGGTTCAGTTACTCGCGGCACCACCGACGCACCGGAACTGATCGAAATCGTTCGGGTGTGGCGGGGGATGACCGGTTAGAGCAGGAGCTCGCCGGCCCGGACAGCGGCGATGAAGGAGTCCCAGGAGGCGGCGGGGAAGACGAGGGCCGGGCCGTCGGGGTCCTTGGAGTCACGGACCGGGACGGCGTCGGGAAGGAACCCGGGGGCCACCTCGATGCAGTTGCCACCGTTGTCGCCGCTGTAGCTGCTCTTGCGCCAGGCGAGGGCCACCTCGACGCAATCGCCTCCATTGCTGCCGCTATAGCTGCTCTTACGCCAGGTCACCATCGCCAGCTCCTCGGAGGTCTTACGCCGGGAAGTCCTCCTCGCGGACTGCCCGCACGAGGCTTCCCAGGCGGCCTCAGGGAAAACAAGAGCCGGGCCGTACGGGTCCTTGGAGTCGCGCACCGGGACGGCGTCGGGAAGGAAGCCGGGGGCCACCTCGATGCAGTTGCCACCGTTGGTGCCGCTGTAGCTGCTCTTTCGCCAGGTCAACACAGCTGCCTCCTTGGAGACTTACGCCGGAAAATCGCCCTCACGGACGGCCGACACGAAGGCTTCCCAGGCGGCGGCCGGGAAAACGAGGGCCGGGCCGTGCGGGTCCTTGGAGTCACGCACTGGGACCGCGCCGGGAAGGAATCCGGGGGCTACCTCGATGCAGTTGCCGCCGTCGTTGCCGCTGTAGCTGCTCTTCCGCCAAGCGGCCGCGGCGAACTCGTTGCTCATCATCCCTGTAACCCTCCAGCGCATCGGCGATCAGCCGAAGCGAGTCGCTCTCTGACAGGCATTCGCCACGGAGCTGATCGAAGCGACGCTGATGCTTGGCCACACTGTCGGAATCACCGCTCAGATGCCCTCGCTCAAGGCTCTCCGAGTAGACCTTGCGCTCCCCGTCCGGCAGCTCCAGCAACACCATAGCCGTCTTGATGAGAGTCCGCTGGTTCGAGAACGGCATCACGTGGATGACGATGTTTCGAAGCTGAGCCACCCGCAGGAGATGCTCCATCTGGCACCTCATCACACCAGGTCCGCCTACAACCCTGCGGATGGCACTCTCATCAAGGATGACCAGCAACAACGGCCCGTCAGGCTCCAGAAAGCGGCTCTGCCGACTGAGTCGTGCCCGGGTCAGCTCCTCGATCTCCTCCGGGTTGCCCGCCGCATCACCAGTGGCGAACAGTGCGCGCGCGTACTGCCAGCACTGCAACAGGCCGTACATCACACCATCCTGGTACACCCGCATCCCGACGGAGATGGCCTCCACGTCCACGTACTCCTGAAACCAATCCGGGTGCTCGATCGACGCGTTCCAGTCGACCCGCCCGTACAGCCGCGTCAGCAGGTCGCCGGTGTTCAACAGCCGCTCGATCTCCTCGACTTCCTCGACCGACGGCTTCCGCTTCCCGCCCTCGGTCCGCGAGATCACCGTCCGGTCGCAGTGCAGGAGCTTGCTCAGCTCCTCCTGCGTGTAGCCCGCCGACTCACGCGCGTAGCGAACCTCCGCGCCGAACATGATCGCGGAGCTCGCCGTCGTCCCCCGCTTGACCTTCCGCTGTGTCATCGCTGCCCCCACTTGTGCGTCACACGCCCCACACGCCGATTTGGCGTCACCGTACCTCCGCAGCCCCGACCATTGACACCAGAACGCAATCATTTGCATGCACAGCGTGATTGCGCACTACCCTCGCGCTCCCCCATCCGCCCCCTTGAGGTGCCCCGCCATGCTCAAAATCCGTACCGCCCACCGCCCCCGCCCGTTCGCGGCCCGCCTGGAATCCCGCACCGAATCCACCCCCATCGCACGGCAGTTGCTCCGCGCCTACCTCGCCGCGCTCCCCACCGGCGACCGCTACTCCGACACCGCCGAACTCCTCCTCGGCGAACTCTTCGCCAACGCCGTCCAACACACCGCCGACGCCCCCACCGACCGCCTCATCGAAGTCCGCTTCGCCCTCACCGGCGACCACCGCCTGCGCCTCGAAGTCCACGACGCCGGCACCGGCCGACCCTCCCTCCACACCCCCACACCCGACGACGAACACGGACGCGGCGTCCTCCTCGTCAACGAACTCGCCGAGAAGTGGGGCTGCTGCCCCCGCGCCGGCGGCGTCGGCAAGTTCGTCTGGGCCCTGTGCGCCCCCGCACCCGCCCCCACGCCCGCCACCTTCCTCACTGTCTGAACAAGGTGCCCACCATGCGACTCCCCTTGACCGCCCGGCACCTGTTCGACACCGGTTCCACCCCCGCCGACACCTACGCCACCCTCGCCCGCCACACCCGCGAACCCCTCCGATCCGCCCGCGCCGTCTGCACCGCCCTCGGCATCCCCGCCGCCGAAACCCAACGCCGCCTCGACGACTGCTACGACGCCCTCCTCGCCACACCCCGCCCCGGCACCGAGAACGACACCGGCGAACTCCTCGAAGCCCTCGGCGTCTTCGACATCCCCAAAACCCCCGACAACCGCGACCTCGCCGTCATCGAACTCCTCACCACCGCCATCGCCGCCCACGGCAGCATCCGCGCCGGCCACCAACACGGCCTCACCCGCTGGTTCACCACCGGCAACCTCACCACCGCCTACCTCTCCCTCACCACCACCCACCCCCACCCCACCACCGGCAACCCCACCCACTACTGGACCACCCTCACCACCGCCGGCGAACTCCTCACCACCACCCCCACCCCCGACCCCCGCCTCAAACCCGCCCTCACCCACTGCCGCACCCAAGCCCGAGCCGCACGTTCCTGACGAAGCGGGCTGTGGCTTCACGTCCCACCGCCCCAACTCGTCCGAGACGCCCCATCGGAGAGATCCGACAGGCCGCCGCAGCCCAACTCGCTTGCGCCCCGGCAGACATCCCGCCAATGTCCACCCGCCGACCGCCCAATGAGCATCTTCCAGCCTGAAATGGCCGGCCGCCCGGGTACGTATCTCGTTCACCAGGGTCAGGGCCTGCCACCAGGGCCGCAGTGGCCTGATTCTGCCTAGATGAATGATGCCAAGGGCTCGCTGGCGCGCATGACATGAAGCGAGGGAGTCCAGAGATCGGCATCGCGCCCCGGCTCAGTGATGCCGAGCTGGTCACCCTCCCCGTGATGCGAGCCCTTCTCGGCTTCACCTCCGAGCGCCGGTGGATCCGCCACGCCGATGCCCACCTGCGTCATCCCTTCCCGTACCTGCTCGGGCAGTCGGGCTACAACCGGCGGTTGCGCAAGGCCGCCGACCTGATCGCACAGGTCAACCGACTGCTGGCGACCGACACCTCGCTGTGGACCGACACCGTGTGGGTCGTCGACTCCACACTGGTGGAGTGCGGGCGCTCCCGCGAGACGGCCAAGCGCTCCGACCTGGCCAGATGGGCCGAGTACGGCTACTGCGCCAGCCACTCCCGGTTCTTCTGAGGCCTGCGCCTGCACCTGGTGTGCACCCTGCACGGGCTGCCCGTCGCCTTCGCGCGGCGGTGGCGCGCGCGGGGACTGCTGGCCGAGTTCCACGACCGGATGGGGGGCATGGTCCGCGAGGACGCCGGCCGCGACCCGGAGCCGACCGCCGCGGTGATCGACGCGCGGTGCCTGCGCGCGGCGGCCACGGTGCCGGCGTCCTCACGCGGATACGACGGCGCGAAGAAGGTCCCCGGGCGCAGGTGACGGTGGGCTCGGCGTTCGGTTAGTCCGCGGCGACGCGGGTGCAGCGCGGCTCGACCGGGCGGCCGGTCATGCCGGCGCTGCTGTGCGGCGCCGGTGGCACATGGTGGTGCCGGGCGACCGCCACAACGGACGCCACCATGCCAACGGCCAGCAGGGCCACGGCCGTCAGGGTCGCACCGTCGGGGTGGACGAGCGACTGGCCGCGCAGCGCTTGCCAGGTCAGGACCGCCAGCACGCCCGCGTAGGTCCCGGTCGCCACCAGGACCAGGCGCAGGCGCGTCCGCTCGTCGGCCAACCGCGGGAACCTGCGGGACAGTGTGATCAGCAGCCAGGCGAAGAGCGGGATGGCCTGCAGCGCGTGCATGCCGACGAAGTGGGGGATGCGCAGGTCGCCGCCGGTGCTGCTCCAGCCGGTGATGGCGATGCCGGGCGAGTCGTCGGCGACGCCGACGCTGTGTGCCCCCACGATGCCCACGGCGGCCCCGCTGCGCATGGCACCGAGTTGGGCAGGGGTCGGGCTGGTCATGAGGAAGCCGAATGCCATGCCCACCAGTGCGAGGAGCAGGCCGAGCCGGACGGACCAGGTGGCCGCGCGGTCCCCGGTCCGCTCGCGGAACAACCTGGCCGCGATGCCGAGGTTGGCCAGCCACAAGGTGACGATCGAGGCGGCCATCGCGAACCAGAGGCCGGCGTCCAGCGGTGTGGCGACGTTGAAGTGGCTCTGCCTGCCGCGGAGCACCTGGCCAACGACGACCACCATCTCGATCACGTTGGCGGCGGCAATCGTCGTCCCGAGCCACCAGACCCAGCGGGGGGCCGTGCGGCCCAGGGACAGCATCCACGCGAGGGTCACCGAATAGATCGCGATGGAGAGGGAGAACTTGAAGGGCTTCAGCCAGATCGGCTCCCCGACCAGGATCCGGTCGTCGACCGCGAGGCCGACGGCGGATGCCAGGGCGAGGGCCGCCATGGCAGCGGCGAGCAGTACCAGCGGGCGGTGCCAGAGGCGGATCGTCATCATTTCCTCGGAGAGTGGACTGCACGGCGTTGCTCTACGCCACGCTGTGCTCGGAGTTGATTCACTGAACGCGGCTTCGGCCCGCTCCTGACTTCGCCGCAGGGTCTGCACAGCCCGACAGCCGATGCCGCGCACGTGGCGCTACCGGCTGAGCCGCGCCCGCCACCACTCGACGGTTGCCCCCAGCGCCTCGTCGATCGGGGTCGACACCTCGCCGAAGGTCGCGGTGTACGCCTGGGAGTCGAGCACGAACGGCCGGTCGAACTGGTACTGCACCTCCCGCAGTTCCCCGAGCGTGGGGTTGACCAGGCCGACCAGGTGGAGTGGCCACCAAGGAATCCGGCCGACCCTGGCCGGCGGCAGACCCGCCAGCCGGCACAGGTGCCGGACCGCCTCCCGGGTCGACAGCGGCGGGGCGGTGGGAACGTGCCAGGCGCGTCCCCACGCCCGCTCGTCGGTACCAAGCCGTACGAGCGCACGGGCGATGTCGGGGACATAGGTGAAGCTGTGCGGTGCGTCCGGGTTGCCGATCAGCCTGACTGCACGGCCGGCCAGGAGCGCGGGCATCATCCGCTGGGCGAGGTGGCCGGCCTCGGTGACGCCGGGCCCGAAGAAGTCCGAGGCGCGCGCCTCCGCGACGCGGATCCGGCCGGCCTGGTGCCGGGCCAACGCGTCGCGCCACATGCCGATGCGGACCCGGGCCTTGGTGCCGGTGCCTGCGAGCGGCAGGTCCTCCGTGATGGGGGCGTCGACGGGGCCGTAGCCGTACAGGTTGCCCATCGTCACCAGCACCGAGCCGGCGGCCTCGGCCGCGTCGAGGAGGGCGTTCGAGATCGGCGGCCAGTCGGTGGGCCACCGGTGGTACAGCGGGCTCGCGCAGTTGTAGATCACCTCGGCGCCCTTGGTGGCTTGCCGGAGTGACGCCGTGTCAGTGACGTCGAGCGCCGTACTCCCGTCGCCGCCGGAGCGACTCAGGACGACGACCTCGTGCCCCTGTTCGTCGAGCAGTCGCGCCGTGGTGGCGCCGACGGGGCCCTTGCCGATGACGATGTGCCGTGCCATGCAGGTCCTCCTGGAGAATTGAGAGAGCAGTGCTCTCTTCGTTGAGGAGTGTTCGCGCAGTGGCGGGGAGAAGTCAAGAGCAGTGCTCTCTCTTGTGTGCACTGCTCTCGAATGAGAGGATGAACGGCATGACGGCATCGCAGACCGCGCGGCAGCTGGCCCGCGCCGAGCTCACTCGCGCGATCAAGGAAGCCGCCACTCGCCAGCTCGCCGAGACCGGGGCGGCCGCACTGTCGCTCCGCGCGGTGGCGCGTGACCTGGGCCTGGCCTCCTCGGCGCTGTACCGCTACTTCCCCAGCCGGGACGCACTGCTCACCGCGCTGATCATCGACGCGTTCAACGCGGTCGGAGCGGCCGCGGAGTCAGGGGCGGCGTCCGCCGCTCCCGCCGATCCGGGCGCCCGGTGGCTTGCCGCATGCCGGGCGGTCCGCCAGTGGGCCCTGGCCCACCCGCACGAGTTCGCCCTGGTCTACGGCTCGCCCGTCCCCGGCTACCAGGCCCCCACCGACACGGTCGACCCCGCCACCCGGGTCACCCGCCTGATGGCCGGTCTCGTCGTCGAGGCACACGCCTCGGGCCTCCTGCGACCCCCCACGCAGCCGCTCCCCGGGCCGAGGCTCGTCGCCCAGCAGGTGCTCGACAGCGCGGGAGGGGCACCGGCCGAACCGTACGCGGACCTGGTGGAACGGTCGCTCACCCTGTGGATCTCCCTGATCGGCACGATCAGCTTCGAGCTGTTCGGTCACCTGAACGAGGTGATCACGGACTACCCCGCGTACTTCGACGCCGCCATGACCATTGCCGCCGAGGCAATCGGGCTCGATGTCCTGTCGCCTCCTGCGTGACACTCCACTACCAGCGGCCTGGTCCGGCACCCGCGGTGGACACCGGCATGGCCCATCACGAGGACGGCGGGCAACAGGGCCTGCGGCGGGCGCGCTCCTCGCGGACCGCGCCCGCCCCACTGGCGCAAGCCCCACCGACCGGGTACCGGTGGGGCCCGGGCGCCGAGCGGGAATTCACTCGTTCGCAGGCATGTCGCGGCGGTCTACTGGTGAACCAACAACCTTTTTTCGCCGATCAGTTGGGGGAATTCCGTGTTCCGCAGCAGCGAGCCGCGCAAGTTCCACATCCCCACCGACCGTGAGACCGCCGAGGAGTGGGGCGGGCGGATCGCCGTCCTGCGCGACGTGCCGCCCGAGTGGTTCGTCCTCCTCGGGCGGATGGGCAGCGACGGCTACCTCTGCCACGTCGACCTGAACTACCACCTGGACCGCGAGCTCGTCGCGATCGTCCAGACCTCCCGGCCCGTCCCCGACGGTTTCCGGGTGAAGTCCCTGACCACCCCCGGATCGCAGCTCTTCAACTTCCTCGGCAACTCCGGCCGCATCGACCCGCGCCATCACCTGGGCCCGCTCGACCCCGAATCCATCAGCGCCGGCGAGATCCACCTGGACGGCGAGCCCGTCCCCGTCGAGATCCACCACAGCCACGGCTGCCGCAGCGCCCTGCTCCCCCGCCTCCCCGGCCAGGAGGGCTACGCGATCGTCACCGCACCCGACGAGCGCTGGGCGTCCGTCCTCGATCTGGCTCTTCAGCCCCCGTCAGCATTCTGACGCTGCCTCAAAACATCATCCCAAGGTGGGGTTTGACTCAATGAACCCCACCTTCCGTGCCGAGAAGCGAACGGGGTGGCGGCGCTGAGGGCTGCCACCCCGCCGACTTCTCGGCGCCCCGAGGGATCACGCGGGCGGGATCGGGCCGAGGTAGGTGCCGCCGGAGGCGTCGATGGTCTGGCCGGTCACCCAGCGGCCCTGCGGGCCCGCCAGGAAGCCCACCACGTCCGCGACGTCCTCCGGCTGGCCGATCCGGCCGAGTGCGGTGATCGATTCGAGCCCGGCCATCGCCTCGGGGACACCCGTCCACTGGGACGTCATGTCGGTGAGGATCACCCCGGGGTTGACGGTGTTCACGGTGATCCCGCGTCGGCCGAGCTCGTTGGCGAGCGGAGCGGCGAGGGCCACCAGCGCCGTCTTGCTGACGGTGTAGCCGATCTGGACCGGGGAGCCGATCCGGGCGGCCGCCGAGGCCACGTTGACGATCCGGCCTCCGTCCCGCAGCAGCGGAATCGCCCGCTGGATCACGAAGATCGGCGTGCGCACGTTGATCGCCATCAACCGGTCGAACTCCTCCTCCGTGAGCTGCCCGATCGACCCGGCCAGGTGGATGCCCGCGTTGTTGACCAGGATGTCCAGGCCGGACCCGCCGTCCCCACCGACCTCGCCGTCCCCACCCTGCTCGCCGTGCTCCGCCAGCCCGGCGGCGAGGCCCTCGAACAGCTGGTCCAGCGCACCGCTCTCGCCGAACCGGGCCCGCACCGCGAACGCCCGGCCGCCGGCCTTGGCGATCAGCTCCACGGTCTCCGCGGCGGCCGCCTCGTTGCCGCCGTAGTGGACCGCGACCAGTGCCCCGTCGGCGGCGAGCCGCTGCGCCACCGCCCGCCCGATCCCGCGCGAGCCGCCCGTCACCAGCGCCGTCCTGCCGTCCAGTTCGCCCACGATCGCCTCTTCCCTCGCGCCGCCCCCGGTCGGATCCGGGGCCGGTCTCCCGCCGTCACGACCCGATGCCGGACAACCCTTCATGTATGCCCGGGGCCGGAGAGCTGATGCCGCCCGCACGCACGACCACCCGCACGACCAACCACTCGACCACCCGCTCAGGCCTGGAACAGCGGCTCGTAGGCGCCGCCCTCCTCGGCGTTGAGCAGCACGTACGCGGGCCCGAGCCCGAGCGCGACCTCCCGCAGCCGGGCCAACGCCGCAGCCACGCCCGGGACTTCGAGGCCGAGCGCGGCGGCGGCCGCGTCCCGCTCCGCGTACAGGCCGGGCTCGTCCTCCAGATACTCCTCGGCGGCCTCCGCGCTCTCCTCCACCGTCAGCCGCGGGCAGTCCCGCCACCACGGCACCGCCAGCAGCAGCCGGACCAGCTCCGGCAGCCCGACGGCCAGCACCGCCGCGCCGCCCTCCGAGTCGGCGTACAGGACGGGACGCTCCTCGCCGCCCTCCCCGCACAGGAAGAAGGTGCCGCCCGCGCCGTCCTTGGCCACCGGCTCCAGGGCCTCCCCGGAGGCGAGCACCACCTCCTCGACGTGCGGGTAGTGGTCGAGGCTGAGGTCGCCCGGCCAGGCCAGGAAGTCGAGGGCGGCGGGGTTGGCGCGGATCGCGTCGAGCAGCGGGGTCGTCGGCATGGCCGCCAGCCTAGGACGCCCTGGTGACACCCACCCCGCCACCCGTCGTCTCCGACTCGCCCCGGGTGGGGAGTTGATCTCTACGGCGCAGCCGTTGTTGGGTGGCTCCTGTTGCTCTGACCCCCAGCGGCGAAGGAATGTGACACGGTGGACGAGAAATTACCTCCGGACGAGCGGGCCGCACTGTTCGAGGCGCAGCGGCCCCGGCTGCGGGCCGTGGCGTACCGGATGCTCGGCTCGGTGAGCGAGGCCGAGGACGCCGTCCACGAGGCCTGGCTGCGCTACGACCGCACCGACACCTCCGACGTGCAGAACCTCCCCGGCTGGCTGACCACGGTGGTCTCGCGGGTCTGCCTCAACCTGCTGCGCGGCCGGGAGCTGCGCCGCGAGGAGCCGCCGGAGGCCGAGGCGGGTGATCCTGGCCCGGCGCGCATCCCGGACCCGCTGCTGCGGCGCGAGGGGGTGGCCGACCCCGGGCAGGAGGTGCTGCTCGGGGACTCGGTGGGCCTGGCGCTGATGGTGGTGCTGGAGTCGCTGGCCCCGGCCGAGCGGATCGCCTTCGTGCTGCACGACCTGTTCGCGGTGCCGTTCGCCGAGATCGCCCCGCTGATCGAGCGGACGGCGGCCGCGACCCGCCAGCTGGCCGACCGGGCCCGCCGCCGGGTTCAGGACCAGGCGCCGGCGCCCGACCCGGACCCGGGCCGTCAGCGGGCCGCCGTGGACGCCTTCTTCGCGGCCGCCCGCGCCGGCGACCTGGGCGCGCTGGTGGCCGTGCTCGCCCCGGGCGTGGTGCTGCGCTCGGACGGCGGCGCGGTGCGGGCCCGGCACCCGGTGGTGCTGACGGGCGCGGCCGCGGTGGCCGACCAGCCGGTGCTGTGGGGCGGGCTGTCGCCGTTCGCCCGCCCGGCGCTGGTCAACGGCGCCGCGGGCGCGGTGGCGATCGGCGAGGGCGGCCGGCCACTGTCGGTCATGGCGTTCACCGTGGTGGACGGCGCGATCGCGGCGATCGAGGTGCTCACCGATCCGGAGCGGCTGGCGGCGCTTGACCTCTCGGCGTTCCGCGACTGAACGCGGCGGGCGAGGTTCCGCGACTGAACGCGGCGGACGAGGTTCCGCGACTGAACGCGGCGGGCGAGAGGGAGGCCGGCCGCCCTCTCACCCGCCCGCGCCGGTCGGCGCCGCACGTCCTCGGGACGCGCCGTCACCAGCCCTGCGCGACGACCCAGTCGGCGAGGTGGCGGGCGCACGCGTCGACCGACTCGCGCCAGGTGTGGCTCGCGCCCTCGCCGGCCTCGTCGCTGACGTGCTTGACCAGGCGCACCGGCACCCCGAAGCGGTGGGCGACGGCGGCGACGGCGTAGCCCTCCATGTCGACCAGGTCGGCGTGCTCGGCGAGCCGGTCGCGGGCCGCCGGGTCGGAGACGAAGAGGTCGCCGGTGGCCAGCACCGGCCCGTCGCCCTTGCCGACCACCAGCGGGGCGCCGTAGCTACGGCCGGTGAGCGCCAGCAGGGCCGGGGTGTCGAGGTCGTGCTGGATGACCTGGACGACGTGGTGGGTGCCCTCCCAGCCGGGGCGCAGCGCGCCGGCCGTGCCGAGGTTGATCACCTCGGACGGCTTCTCGCCCTGGGCGAGGACGGTGGCCAGCGCGGCGGTGGCGTTGATCTTCCCTATTCCGGTGAGCAGGACGGGCAGCCGGTCGTCGAGGTGGGCGGCTTCCTCGCGCACGGCGACGACGAGCAGCGGGCGGTCGGGCGTGATCGTTCCAAGCAGGCGCATGCTGCCCATCGTACGGAGGGTGTCCGCCGAAACCAGGTGCACCGACCGCGCCGGGAACGGTGGCGTCACGGCGGGATCGCCCCCCGCAGCCGGCCCCGGGGTCCGGCCTCGACTACCTGCGCGCCGACGCCGCGATCGGACCGGGGTCAGTCCTCGACTCGCCGCGTGCCGCCGCCGCAACCGGACCTCGCCGCTCCGGCCTGTCGGAGGAACCGCATAGGGTGCATCCCGCGTCGGACGGTTCACCGCCGGCCGCCGGGCAGCGGGGCCCCGGGGGCGTGCGGGAGGCGTGCGCGGCGCGTGCAGGGCAAGCTCAAGATCGGCGCAATTCGGGTATGGCCAGGGGGAGTCACGGCCATACTGCTGGCATCGGCCGGGCCCCGGACAGCGGGCCCGACCCCTGGGGAGGATGAGGCGGGTGGCAACACCAGTAGGTAACGGCGCACCGGGCGCCGTGGTCCCGGCACGGCCGAGCGGCCCGCCGGGCACGGCACCGGCCGTGCCGGGTGTCCGGGGCGTCCCGGCGTCCAGACCCGGCGCCGTGGACGGGCCGGGGTGGCTGGGGGGGGGGCCTGTACGAGGGCGGAGCCGTTCGTG
>NZ_JBHVWW010000012.1:114900-161924 GCF_042882025.1 Kitasatospora sp. NPDC058243
GGTGGTGGGGGCGCTTATGTCGACAAACCTGTCTTCGTCCGCCCCCGGTGTTCTTCCCCCCGGGCCGGCACCGCGGGGCCGTTCCGGTTGGGGGGCCCGGCTGGCGAACGCCACCCGGACGGCGCCGGGCCGGCTGCGGCTGGCCGGGGCTGTGCTCGCGGTGCTGACGGTGGCCTTCGGCGCGCTGACCGCCTGGCAGTTGGAGACCAAGGCGGAGGCCGCCAACCGGGTGGTCCAGCACAGCCAGCCGCTGAGCAAGGACGCGGCCGACATCCACCGCCTGCTGGCCCGCGCCGACACCACCGCGGCCACCGGTTTCCTGCTCGCCGGGGCGGAGACGAAGGCCGTCCGCGGCGACTACGAGGGCGATCTGGCCGCGGCCACCGACCTGATCACCAAGGCCGCCGCGCAGACCACCGTCGGCTCCCCCGCCTACCAGAAGCTCACCGAGCTGAACAAGCAACTCCCCGTCTACGCCGGCCTGGTGGAGACCGCGCGGGCGAACAACCGGCTGGGCCTGCCGCTCGGCGGCGCCTACCTGCGGTACGCCTCCGAGCAGATGCAGGGCACCCTGCTGCCGCGCGCCGCCGAGCTGACCGCCATCGAGAACGACGAGCTGGACAAGGACTACGCCGAGGCGAAGTCCAGCCCGTGGGCCGCGTACGGCCTGGGGGTGCTCACCCTCGGCGCGCTGGTCTGGGTGCAGCTGACGCTGTTCCGCCGCACCAACCGGGTGTTCAACCCCGGCCTGCTCGGGGCCACCGCCGCCGTCCTGGCCGGGGCGCTCTGGCTGGCCGTCACCGGCCTGACCACCAACGCCGCGCTCCAGCAGAGCTGGAAGCAGGGCGCGCAGCCGCTGCGGGCGCTCAACACCGCCCGGGTGCAGGTGCTTTCCGCCCGGCTGGCGGAGAACCTGAACCTCGTCGCCCGCGGCTCCACCACCGCGTACGCGGACCAGTGGACGACGATCACCCAGCAGCTCGCCGGGGGCGAGCCGGCGAACGTCCCGATGGAGCAGCACTCCGGCTCGCTGCGCCAGGCCCTCGACCTGGCCCCCGCGGACGCCCGGCAGCAGATCGGCGAGGCCGACCGGCAGTACGAGACGTGGCGCACCCGGCACGACGCGGCGCACACCCTGGAGACCCAGCAGGCCGACTACCAGGGCGCGCTGCAGGCGACCGTGACGGCGGACCCGGCCGCCGAGGCGAACACCGCGGACGGCGCCTTCAAGGCCACCGACCGGGCGCTCGACCAGGCCGCCACCACCGAGCAGGACCACTTCGAGCGCTCCGCCAAGGGCACCGAGGGCGACCTCCGGCTCGCCGCCCTCGCGGCCGCGCTGCTCGGCGTGGCGGCCGCGGCCGCCGCGCTGCGCGGCCTGGGCCGCCGCCTGGCCGAGTACCGGTAGAGGGGGAACGGACACATGCGCAGGAGAACCGCAGGCACCAGGGCGGCCGCCGCGCTGGCGCTGCTGGCCGCCGGTGCGGCCGTGCTCGGCGGGGGCGGGCCGTCCGGCGCCGTACCCGCGGCCGCCACGGGCGCACCGCAGGCCGTCCGGTCGACCGGGCAGGAAGAGGCCGGGCAGGAAGAGGCCGAGTCCTGCGACCTGACCAGCACCGTGCCGCCGAGCACCGTGGACGGCACGGCGGTGAAGGCCATCAAGGCCAAGGGCACCCTGATCATCGGCGTGGACCAGAACAGCTACCGCTGGGGCGCCCGCAACCCGAACACCGGTGAGCTCGAAGGCTTCGACATCGACCTCGCGAGGGCGATCGGCGCGGCCGTCATGGGCGACCCGGCCAAGGTGGTGCTCAAACCGGTGTCGACCGCCGGCCGGGCCGACGCCCTCACGGGCAACCAGGTCGACCTGATCGTCCGCACCATGACGATCAGCTGCGCCAACCTGAAGAAGGTCGCCTTCTCCCGGTCGTACTTCAATATCAAGCAGCGGGTCCTGGTGCCCCGGTCGTCCACGGCCAAGAACCTCGACGAGGCGATCGGCGGCAAGACGGTCTGCGCCGCGGACGGCTCGGTCGCCAAGGACGTGCTGAACGCGAAGAAGAGCGCCAAGCAGCTCGTCCTGGTGACCAACCAGCTCGACTGCCTGGTCCGCATGCAGCTCGGCAAGGTCGACGCCACCATGACCGACGACGAACTGGCGGTCGGCCAGGCCGCGCAGGACCAGACGGTGAAGGTGGTGGACGGCTTCGAACAGCCGGAGACGATCGGTGTCGCGATGCGCCAGAACAGCACCGACCTCACCGCCCGGGTCAACCAGGTGATCTCCGACTACTACGCGGACAAGGACAAGGGCTGGCAGAAGTCGTTCGAGCGGTGGGTCCAGCCCTACCTGCCCGAGAACTCCAAGGACCCCGGCCTGTACTGGCCGGCCCGCTGACGCACCGGGCGGCGCACGGGCGTCAGCAGGCCGTTGACGCGGTCTTGACGCCCACCGCCCGCTCCGCCCGAACGGCCACCGGCTAGGGTTCGGGACGATCACCACGGGGAGACCGGTGGTGGGCACGGGGGTTGTCGTGGGATCGCACGTCAGGTACGTCGGGATCGCACGCGAGGAAGGAAGGACACGGCGTTGGCGGCTTCGGCTGGCCCGGTACTGAACCGGGAGGAGGTGGACCGCGCGCTGGCGCGCCTCGGCGCGGAGCGGGACGCGGTCGAGTCGGCGCTGCTCGCCCTCCAGGACCATCCGGGCCTGCGGCTGCTCGACGGCGCCGAACTGACCGGACGCACGCTGGAGCGCTGGTCCGTCGCCGGGAAGGGCCTGCCACTGCTCTGGGCCCTGTTCGACCGCTACGCGGAGGCACTGGCCTCGGCGCGCGCGGTACGGGCCCGCAAGGCCAAGCCCGGCGCGCCCGAACTCGCCGAGCTGAGCGAACTGCTCACCGGCGACGCGGTGACCGTCCCCGGCGGCGCGCTGCCGGACGGCCCGCAACTGCTCGGCGCGCCCGCCCGGCTGGTCGAGCGGATCAGCCTGGACGCGCTGATGACCCGGATGAACTCCTGGTACGCCACCGTGCTGGAGGTGGTCAGCGCCGCCGACGCGGTCTGGTCGGCGCTGCCGGCCCGGATCGACCTGCTGCTGGCCGAACTCCACCGGGTGGGCAACCTCGCCGCCTCGCTCGGCGTGCGGGCCGGCAACCACCCGCTCGCCGACGACCTGGCCGGGCTGGACGCCGACCTCACCGGGCTGCGCGCCGAGGTACGCGAGGACCCGCTGGCGCTGTGGCGCCCGGCCCGGGTGCCCGCCCAGCGCGGCACCGTGCCGGAGGGCGGCGCCTTCGCCACCCCCGCCGGGGTGGTGGACACCGAGCGGTTCGACCGGGCCGGGCGGGCGCTGGACGGCGTCCGGGTGGAACTGGAGAACCTGCTGCGGCTGCGCGACGACGCCGAGGAGCGCCTCCAGGGCGTCGGCGACCTGCTCCAGCGGGCCGACGCCACCCTGGCCGAGGCCCGCCGGGCGCGCGGCGAGGTGCTGGCGAAGATAGCCTCCAGCGACGTCCCGGCGGTGCCCGGGCCGGCCTCGGCGCTGCGCGAACGGATCGTGACGGCACTGGAGTTGCGCCAGGGCGGGCAGTGGGGCCGGCTGGCGCCGCTGCTGGACACGCTGGAGGACGCCGCCGCCAAGGAGCTGGCCCGGGCCCGGCAGTCGCTCACCGAGGTGACCCAGCCGCTGGCCGTCCGCGCCGAACTGCGCGGCCGGCTGGACGCCTACAAGGCGATGGCCGCCCGGCTGCGGGTCTCCGAGGACCCGGAAGTGATCGAGCGGTACGAGAAGGCGCGCTGGCTGCTGTGGAGCGCGCCCTGCGACCTGCGGGCGGCGGCCGCCGCGGTGGCCCGCTTCCAGCAGTCGCTGCGGCCGGCGCAGGCCGAGGCCGCACAGGAGACGACCGGCCAGACGCCGGTCGACGGACAGGTCCAGGGGGGCTGAGGTTGATGGGCGGGACGTGCGTACGGCCGGAGTGCTCCGGCAACGGCAGGATCGACGCGGACGGCTACTGCGACGAGTGCGGGCTCGCCCCGGCGGGCGGCGGCACCGTGGCAGCTTCGACGGCGGCCACCGGCGCCCCGCCGGCCGCCGGCCCCGGCGCGCCCTGCCCCCGGGACTGTTCGGGCGCCATCGACACCGACGGCTACTGCGACGAGTGCGGCCTCACCCCGCCCGGCGGCGACACCGGCGTCACCCAGCCCTACGTCCCCTCCTCCCGGGTCTCCACCGACTCGGCACGCAGCGGCTCGATCCGCTCGACCCGCACCGGCTCGGCCCGCTCGATGTCCGGCCGCTCCCGCTCGCACCGCTCGACCCGCACCGGCAGCAGCCGCTCGGTCTCGGTGCGCAGCACCCGCGGCAGCGTCAGCGCGGGCACCCGCAACCGGCTGGGCGCCGGCCTGGTGACGGTGCCGACCGTCGAGACGGCCGACCCGTCGCTGGCGGTGCTGGAGAACCCGGAGGTCCCGGAGCGCAAGCGGTTCTGCTCCAAGTGCGAGACCCCGGTGGGCCGGGAGAAGAACGGCCGGCCGGGCCGCCCGGACGGCTTCTGCACCAAGTGCGGCACGCCGTACTCGTTCACGCCCAAGCTGCGCCGCGGCGACCTGGTCGGCGGGCAGTACGAGGTGGTGGGCTGCCTGGCGCACGGCGGCCTCGGCTGGATCTACCTGGCGATCGACCGGCGGGTCAACGACAAGTGGGTGGTCCTGAAGGGCCTGCTGGACACCGGGGACGAGGACGCGCTCGCCGTGGCCGTCGCCGAGCGCCGCTTCCTGGCCGAGGTGGACCACCCGAACATCGTCCGGATCATCAACTTCGCCGAGCACCTGGACCTGGGCTCCGGCTCCACCGACGGCTACATCGTGATGGAGTACGTCGGCGGCAAGTCGCTCAAGGACATCGCCAACGACCGCCGCACCCCGGACGGCCGGCGCGAGCCGCTGCCCGTCGAGCAGGCGATCGCGTACGCGCTGGAGGCACTGCCCGCACTCGGGTACCTGCACAGCCGGGGCCTGATCTACTGCGACTTCAAGATCGACAACGTGATCCAGAGCGGCGACGCGCTCAAGATCATCGACATGGGCGCCGTCTGCCGCCTCGACCACGACGGCCCGATCTACGGCACCGTCGGCTACCAGGCCCCCGAGATCGCCACCCACGGCCCCTCCCCCGCCTCCGACCTCTACACCGTGGCCCGCACCCTCGCGGTGCTCACCTTCGACTTCCAGGGCTACAGCACCACCTACCGGGACACCCTGCCCGGCCCCGAGGACGTCGAGGTCTTCGCCCGCTACGAGTCGTACTACCGCTTCCTGGTCCGCGCCACCGACCCGGACCCGGCCCGCCGGTTCTCCTCCGCCGACGAGATGGCCGACCAGCTCACCGGCGTGCTGCGCGAGATACTCGCCCTCCAGGACGGCCGGGCCCGGCCCGCCCTGTCCACCCTCTTCGGGCCCGAACTACGCGTCGTGGACACCGAGTTGGTCATGCCCACCGAGCAGCCCGGACAGCTCCTGGTGACCGCCCTCGACCCGGCCGCCGCCGCCCTCGCACTGCCCGTCCCGCGCGTCGACCCCGGCGACCCCAACGCCGGCTTCCTCGCCACCCTGCTCGCCACCGACCCCGAGGAGGCGCTCGCCGCTCTGGCCGGCGCGCCCGCCCTCTCCATCGAACGGCGGCTGCGCGAACTGCGCGCCCACCTCGAACTCGGCCACCGCGCCGCCGCCGAGGAAGCCCTCGACGCCCTGGAGCGGGAGTACCCGGACGACTGGCGGGTCGTCTGGTACCGCGGCCTGGTCGCCCTGGTCGGCGCCGTGCACGGCCCGGACGGCCCGGACGGCCCGGACAGCCCTGGCAGCTCGGTCGCCCTGGTCGGCGCCGCAGGCGGCCCGGACGGCCCGGCTTCGCCCGACGAGGCCGGGCTGCGCGCCGCCGCCGAGGCCTTCGACGCGGTCTACGACGCCTTCCCCGGCGAGGCCGCCCCCAAGCTGGCCCTCGCCATCTGCGCCGAACTCCTCGGCGACGGCGGCGACGCCGCCGAGTTCTACCGACTCGTCTGGACCACCGACCCGGCCTACCTCAGCGCCGCCTTCGGGCTCGCCCGGGTCCGGCTCGCCGAGGACGACCGGCCCGGCGCCGTCCGCGTCCTGGAGTCCGTCCCGGCCACCTCCAACCAGTACACCGCCGCCCGGATCGCGGCCGTCCGCGCCCGGCTGCGCGAACGGCCCGCCACCGACCCGCTCGCCGCCGACCTCGGCGCCAGCTCCGACCAGCTGACCGCGCTGCGCCTGGACGACCGCCGCCGCGAGGAACTGGCCGTCGAACTGCTCGGCGCCGCCCTCGGCTGGGTCACCGCGGGCTCGACCGGCGCCCAGCAGGGCGGCGGCACCACGGTCCTGGGACGACCTGCGGTGGAGCGGGAACTGCGCTTCGCCCTGGAACAGTCCTACCGGGTACTCGCCCGGTTGGCCGACCGGGCCGAGACCAGGATCGAAATGGTGGAGCGGGCCAACCGCGCCCGCCCCAGGACGTGGGTGTAGCCGATGCCGCAGCAGACCGTGTGCCCGAGCTGTTCCGAACCGCTGGAGCCGGAGGACGCCTACTGCGGCGCCTGCGGCGCCAGCCGGGACGGCCGGGCCGCCCCGGGCGCGATGCCCGCGAACTGGGCCGCCGCCCGGGCCGAGGGCGCCCCGCCCCAGCACGGGCCGGTCTGCGCGCACTGCGGGCTGCCGCAGGTCACCGCGGACGGCTACTGCGAGGCCTGCGGCGGCGCCCAGCCGCGCCCGCGCGACCACATGGAGAAGTCCCTCGCGGGCGTCGCCGGGGTCAGCGACCGCGGCCTGCGCCACCACCGCAACGAGGACTCCTTCACCATCGCCGCCACCTCGCTGCCCGGCGGCGAGCCCGTCGTGGTCGCCGTGGTCTGCGACGGCGTCTCCTCCTCCGACCGGCCGGACGAGGCCTCCGAGACCGCCGTCGACGCCGCCTCCGAGTCGCTGCTGAGCGCCCTGGAGGCGGGCCGCGAACCCACCGCCGCCATGCGCCAGGCCATCGCCGACGCCGCCGGGGCCGTCGCCGACCTCGCCCAGGCCGGCCCCGGGCCCGCCCGGCCCGACCTCAACGCGCCCGCCTGCACCTACGTCAGCGCCATAGCCTCCGGCGGCCGGATCACCATCGGCTGGGTCGGCGACACCCGCGCCTACTGGATCCCGGACGACCGCGCCGGCGCCGAGCCCTTCCGGCTCACCCAGGACGACTCCTGGGCGGCCCGGATGGTCGAGGCCGGGCTGATGAGCGAGGCCGAGGCGTACGCCGACCCGCGCGCCCACGCGATCACCGGGTGGCTCGGCGCCGACGCCGAGGAGGTCGTCCCGCACACCCTCGACTTCACGCCGCACGTCCCCGGGGTGCTGCTGATCTGCACCGACGGACTGTGGAACTACGCCGAGGCCGCCACCGACCTGGCGTACTTCGTCCGGCCGGACGCCCGCACCGAACCGCTCGCGGCGGCGCAGACCCTGGTGAAGTTCGCGGTCGCCGCCGGCGGCCACGACAACATCACCGTCGCCGTCCTGCCGATCGACCCGCCGGCCGCGGGCGCCGGTGCCGGAGCCGAGGACCAGGGCGAGGACGAGGACGACCCCCGGACCGCCACCGCGCTCGACCTGCCGCTGATCACCGCGGCGGGTGCCAGGAGGGCCGCCGAGGAGGACGAGGACTACGAGCCGACCCTGCCGGACCTCCCGGTGATCGGCTCCCCCGCCGCCCCGCTGCCCCCCACCGCCCCGCCGGCACCGACCGCACCCCCCGCCGCACCGCCGACCGCACCCGCCGTCCCCCCGCAGCCGCCGCACCCGCCGACGGCCTGACCGGACGCCGCCCGCCCGGGGCCGACCCCGGCGGCCACCCGGTCCGCCGGCCCGCCCCCGACGCGGCCGGCCCGCCCCCGACGCGGCCGGCCCCCACCGACCGATCCGTACCGACGACCCTTCCGACGGGAGCCACCGGCCCATGGCAACACTGGCGAAGCCGAACCTGCCCAGGTTCGACGTGGAGATCTTCCAGAACGAGTACCTTGCCGACGGCGCCCGCGAGGTCAACGCCATCGTCACGGTCACCGCGACCGGCGGCGGCACCTCCGGCGGCCGCCCGCTCGGCATCGCCGACGCGGGCGGCCCGCAGAGCGCCGACACCGCTGCGGCCGTGGTGATCCTGGTGGACTGCTCGGGCTCGATGGACTACCCCAAGACCAAGATCAACGGCGCCCGTGAGGCCACCGCCGCCGCCATCGACGCGCTGCGCGACGGCACCGCCTTCGCCGTGGTCGCCGGCACCCACGAGGCCCGCGACATCTACCCCGGCGACGGCACCCTCGCCACCGCCTCCGCCACCACCCGCGGCCACGCCAAGGAGTCCCTGCGCCGCCTCACCGCCGCCGGCGGCACCGCGATGGGCACCTGGCTGGCCAAGGCCGACAAGCTCTTCCTGACCCGCCGCGACATCGCCATCCGGCACGCCGTCCTGCTCACCGACGGCAACAACGAGCACGAGTCGGCGGTCGACCTGGAACGCGCCATCGAGCGGGTCACCGGCCACTTCACCGCCGACTGCCGCGGCGTCGGCACCGACTGGCGGATCGACGAGCTGCGCAAGATCTCCTCGGCGCTGCTCGGCACCGTCGACATCGTCGCCGAACCCTCCGGCCTGGCCGAGGACTTCCGCTCGATGATGGCCGGCGCCATGGGCAAGCAGGTCGCCGACGTCGCGCTGCGGATCTGGACCCCGGCCAACGCCTCGGTCAAGTTCGTCAAGCAGGTCGCCCCCGCGGTCGAGGACCTCACCGCCCGGCGCGCCGAGGCCGGCCCCCGGGCCGGCGACTACCCCACCGGCTCCTGGGGCGACGAGAGCCGCGACTACCACGTCTGCGTCGAGGTCCCGGCCGCCTCCATCGGCAACGAGATGCTCGCCGCCCGGATCAGCCTGGTGCTGCCCCCGCAGGTCGGCAGCGGCACCCCCGAGGTGCTCTCCCAGGGCCTGGTCAAGGCGGTGTGGACCGACGACCTGGCCTCCTCCACCCGGATCAGCCCGCAGGTCGCCCACTACACCGGGCAGGCCGAGCTGGCCTCCTCCATCCAGGAGGGCCTGGAGGCCCACCGGGCCGGGGACGTCGACACCGCCACCTCCAAGCTGGGCGCCGCCGTCCGGATCGCGCACGCGACCGGCAACGAGGGCACCTACAAACTGCTGCAGAAGGTGGTGGACGTGGTGGACCCGAAGGAGGGTACGGTTCGGTTCCGTAAGAACGTGAGCGAGGCCGACTCGATGACCCTTGAGACCCGGTCGACCAAGACGGTGCGTGTGAAGAAGTGACCGCTGAAGACGTGACCGGGCCGACGACCCGGTGCGACGCCGCCCCAAGCCGGCTCGATGTGAGGGGGAACTGATGCCGATCTGCCCGAGGGGCCACGAGTCGCAGGCCGAGGACTGGTGCGACTTCTGCGGCTTCCCGATGACTCCGCCGGCCCCGCCGCCGCCCGGAGCCCACCCGGGAGCCCACGGGGCCCACGGGACCCACCCGGGGGCGTACGGCTCCCACCCGGCGCCCGAGGCGCCCGGCTCGTTCGAGCAGTCCCAGCACCCGGACCACCGCGGTACGCCCTACGGCGCGCCGCTGTCGCCGCCGCCGGTGCCGCCGGGGAACGTCCCGCCACAGCCCGGCGCGATGCCGCCGCCACCGGCCCAGGGCTACCCCAACCTGACCGAGGGCCTGACGGTCTGCCCGATCTGCCGCAGCCCGCAGACCGGACGGTTCTGCGAGGAGTGCGGGTACGACTACGAGCTCTCCACCCCCTCGCGCCGCCAGGCGCAGCAGCCGCTGAACATCCCGGCGGCGTACGGCGGCGCGCCCGCCGCCCAGCCGCCGTACGGCCAACCGCCGTACGGCCCGCCCGTCCCGCAGCAGCCACAGCCGCAGCACACCCAGCACCCGCAGCAGGCCGCCGCGCCCGCGCACACCTACGGCTACCCTCCCTCCTTGCCCGCCAACGGGCCGGAGGGGCCCGCGCCGGAGGGGGCGTTCCCCGAGGCCCCCGTCCGCGAGGACTCCGGCCCGGTGTACGCCGAGCCCCCCGGCCCCAACAACCGCGGCGGCGACTTCGGCACCTCGTTCCACCTCGCCCCGCCGCATCAGCAGCAGCCCCAGCCTCAGCAGCCACAGCCGGCGGCGGCCCCCGCGGAGCCGCTCCGGGCCAACTGGATCGCGGTGGTCTCCGCCGACCGCGAGTACTTCACCGAGATGATGGCCCGCAGCGGCCCCGAGGCGGCCGGGCTGTTCTTCCCGCCGTACTGCCCCGAGCGTCGCATCCCGCTGACCGGCCGCGGCCAGCTGCGGATCGGGCGGCGCAGCCAGCACCGCGGCACCGTGCCGGAGATCGACCTGTCGGTGCCGCCGGAGGACCCGGGCGCCTCGCACCAGCACGCGCTGCTCGCCGAACAGGCGGACGGCAGCTGGGTCCTGGTGGACCAGGACTCGACCAACGGCACCACCGTGAACGGCGGCTCGGAGCCGATCGCCCCGCACACCGCCGTGCCGCTGAACGACGGTGACCGGATCCACATCGGAGCCTGGACGACGATCACGGTGCACCGCGCCTGAAAGACCGTCGGCAACAACTCCGGCCGGGCCGGGTGGAATTCAACTTCCGCCCGGCCCGGCTTGTTCCCGATCCCTCGGACAATCCACAAATTTCGTCGTCACCGACGTGCACAGGGCCCTCCGCAAGCCCTAGGCTCAGGCCACATGACTGCAGCTATATCCGCCGACGGCATCCGTCAGCGGTACGGGGACGTGCAGGCCGTCGACGGGGTGTCCCTCACCGTCGAGGCCGGCGAATTCTATGGAATCCTGGGCCCCAACGGCGCCGGGAAGACCACCACGATGGAGATCCTGGAAGGCGTCCGCAAGCCGGACGAGGGCCGGGTCGAGCTGCTGGGGATGGCTCCCTGGCCGCGCAATCCGAAACTGCTGCCGCGCATCGGCGTGCAGTTCCAGGCCTCCGCCTTCTTCCGGAAACTGACGGCCCGGGAGACCATCCGCACCTTCGCGTCGTTCTACGGGGTCGGCCCCAAGCGGGCCGACGCGATGCTGGAGCGGGTCGGCCTGACCGACAAGGCCGACGTCATGACCGACCAGATGTCGGGCGGTCAGGCGCAGCGCCTGTCGATCGCCTGCGCGCTGGCCCACGACCCGGAGATCGTCTTCCTGGACGAGCCCACCACCGGCCTCGACCCGCAGGCCCGGCGCAACCTCTGGGACCTCCTGCGGGACATCAACGGCGAGGGCCGCACGGTCGTCCTCACCACCCACTACCTGGACGAGGCCGAGGTGCTCTGCGACCGGGTCTCGATCATGGACCACGGGAAGATCCTGCACACCGGCGCCCCGGCGACGCTGATCCGCGAGATCGACGACACCGTCCGGATCAGCGTCGCGTCCGGCCAGCTGTCCGTCGAGCGCGCCCGGGACCTGCTCACCGCGGCCGGCGCCGACATCGCCGCCCTGGAGGACGACAGCGTCTCGCTCTCCGTCTCCACCCGCCTCCCGGCCCCGGTCCTGAGCGTCCTGGCCGAGCAGAACGCGCTGCGCGGCCTCGAAGTGCGCGGCGCCACCCTGGAGGACGTCTTCCTCCAGCTGACCGGACGGGAGTACCGCGCATGACCGCCAGCACGTCCACCGAGCCGAAGACCCCCGCCCGGAGCGACGGTCCGAGCGGCGGCGCGAGCGCCGAGCGGGAGCGGGTCAGCGCGTTCTGGAGCCTGTCCCGCGCGATGCTGCTCGGCATGAAGCGCGACCGCACCGCGACCTTCTTCATCCTGCTCTTCCCGCTGGTGTTCCTGGTGTTCTTCGGCACCGTGGGCAAGGGCTCCAGCAGCCCGCACGCCAAGGTGGCGCAGGTCGGCGCGGTGAAGCTGTTCGACTCGATCCAGGGCGAGGGCCGGGTCGACCTGGACAAGGTCCTCACCATCACCAGGACCGACGACGCGGCCGCCACGCTGGAGAAGGTCCGCAAGGGCGACTTCGACGCGATGATCGAGCAGGGTCCGGACGGCAAGGTCGAGCTGCGCTTCAGCGCCGCCGACACCGTCCGCGCCGGCGCGCTCCGGGGCATCGTCAACTCGGTGGTCCAGAGCGCCAACCAGGCCGCCACCGGCCAGAAGCCGGCCTACGTGCTGGACGCCCAGCAGGTCGAGGACCAGTCGCTCAAGCCGATCCAGTTCCTCACCCCCGGCCTGCTCGGCTGGGCCGTCGCCACCGGCGCGGTGTTCGGTGCCGCACTGACCCTGGTCGGGTGGCGCAAGAGCAAGGTGCTGCGCCGGCTGCGGCTGGCCCCGGTGAGTGCGGGCACGGTCATCAGCTCCAGGATCCTGGTCTCGCTGCTGACCTCGCTTCTCCAGACCACCGTCTTCCTGGCGGTCGCCACCAACTTCTTCGGGCTCAAGCTCACCGGCAACTGGTGGCTGGTCATCCCGCTGGTGGCCTGCGCGACGCTCGCCTTCATGTCGATCGGCCTGCTGGCCGGATCGGTCGCCAAGACCGAGGAGGCGGCCAACGGCATCTCGCAGATCATCGTGCTGCCGATGTCCTTCCTGTCCGGCGCGTTCATCCCGCTGGACAGCGCGCCCGGCTGGCTGGAGACCATCTCCAAGGTCATGCCGCTGCGCTACCTGGTGACGGCCGCCCAGTCGGTACTGACCCGCGGCGGCGGCGTCATGGACGCCCTGCCCACCATGGGCGGACTGCTGCTCTTCGCGGCCGTGCTGACCGGCATCTCCTGGAAGCTGTTCAAGTGGGAGGACGTGTGACCGCCGCCCCGGTCGCCTGAGCCCCGACACACGCCCTGCGGGGTCGTACGCCTTTGGTCCCGGTGTACGACCCCGTCGGCGTCTGCGACCATGGTCGGGTGAAAGAGATCCGGCGAGGAACGTTCAGCGAGGAGACCTTCTTCGACCAGGTCGGCGGCGAACCGACCTTCCGGCGACTGGTCCACCGGTTCTACCAGGGCATCGCCGAGGACGAGTTGCTCCGGCCGATGTACCCCGAGGAGGACCTCGGCCCGGCCGAGGAGCGGATGACCCTGTTCCTGATGCAGTACTGGGGCGGCCCGCGCACCTACAGCGAGCAACGCGGCCACCCCCGGCTGCGGATGCGGCACGTGCCGTTCAAGGTCGACCGCGCCGCGCACGACGCCTGGCTCAGGAACATGCGGGCGGCCGTGGACGACCTGGCCCTGCCCGCCGAGGCCGAGCGGCAGCTCTGGGACTACCTCACCTACGCCGCCGCCTCGATGATCAACACTCCGGGCTGATCCCCGGGCCGGGCCGGGCTGGCTCCGGTCAGCGGAGCGGGCTGAGCCCCAGCCCCGCGCCGGGTGCGGCCACCGTCCGGACCGCCACCGAGCCGGCCGGGGCGCTCAGCCGCAGCCAGCCGCCCGCCCGGTGCACGGTGAGCGGCGCCCCGGGCTTCAGGAAGCCGATCACGTACGCCGCGTGCACCGCCCGCAGCGGCAGCTCCGGCAGCACGGACACCGGGCGGGACCAGATCTCGTCGGCCAGCGCGTCCAGCACCGCACGGCCGCGGTGGTGCGCCGGGACGGCCTCGCTGCGCTCACGGAACTCCCGCACCCCGGCCATCAGTTCGGGGTAAACCTCGGCCGCCGGCGGCGCCCCGACCGGCCGCCAGCCGGTGCGCGGCGGCAGCAGCCCGGCCCAGGCCGGCCCGGTCACCGGGGCGGGCAGCGCGACGGCACCCGTCCCGGCGTCCACGCCGTCCAGCAACTGGCCCGCCGAGACCGTCAGATCGGTCGGCTCGGCCGGCCCGGTCAGCCGGGCGGTGCGGATCGCCAGCGCGCCCGAACCGCCCAGCGGCAGCCGACCGAAGACCGCCAGCACGCCGTCCTCCCCGGCCGGGGCCACCGCCTGCAACCGGACGGCCGCCGCCTTGTCGAAGCGCAGCAGGCGCAGCAGGAACGCGGAGAGGTCGGCGGCCTCCCCGGCGTCGGTGAGGGCGAGGCGGGCGGTGATGGTCAACGCGGGTCAGCTCGAATCGTCGGAGGTGGGTGCTCAGGCGGCGACTACGGCGGGCTCCTCGTCCATGAAACGGGACAGGAACTCCCGCTCCACGGGCGAGATCCGGCGCGGCCGGCCCTCCGCCAGGTCGTAGGGCACGACCACGGTGGACGCCTGGACGTACACCGTCTCGGTGCCGTCCTCGGCGACGTCCTTGATCTCGTAGGACACGGTCAGCGAGGCGCCGCCGATGCGGGTCACCCTGGTCTCGACGGTGACCGGCTCCGGCCGGTGCACCAGCGGGCGCTTGTAGTCGATCTCGTGGCGGGCCACCACCGAGCCGCCCGCGAACTCCCCCGCCCCGGCCTCGGCGGCCTGGGTGAACATGAAGTCGATCCGGGCCTCCTCCAGGTAGCGCAGGAAGACCACGTTGTTGACGTGGCCGAACGCGTCCATGTCGGACCAGCGCAGCGGGCAGGCGTAGATGTGGCGGGCCACAGGTGTTCTCCTCGACGTCCGGTCGCCCGCCGCCGTGCGGTGGCGGCGGGCCGGCGGCCGGCAGGCCGCCCCGAGGGGCAGTCTGCCGGGCCGCCGTGACGGCTGGGTGTCAGCCGCGGGTCAGCTTCTTGTACGTGGCCCGGTGCGGGCGGGCCGCGTCGGCGCCGAGCCGCTCGATCTTGTTCTTCTCGTACGACTCGAAGTTGCCCTCGAACCAGAACCACTTGCTCTCACCCTCGTAGGCGAGGATGTGGGTGGCCACCCGGTCCAGGAACCAGCGGTCGTGGGAGATGACCACGGCGCAGCCGGGGAACTCCAGCAGGGCGTTCTCCAGCGAGGAGAGCGTCTCGACGTCGAGGTCGTTGGTGGGCTCGTCGAGGAGCAGCAGGTTGCCGCCCTGCTTGAGGGTGAGCGCCAGGTTCAGGCGGTTGCGCTCACCACCGGACAGCACGCCGGCCGGCTTCTGCTGGTCCGGGCCCTTGAAGCCGAAGGCCGACACGTAGGCGCGGGACGGCATCTCGACCTGGCCGACGTTGATCCAGTCCAGACCGTCGGAGACGACCTCCCAGAGGGTCTTCTTCGGGTCGATGTTGGCGCGGCTCTGGTCGACGTAGCTGATCTTGACGGTCTCGCCGACCTTGACCACACCGGAGTCGGGGGTCTCCATGTCCTGGAGCATCTTGAACAGCGTGGTCTTGCCGGCGCCGTTGGGGCCGATGATGCCGACGATGCCGTTGCGCGGCAGGGTGAAGCTGAGGTCGTCGATCAGGATCTTCTCGCCGAAGGCCTTGGAGAGGTTCTCCACCTCGATGACGATGCTGCCCAGACGCGGGCCCGGCGGGATCTGGATCTCCTCGAAGTCCAGCTTCCGCATCTTGTCCGCCTCGGCCGCCATCTCCTCGTAGCGGGCCAGACGGGCCTTGGACTTCGCCTGGCGGCCCTTGGCGTTGGAGCGGACCCACTCCAGCTCCTCGCGGAGCCGCTTGGCGCGCTTGGCGTCCTTCTGGCCCTCGACCTTGAGGCGGGACTGCTTGGACTCCAGGTAGGTGGAGTAGTTGCCCTCGTAGCCGATGGCGCGGCCGCGGTCGAGCTCCAGGATCCAGCCGGCCACGTTGTCCAGGAAGTACCGGTCGTGGGTGACGGCGACGACGGTGCCGGGGTACTTGGCCAGGTGCTGCTCCAGCCAGTTCACCGACTCGGCGTCCAGGTGGTTGGTGGGCTCGTCGAGCAGCAGCAGGTCGGGGGACTCCAGCAGCAGCTTGCAGAGCGCCACGCGGCGCTTCTCGCCACCGGAGAGCTTGGTGACCGGCCAGTCGCCGGGCGGGCAGCCCAGGGCGTCCATGGCCTGCTCCAGCTGGGCCTCCAGGTCCCACGCGTTGGCGTGGTCCAGGTCCTCCTGGAGCTTGCCCATCTCGTCCAGCAGGGCGTCCGAGTAGTCGGTCGCCATCAGCTCGGCGATCTCGTTGAAGCGGTTGAGCTTCCCCTTGATCTCCTTGACGCCGTCCTCGACGTTCTCCAGGACGGTCTTGGTCTCGTCGAGCGGCGGCTCCTGGAGCAGCATGCCGACGGTGAAACCGGGCGAGAGGAAGGCGTCGCCGTTGGAGGGGTGCTCCAGGCCGGCCATCATCTTCAGCACGGTGGACTTGCCCGCGCCGTTGGGGCCCACGACGCCGATCTTCGCCCCGGGGAGGAAGCTGAGCGTCACGTCGTCAAGGATGACCTTGTCTCCGTGCGCCTTGCGCACCTTGCGCATCGTGTAGATGTATTCCGCCACGTGAGATCGCTCCGGCGTCGTCGGGAGTATTCGGCTTGCAGCCTTCCATTGTGCCGCACCCGGCCGGGGGCCCCGAACGCCCGGTGTGCCCCACGGGGGTATCCGCAGCGCGGCGTTGAACGGCGAAGGCCCGGCCCCCGCAGCGGGTGCGGGGGCCGGGCCGGGTGCCGTCAGGGCCTCAGGAGGTCAGCGCCTCCGGGCCTGCGGGGCGGTTCAGGCGGCGGTGCGACCGTGGCGGCCACGGCGGCGCAGGACGAAGACCGCGGCGCCACCGGCCAGGACCAGGCCACCGGCGACGGCGGCGAGGATCGGGGTCGAGTCACTGGCACCGGTCTGGGCCAGGCCACCGGTGCCCGGGGCGGAGTTGGTCGCGGCCGGGCTCGGGTGCGCGCCGGCGGCGGTGCTGGCACCGGCCGACGGGGTGCCGGCCTGGCTCGGGGTGCCACTCGGGGTGCCGGTCGGGGCGGTGCTCGGGGCGGTGCTCGGGGCGCCGCTCGGGGTGCCGCTCGCGGCCGGGGTCGACGGGCCGGAGGTCGGCGGGGTCACGCCGGTCTTGCAGTCCAGGACGCCCTTGAACTCCTTGGCGAAGCCGTTCGGGCCGGTGACGTTGATGTCGTAGGCGGCCTTCTCGGCGACCGGGACGAGCACGTTCTCGGTCTTGCCCGGCTGGACGGTCAGCTGCTTGCCCGGCTTGACCGTGACGGTGGCGGCCTCGTCACCACCGTTGGTGACGGTGACGCGCACGCCGTTGTTCTCGCACTCGACCTGGGCGGTGCTGTCGACCAGCGCGCCCTGGCCCTGCTTCCAGGTGGCCTTGGCGCCGGCGGAGACGCTGAGCTTGCTGGAGCCGGCCAGGATCATGCTCTGGCTGTGCCGCTTCGGGTCGTAGCCCTCGCTGAGGAAGACCCGGCCGCTGGGCACGACGGTGTCGGCGGCGGCGGCCAGGGCGACGGAGCCGTCCGGGGTGCCGGCCGGCACGTCCAGGAACAGCTGGGTCTCCTTGATCGGACCGGTCAGGGTGGCGCCGACCGGCTTGCCGTCCTTGTCCACCACCTTGACCTTGTCGGCGGCGTCACCGGTGACGGTGAGCTTCACCTCGGCGGCGCTGGACTTGAGGGTGAAGGGGCCGAGCTTGTTGCCGGACTTGCCGGAGACGGAGTCCGGGTTGAGCGTCAACGAGGGGTTGGGCTCGGCGGCGATGCCCTTGTTGGCGTCGCCGAGCAGGTAGTCGCGCAGCTTCTTGGCCTTGGCGTTGCGCGGGGTGGCGTTCTTGTTGTCCGAGAACTTCCAGATCGCGGCCTGGGTGCCCGCGGCGGCGTCCTCGGCGGTCAGGCCGTCGACGCCGACGGTCTTGCCGAGCGCCGTCAGGTCCTTGACCTGCGGGTAGGAGTTCTCCAGGATCCAGCGGATCTTGGAGGCCGCCTCGACCTTGTTCTTGCCGCCGAGGGAGCTCGACTTCCAGTCCGACTCCTGGTACTTCGCGGCGCTGTCCAGGTAGACCGGGTTGTCGAAGTCGATGCAGTAGGTCTGGATCTCGCCGTTGGACGTCTTGAGGGTGAACAGACCGCCGTCGACGGTCCCCTTGCCCTCGACGTCGATCTTCTCGCCCACCATCGTGTTCTGGAGGACGGCCTTGACGCCCGCACCCGGGGTGTCCGCCGCGGCCGCCGCACCGGCCGCGAACAGGCCCCCGCCCAACACCAGGCTGGTCGTGAGCATGACAGTGGTTATGCGGGGGAGACTCCGCACCTGCCTCTGGAACATCTGGGATCCCTCCGGGGCCGGGCCGCACCGATGGACAGCCCGCCGACTTGCCGTGCCGCGCGCGCCCCCTGTGGCGCTGCTGCGGGTATGAACCAGACGAATCCTATTGAGCCCCGCAGGCCCCGAAACCCCCATGCGAAATCAGGACGATTCCGTATCTGGATCGTTATCAACCCCCTCAGTTTCGACACAAGCTGACGATCAGCCAGAATCTCCTCGCGACTTTTCGTTATCCGGGCGAGATTGCGCATGCGGGCGCAACAACAGTCTCGATCAACATATTTGTCGACAGTTAAGGTCATCGACCCGTCAGATCAGCGCAGCCTGCTCGTCACCTCCCCGCTCCCCCTCGGCCACCCTGCCCCGCTCCCCCGCCTCCGCCTCCGACGCCCCGTCCGACACCGGCCGCGCCGGCGGCGGGGGCTCCGGCGGGCGCGGCGCCGAGGCCACCGCCAAGGCCTTCCGCGCCTCCAGCGCGTCGGCGATCCACCCCGGCACCACCCCTGCCCCGGCCTGCGCCCCGCTCGGCCCGGTGGCGCCCGACGGCTGCCCGCGCACCCCCGCCGCCCAACGGAACGCCGAGGTACCACGGGTGAGGTCGTGTCCGACCGATCGGGCGTCGATCTCGGCCCCGGTGCGCTTCACCTCGCCGTCGGCCCACTCCCGCAGCCGCAGCCGACCACTCACCAACACCGGATCCCCCTTGGCGAGCGAACCGATCAGATTGACCGCGAGCCCCCGCCAGGCCGTCACCGTCAGCCACTGCGTCTCGCCGTCCGCCCAGCACTCGCGCTGCCGGTCGTACCGGCGCTCGGTGCAGCCGAGCCGGAACTTGGCCATCGGCACCCCGCTGCCCGTTTCGCCGTAGCTCACCTCCGTCGCGACAATGCCGACGATCGTCACCTGCATCTCGTTCACAGTGCACTCTCCGTTCTCGCCGATGCACCGTACGGAATCGACCGGTGCGCGTCGAGAGTGCGCTTCGCGGGAAATCCCCGCCAGAGAGTTCTGAAATCCTGTGGACAACTCGATGCCTCGGAAAACCGACGTCACTCGCAGGGGTGAATTTCGGCCTTTCGGCACCCCTTCGAGCCCATCTCATCGCGGCCATGACAACAAACCGGCTGCTCGCCGCCCCCAACCGACACGCCCCGGAACAGCGCCGACCGACCGTCCGCGCACGTCATCCGACCGGAGGAAGCCGAATACGGCCCCCCACCCGCACCGGTGGCGACACATTCTCCGTGCCGAATCCATAACGGGTGGGGCGGCAGCCCCGTAACGACTGCACAACGTCCGGCTCGGAACACTCCCAGACCGCTGCACTCACGGCGTTCACCTGCGATTATCGGACCGCTCCACCGAACCGACACACCAACGGCGGTGTCGTCACACTCGGCCGAGGAACTGGGCACCCTTATCCTGTCCCCGACAGGTCGAGGGCCCACCGACCCCCACCCCCACCCTCACGGTACGGGGCCGGACACGCGCGCCCCCGGCGCTCGTCGCCCGACCCGGCCACGGTCACGCCCGCCCGGGCGCAGCCCGTCCCGCCCCCATAGCTCAGCGGATAGAGCACCCGCCTTCTAAGCGGTAGGTCGCAGGTTCGAATCCTGCTGGGGGCACCACCTCGGCATTCCCGCAGGCCGCCAGGCCGGCGGCCGCATTGCCCGGCCGTCGCGGGCTCCCGGAAATCCCCTCCGCACACCGCCTGATTGCGTACACCCACCGCACCTAACCCGTGACGATGCGTGTCATGGCCACCGCGATAACAGGCTGCTCCGGATGACCGCCACTGCGGATCGGATGCGGGAGAAGACCCGAACAACCGAAATCCCGGGCGAATCACGCTCCGGGGACAATCCGCCCCACCGACCCGGCCGGGAGCCGCTCGGTCGGGTTCCCGACCGGCCGCTCGGCCCGTGATCGCGAGCCCGGCCGGCCGCTCAGCCGATGGCGGCGAGTCTGCCGCCGGTGGCGCGTCAGTCGGCGGTGGCGAGCCCGGCCAGGTAGGCGTCCAGCAGAGCGGTCTGCCGCTCGGGCGGGAACTCCGCCGGGGCGAACAGCACCTGCACCACCAGGCCGAGCGCGAAGGCCTGCGCGCCGGTCGCGAGCGCGGCGGCGTCAGCCCCGGCCGGGAGCTCCCCGAGCCGCTGGGCGTCCGCGACGTGCACCGCGAGGGCCTCACGCGAGCGGGCGTAGCGACCCGCGTGCGCGGCCGCGAGCGCGGGGTCCGACAGGGCGACGTCCCAGGAGCCGACCCAGATCCGGTTGCCGGCCACCGCCGCCCCGTCCAGCGGCAGGACGTCGAGCAGCGCGGCCCGCAGCCGGGCCAGCCCGGGGGGTGGCGGCGGGGTGCCGTCGGCGGGGGCGGTGCGCCGGGGCCGGGAGCCGGAGCGCCGGTCGAGTTCGTCCAGGGCGTGGCTCAGCAGGGCCCGCTTGTTGGGGAAGTAGTGCGTCAACAGGCCGGTGGAGGCGCTCAGTTCGGTGGCCACGGCACGCAGGGTCAGCCCTTCGAAGCCACGGCTGGAGAGCACCCGCCACACGCCCTCGGACACTTCCAGGCGGCGGGCGTCATGGTCTCCACGGGCCGGTGTCATGGGGGTCATCGTACATACCAAACGTTTGTTATGTATGGTTCCCAGCACACCGCGCATCCCGTGGACCGTGCATCCCGTGAAAGGCCAGCCCATGTTTGCCGTACCGCTCGCCGAGAACGCCGAACTGCGCCCGCTGGAGCCGTGGCAGGCGGCCGAGTTCCTGGCCCACATCGACCGCGCCCGCGCCCACACCGACCCGTGGATCCCCTGGGCCACCCGCTCCACCGACCTCGGCTCCGCCCGCGCCACCCTCCAGCGCTACGCCGACCAGCAGGCCGCCGACAGCGGCCGGATCTACGGCATCTGGCGGGACGGCACGCTGGTCGGCGGCGTGATGTTCGTGAGCTTCAACGCCCAGAGCGGCGTCTGCGAGATCGGCGCCTGGACCGAGCCGGCCGGCGAGGGCGGCGGGCTGATCACCGCCGCCGTCCGGGTGCTGATCGACTACGCCTTCACCACCCGCGGCCTGCACCGCGCCGAGTGGTGGTGCTCCGCCGGCAACGCCCGCAGCCGGGCCGTCGCCGAGCGGATCGGCATGAGCCTGGACGGCACCCTGCGCGAGTGGTACCCGCACAACGGGGTCCGCCACGACAAGCAGATCTGGTCGATCCTGGCTCCGGAGTGGACGCCCGGGGCCTGACCGGACGCGGCGGGGCCCGGTGGACACCCCCGTGTCCCACCGGACCCCGCACCCCGGACCGTCGCCCCAGACCCCTCAGGCCCCTCAGGCCGCCAGCACCGGCGGCTCCGCCGCCACCACCGCCCTGGGCACCCGCAGCGCGAGCAGCAGGACCAGCACCAGCAGACCGCCGGCCGACAGGAACACCACGTCGACGGCGTCCGTGAAGCTGCGCAGCGCGTGCTCGCGGGCCGCGCCGCCGAGCGTCCGGACGGCGCCGAGCGGCAGGCCGGGCGCGCCGTCCGCGAACTCCCGGGCCAGCACGGTGCCGAAGAGCGCCGCGCCGAGCGCGCTGCCGAGGGTCTGGAAGAAGCGGATCCCGGTGGTCGCGACGCCGAGCTGGTGCCGGGGGACGGACTCCTGCACCACCGTGACCAGCTGGCCGATCAGCTGGCCCATCCCGACGCCCAGCAGGACGAGTTCGCCGCAGACCGCCCACAGCCCGGTGGTCGGGCCGCTGAGGCCGAGCAGGAGCAGGGCGATCGCCGCGCAGCCCGCGCCGGCCACCAGGAAGGTGCGCTCCGCATGGCCGCGGGCGGTGAGCCGGCCGGCCAGCAGGCCGACCGCCGTCATCCCGCCCGCCATCGGGATCAGGTAGAGACTGGCCGAGGTGGGGTCGACGCCGCGGGCGATCTGCAGGTAGAGCATCACGTAGACGATCGAGCCGGTCATGCCCATCCCGACCAGGCCCTGGATCGCGAAGCCGAGGCGCACCACGCCGATCCGGAACAGCGACAGCGGCAGCACCGGCTCGGCGGCGGTGGCCTGGCGCCACACGAAGAGGCCGAACGCGGCCAGGGTGGCGGCGACGAGCCCGAGGATCACCGGGGAGGTCCAGGCGTAGTCCTTGCCGCCCCACTCGGTGACCAGCAGCAGCCCGGTCGCGAAGGCGGCGGCGAGGGCCGCGCCGAGGAAGTCCAGGCTGCGGCGGCCTGCCGCCGGCGGCAGCTTGATCACCAGGGCGGTGCCGACCAGGACGAGCAGGCCGAGCGGCAGGTTGATGTAGAAGATCCAGCGCCAGCCGAGGTGGTCGGTGAACAGCGCCCCGATCAGCGGGCCGACCGCCATGCCGATGCCCGCGACGATCCCGCCCATCGCACCGCCCTTGCCGCTGCCGCGCTCGGCCGGGTCCTTGAGGTGGGCGACGACCACCATGGTGACGCTCATCAGCCCGCCGCCGCCGATGCCCTGGAGGGCCCGGAAGGCGATCAGCTGGCCCATCGACTGCGCGAACCCGCAGAGCGCCGAGCCGACCAGGAAGGTGCCGACCGCGCCGAGCAGCACGCGCTTGGCGCCGTACAGGTCGCAGAGCTTGCCGTAGAGCGGCAGCAGCGCGGTCGCGGCGAGGGCGAACGAGCTGATCAGCCAGGGCAGCCGGTCGACGCCGTGGACGGGGTCGAGCTCCCGGACGATCGGCACGGTGGCCGCGGACACGATGTTCATGTCGAGCACGGCCAGCACGATCGTGACCAGGCAGAGCAGCATGCCCAGGTTGCGCTGGGCCGGTGTCATCAAGGCAGGGGCAGCGGGCGCCATCGGTAAGTCCCCCCAGGGTCGGTGGAGTTCGGGCCGGGCCGGTGCGGCCGGCGGCACGTCCTCACCATGGCAGTTTTTTTATACCTGGTCAATTCTTAAGCTCAGCTCAATCTTCATCCTGGTCGATCTTTGATCCTGGTACAGTCGAGCCATGGCGACGCACACCGGCTTCAGCCCCGACGACGACCGCGACCTCGACGCCCTCCCGCTGCGCGAGCGCAAGAAGATCCAGACCGGCATCCGGATCTGGCGCACCGCCATCGGGCTGTTCGCCGAGCGGGACTTCGACCAGGTCTCGGTGGCCGAGATCGCGGCCGCCGCCGAGGTGTCCAAGATGACCGTCTTCAACTACTTCCCCACCAAGGAAGACCTGGTCATGGCCCCCATGGAGCAGCACCTCGACGAGCCGGCCCGGGTGGTCCGCGAACGCGCCCCCGGCACCTCGGCGGTGGCGGCGCTGCGCGAGCAGTACCTCGCCGCGCTGGAGCAGCACGACCCGGCCACCGGGCTGAGCGACGAACCGCTCGTGCTCGACGTGGTCCGACTGATCCACCGCACCCCGGCCCTGGCGATGCGCGCCACCGCCGGCTTCGGCCGGCACGCGCAGGGCCTGCTGACCACCGAACTCCTCGCCCAGGACCCGGCCCACGACGAGCTCACCGCACAGATCGCCGCCGCCCAACTGCTGGCCGCCCGACTGGCCCTGACCACCGAGAACCAGCGCAGGATACTGACCGGCGAACGCGCCGCGGCCGCCCTGCCCGCCGCCCTCGACCGGGCCGCGCGCGCCTTCGCCCTGGTCGAGGGCGGCCTCGGTGACTACTGCGCCGTCACCTCCTGAGAGAGTGGGCGCACCACGACCGCCCGGAGGTGCGCATGGACCAGCCGCTGCTCACGCGGGACCGCTCCGCCCTGCCCGCCCACGCCGAGGGCCTGCACGCGTACGTCGGCGAGGACGGCGTCGCCGTCCTGGAGTTCGCCCGACCGCACCGGCGCAACGCGGTGACCCTGGAGATCTGGCAGGCGCTGCCGAAGGTGCTGCTGCGCCTCGCCGAGCAGCCGGGGGTGCGCGCCCTGCTGGTCACCGGCGCCGGCGGCACCTTCAGCGCGGGCGCGGACATCGCCGAACTCGCCGAGGTGTACGGCGATCCGGAGCGCGCGGACGCCTACCACGCGGTCAACGTCGCCGCCGAGGAGGCACTGGCGGCCTTCCCGCACCCGACCGTCGCCGTGGTGCAGGGCGCCTGCGTGGGCGGCGGCTGCCAGCTGGCCGTCGCGTGCGACCTGCGGTTCGTCGCCGAGGACGCCCGGCTGGGGATCACCCCGGCCAAGCTCGGCGTGGTCTACCCGGCGGTGCCGACCGTACGACTGGCCCGGCTGGTCGGCCCGGCCCGCGCCAAGTACCTGCTGTTCTCCGGCGAGTTGGTGACGGGCCGCGACGCGCTGCCGCTGGGCCTGGCGGAGCGCGTCCTGCCGGGCGCCGAACTGGACGCCGCCGCGCTGGAGTTCGCCCGACTGCTGACCCGGCGCTCGGCCCAGACCATCGGTGCGGTGAAGGCCGCGCTGGCCGTCCCGGCGGAGCGGGCGGCGCAGGCGCTGGCGCCCTGGGAGCGCCGCTCCCGGGAGACCTCGGACGTGCCCGAGGGGCTGGCCGCGTTCCTGGAGGGCCGCCCGGCGCGGTTCTGACCGGGGCCGGGCCTCAGGTCCGGGCACCGGCCGCACGGACGGGCTCGCGTACGATCATCCGATCGGCGCCGGGCCGTCCCGACGCCCCCGTCTGCCGACCTTTCACGCCGACCCCTCACGCCGACCCTTCACGCCGACCCCTTTTGCGCACCCGGAGCACACACCCCGATGACGACCGAGGCCACGACCGCCCCCACCAGCCGGACGATCTGGGCCCGCCGGGTCACCGACGGCGTCGAGCCGAAGAACGTCATCATCGCGATGCTCCCGCTGATGGGCGTCATCCGCTACGGCTGGACGGGCCTCGGCTGGGCGGCCTTCGCGGCCCTGTTCGCGGCCGTCATCCCGACCATGTTCATCCAGCGCGGCATCCGCAAGGGCACCCTGGAGGACCGCCACGTCGGCCACCGGCAGCGCCGGCTGACCGTCATCCCGTTCATCATGGGCTCGGTCGCGACCAGCTTCGCCGTGATGCTCTGGCTCGACGCCCCGGCCGACCTGACCGCGATGGTGCTGGCGATGTTCGCCTCGCTGGTCCCGATCCTGGTGATCACCGTCTGGTGGAAGGTCTCCGTGCACACCGCCGTGGCCGCCGGCGCGGTGGTCTGCCTCGGGATCGCGCTCGGCCCGCTGTGGCTGCTGCTCGCCCCGCTGGTCGCGGCGATCGGCTGGTCCCGGGTGGTGCTGCGGGACCACACCACCGCGCAGACCGTCGTCGGCGCGGCGGTGGGCGCGCTCACCGCCGGACTCGCCTTCTGGGCGGCCCGGTAGCCCGGCGGGCCGACGACCCAACAGCCCGGTAGCCGGGCTCAGCGGATCGGCATCCCCGAGATCGCCCGCGCGATCACCAGCCGCTGGATCTCGCTGGTCCCCTCGAAGATCGAGTAGATCGCGCTGTCCCGGTGCATCCGCTCCACCGGGTACTCCCGGGTGAAGCCGTTGCCGCCGAGGATCTGCATCGCCTGCGCGGTGACCCACTTGGCCGTCTCGCCCGCGTACAGCTTGGACATCGAGCCCTCGGCCGCGGTGAACGGCTGGTTGTTGGCCGCCATCCAGGAGGCCCGCCACACCAACAGGCGGGAGGCGTCGATCCGGGTCTTCATGTCGGCGAGCTGGAAGGCCACGCCCTGGTTGTCGATGATCGGGCGGCCGAACTGCTCGCGGGTCCTCGCGTAGTCCAGCGCCACCTCGTACGCGGCCCGGGCGATGCCGATCGCCTGCGCGCCGACGGCCGGCCGGGAGGCCTCGAAGGTGGCCATCGCCGCGTTGCCCCTGCCCCCCGGGCGCTTGACCCCCTCGCGGGCCCGGGCCAGCCGCTCGTCCAGCTTCTCCTTGCCGCCGAGCAGGCAGCTGCCGGGCACCCGGACGCCGTCCAGCACCACCTCGGCGGTGTGCGAGGCGCGGATGCCGTGCTTCTTGAACTTCTGGCCCTGGCTCAGCCCGGGGGTGCCCGGCGGGACGACGAAGGAGGCCTGGCCTTTCGCCCCGAGCTCCGGGTCGACGGTGGCGACGACGACGTGGACGGCGGCGATCCCGCCGTTGGTGGCCCAGGTCTTGGTGCCGTTGAGCACCCACTCGTCCTTGGCCCCGTCGTACACCGCTCGGGTGCGCAGCGCGGAGACGTCGGAGCCGGCGTCGGGCTCGGAGGAGCAGAACGCGGCCACCTTGAGGTCGTCCGGGGTGCCGAACATCTGCGGGGTCCAGGTGCCGATCTGCTCGTCGGTGCCGTTGGCGAGCACCGCGACGGCGGCCAGCGTGGTGCCGACGATGGACAGCCCGATGCCCGCGTCGCCCCAGAACAGCTCCTCCATGGCGATCGGGATGCCGACGCCGGAGGGGTCGAAGTACTGCTGGGCGTAGAAGTCCAGCGAGTAGATGCCCAGCTTGGCGGCCTCCTGGATGATCGGCCAGGGGGTCTCCTCGCGCTCGTCCCACTCGGCCGCGGCGGGGCGGACGACGTCGGCGGCGAAGCCGTGCAGCCAGTCGCGTACGGCGAGCTGGTCCGCACCCGGGTCCAGCGAGAACGTGCTGCTCATGGTGCTTGCCTCCGAAGAAGGGGTACGGCCGACCAGGGGGGTTACCTCGGGTAACATCGTCGGAGTCTGCTACTGATTGGTAACCGGTGTCAACGCCCAGTCAGACCCCGAATCCAAGGAGCAGCACATGTCCCGAGAGCCCCGCCGCGAGCAGCTGCTCAACGCCGCCGACCGGGTCATCCAGCGGAACGGCCCGACCGCCAGCATGAACGCCATCGCCGCCGAGGCCGGCATCACCAAACCGATCCTCTACCGCCACTTCGGCGACCGGAACGGCCTGATCACAGCCCTCACCGAGCGCCACACCAGCGGCCTGCTGGCCGCCGTCCGGGCCGCCCTCGCCGAACCACTGGAGCGCCGCGACCGGGTCGAACACGTCCTGGACACCTACCTGGCCGGGATCGAGGCCCGCCCGCAGGTCTACCGACTGCTCACCCACCCCGAACCGGGCGACCCGAGCGGCCCCGGCACCGCACTCGCCCCCGCACTGCGGCAGATCGCCGCGGAGATCACCCGGGCCGTGCAGAGCCAGGTCGACCTCGGCGCCGACCGCGAGCTGCTCGCCGAGGCCTGGGGCCGGGGCATCACCGGCATGGTGCTGGCGGCCGGCGACTGGTGGCTGGAGACCAGACCCTGCTCACGCACCCGCATGGTGCAGGCGCTCGCCGACCTGCTCTGGGGCCGCCTGGCCGCCGCCGCGGACCTGCCCACCCCCGCCACCCCGGCCCCGGCCCCGGCCCCGACCTCGGCCCCGGACGCCGACTGAACTCCCCTTCCGCGCAAGGCCCTTGTGCGACACCCGGCACCGCAGGCATCATCGGGCCCCCACCCCCGCGCCGTACGAGGTCCCGATGCGCCTGCGCCGCACCGCCGCCGCCCTGCTGCTCGCCGCCACCACGGCCCTCACCGCGGCCCCCGCCACCCCCGCCGCCGCGCACGACGGCGCCCACGGCGGCCCGCCCGCGCGGTTCCCCGCCGCGACGGCCACCGGCCCCGACGGCCGCACCGCCTTCACCGACGCCCAGGGCCGCCGCCTCCACCTGCGCGGCTTCAACCTCGACAAGTACGCCGAGACCACCGAGGCCGACCTCAAGTCCCTGGCCGCGCAGGGCTTCACCCTGATCCGGGTGGCGGTCTCCTGGAACAGGCTGGAGCCCGTCCGCGGCCGCCTCGACCCGACCGAACTGCACCGGCTGCGCCAACTCCTCGGCTGGGCCGACCGGTACGGCCTGCTCGCCCTGATCGACCTGCACCAGGACGTCTACGGGCCGGCGTTCGGCGGCGGCGACCGAGGCATCCCGCCCTGGGCCACCCGGGACGACGGCCTGCCGTTCACCCCCGACCCGAACGACTGGTTCGCCGGCTACTTCCAGCCCGCCGTCCAGGCCGCCTTCCGCCACCTCTACGACGACCCCGACCTGCGCGCCTGGCAGGCCGACTTCTACACCCGGCTCGCCCTCGAACTGCGCGGCCACCGCTCGCTGCTGGGCTACGACCTGTTCAACGAGCCGTTCGGCCCGGTGGACGGCGACCCGACCGACCCGGCCGTCCTCGCCGCCGCCTCCGCCGCCCTCGAACAGGGCCGGCTCGCCGACATGTACCGCCGCCTGATCGCCGCCGTGCGCCGGGTCGACTCCCGCGCCTGGCTGTTCGTCGAACCCACCGTCCTGGTCGGCCAGGGCGTACCCACCCGGCTGCCCGGCTTCGACGACCCGCGCCCCGGCCCGCCCCGGCTCGGCTACGCGCCGCACTTCTACGACACCGCGGTCGAGAACGGCGCCGACTGGGACCCGGCCGACGGCTTCGTCGAGCGCTACACCGCCGCGATCACCGCCTACCCCGCCGCCCACCGCCTGCCCGTCCTGGTCGGCGAATGGGGCCCGCCCGACTCCCGCAGGCCGGGCAACACCCTGCTGGTCCGCCGGCAGGTCGCCGCGATGGACGGCTTCGCCGAGGGCTGGACCATGTGGTACTGGTGCCGCGGCACCGGCGGCTACTGCGCGCTCGACCCGGCCGGGCGCCCCGCCCCCGGCGACGAACCCGCCTTCGGCCCGTACCCGGCGGCCGTCGCCGGGACGGACGTGCGCACCGGCGCCACCACCGTCCGCTGGAGCGCCGACGGCACCCGGCACGGCAGCGAACTCGTCCTGCCCCCGGCGGCGTTCCCGCACGGCGCCGACGTCACCGTCACCCCCGCCGCCGCCCGCGTCGACGTCGAACAGCCAGCCGGCGGGCGGGCCGGAACCGTCCGGATCCGCCTCCCGCACGCCCGCCCGGGCACCCCGGTGACGGTCACGGTCACACCGCGCTGACCGCCACCGGGGCCGAAACGGCTAGACCAGGCCCCGCCGCGCCAGCAGCGGCCCGGTCTCCGGCGCCCGGCCGACCACCGCGCGGAAGGACTCCAGCGGGTCCCGGCCGTAGCCGCGCGCCAGCAGCTCGCGCCGGAACAGCTCGCCGCTCTCCCGCACCGCGCGCCCGTTGCCCTCGAACCACTGCACGGTGTCGGCGTCCAGCACCTCCGACCAGATGTACGCGTAGTACCCGGCGCTGTAGCCGCTGGCGAAGACGTGCTGGAAGTACGCCGTCCGGTAGCGCGGCGGGATCGCCGGCACCGCGATCCCGGCCTCCGCCAGCGCCCGTGCCTCGAACTCCTCGGCGTCCGCGATCTCCCGGCCCTGCGGCACGGTGTGCCAGGCCCAGTCCAGCAGCGTCGCCGCGAGGTACTCCACCGTCCGGAAGCCCTCCCCGAAGCCCTCGGCCGCCACCATCCGCTCGACCAGCTCGGCCGGCAGCGGCTCCCCGGTCACGTGGTGGCGCGCGTAGTTGGCCAGCACCTCCGGCCGGACCATCCACATCTCGTTGACCTGCGAGGGGAACTCGACGAAGTCCCGGGGCACCGAGGTGCCCGCGAACAGCGGGTACCGCACGTCCGAGAACAGCCCGTGCAGCGCGTGCCCGAACTCGTGGAAGAGCGTGCGCACCTCGTCCCAGGCCAGCAGCACCGGCTCGCCCGGCGCCGGGCGGGCGATGTTCAGGTTGTTGATCACCACCGGCCGGCGGCCGGTCAGCCCCGACTGGCTCACCAGCTCGTCCATCCAGGCACCGCCGCGCTTGGACGCCCGGGCGTGGAAGTCGCCGATGAACAGGCCCAGCGAACCGCCGTCCTCCTCGAACACCTCGAAGACCCGCGCGTCCGGGTGGTGGGCCGTCAGGTCCGTCCGCTCGGTGAAGGTCAGCCCGTACGCCAGCCCCGCGGCGAAGAACACGCCGTCCCGGAGCACCCGCTCCAGCTCGAAGTACGGGCGCAGCACCGCCGCGTCCACCTGGTAGGAGCTCTGCCGGACCTTCTCCGAGTAGTACGCCCAGTCGTGCGCGGCGATCTCCTCGATCCCGTCCGCCGCCGCCAGCTTGGCCAGCTCGGCGGCCTCCCGGCCGGCGTTGGCCACCGCCGGACCCACCAGCCGGGCCAGCAGTCCGGACACCGCCTCCACCGTGCCCGCGGTCTCGTCCTCCACCACGTACGCGGCGTGGCTCGGGTGCCCCAGCAGCGCGGCCCGCTCGGCGCGCAGCCCGGCCATCCGGATCGCCAGCGGGCCGTTGACCGCCAGGCCCCGGTCGAGCGAGGCCGCCAGCAGCCGCTCGCGCACCGACCGGTCGGTCAGCCGGGCCAGTTCGGGCTGGCCGGAGGTGCTCTTCAGGGACAGCACGAACCGGCCCTCCTGCCCGAGCACCCGGGCGTTCTCCGCAGCGGCGGCGACCTCGTCCGCGGACAGCCCGTCCAGCTCCTCGGCCGCGTCCACGACCAGCGCGGCGGCCTTGCTGGCGGCGTTCACGTTCTGCTGGAACGTCGTGCCGAGCGCGGCGAGTTCGGCGTTCAGCTCGCGCAGCCGGGCCTGCTCGGCCTCGCCCAGCCGGGCGCCGGAGCGGACGAAACGGGTGTGCCGGGTCTCCAGCAGCCGCAGCGACTCCGGGTCCAGGCCCAGTTCGGCGCGGCGCCCGTACAGCTCCTCGATCCGGGCGAACAGGGCGCGGTCCAGGTGGATCGCGTCGTGGTGCGCGGCCAGCAGCGGGCTCACCGCGGTCTCCACCTCGTCGACCGGCTCGCTGGTGTCCGAGGACGACTGGTTGCGGAACACCGCGTCCACCCGGCGCAGCAGCTCCCCGGAACGCTCCAGGGCGACCAGGGTGTTGTCCGGCGTCGGCGGCCGCGGATCCGCGGTGATCGCCGCGATCTCGGCCAGCTGCTCCGCCATCCCGCGCTCGTACGCGGGCAGGAAGTGCTCCGGCCGGATCTCGGCGAAGGGCGGCAGTTCGTAGACCAGGGGGCTGGGCTTGAAGAACGGGTTCTCGGTCATTTCGCCGACCCTACGCCGTGTCACCCACCCTGCCTATGCGCCCCCGCCCCCGTTGTCGTACCCACCCGTTAACGTCGAGCCCGGACACCCGAACGACCGCACACCCGTGCCCGTACCCGCACGCCAGAACAGCGCGCCGGAGAGGAGACGCCCCCGTGGCACCCAGGACGGCCCTCGCCCCCGACCCGCACGGCCCCGGCGGCCGGCTCCAGCCGCTCGACGACGCCGGCACCCCGCTCGGCCCGCCCGAGAAGGTCCCCGACCTCGCCGCCGCCGTCGCCGCCCGGGAGGCCGCCGAGCACTCCCGTTGGGTGTGGGCCGCCACCGACAGCGCCTACGCGCCGCTGCTGCCCCGGCTGCCCGACCGGCTCGCCCGCTGCCACGACCTGCGCCTGGTCGAGGCCCTGCTGCTGGCGCACGAGGGCCGGTTCGGCGCGCCGCGCTCGCTCGGCGCCGCCTGGTCCCGGCTGCGCGGCCTGCCCGTCCCGGACGACCTGCCCGAGCCCGGCTCCGCCGAGGCCGACGACGGGCAGGACACCCTGTTCGCGCCCGACCGGCTGCAACTGCCGCCCGGCGCCGACCCGCTGACCGCCGTCGTCGCCGTCCACGCCGAGCAGCAGCGCCGGATCGCCGCGATCGCCGACCCGGCCGCCCGGCACCGGTTCCGGCTGCTGGTCGCCGCCGAGTCCGCCGGCGCACTCGTCGCCGCCGAGATCGCGTACGACGGGCTGCCCTGGCGCGCCGACGTCCACGACCAACTGCTCACCGAACTCCTCGGCCCCCGCCCGACCGTCCCCGGCGCCCAGCCGAGACTGCTCGCCGACCTCTCCGTCGAACTCCAACAGGCCCTCGGCGGGCGCCCGTTCAACCCCGACTCGCACACCCAGGTGCTGCGCGCCTTCGCCGAGAACGGCATCCAGCTCGGCTCCACCCGCTCCTGGGAGCTCAAGGGCGTCGCCCACCCGGCCGCCGCGCTGCTGATCCGCTACAAGGAGCTGTCCCGGATCCACGCCGCGCACGGCTGGGCCTGGCAGGACGCCTGGGCCCGCGGCGGCCGGTTCCGGCCCGAGTACGTGGTCGGCGGCGTGGTCTCCGGACGCTGGGCCAGCCGCGGCGGCGGCGCGCTGCAGATCCCGCGCATCCTGCGCCGCGCCGTCGTCGCCGACCCGGGCTGGCTGCTGGTCGTCGCCGACGCCGCCCAGCTGGAGCCCCGGGTGCTCGCCGCGCTCTCCCAGGACGCCGGGCTGGCCCGCACCGCCGCCGGCGGCGACCTGTACGAGGCGCTGGCCGCCAACGCCTTCCAGGGCGACCGCGACAAGGCCAAGCTCGGCCTGCTCGGCGCCATGTACGGGCAGACCAGCGGCGACATCGGCCCGCTGCTGAACACCCTGCGCCACCGCTACCCCGCCGCGATGGGCTACGTCGAGGCCGCCGCCCGCACCGGCGAGGACGGCGGGGTGGTCGCCTCCCGGCTGGGCCGGGTCTGCCCGCCCGCCTCCGCCGAGTTCCTCGACCTCACCGAGGCCCCCGACACGGCCGGCGAGGCCGGCGGCCGGCAGGCCCGCGCCCGCGGCCGCTTCACCCGCAACTTCGTCATCCAGGCCAGCGCCGCCGACTGGGCACTCGCCCTGCTCGCCGCCCTGCGCCGCCGGCTGGGCGAGCTGCCGGCGGCCGGCCCGGCGGAACGCCCGCACCTGGTGTTCTTCCAGCACGACGAGGTGATCGTGCACACCCCGGCCAACCTCGCCGACGAGGTGGCCGCCGCGGTCGCCGAGGCGGCCGACGAGGCCCGCCGCCTGGTGTTCGGCGACACCCCGGTCCGCTTCCCGCTCACCACGGCGGTGGTGGACTGCTACGCCGACGCCAAGTAGCCGCCCCCTCTTCCCGGTCTCCGGCCCCGCGGCTTCACAGCTTCCGGAACGAGCGGGCCTCCTCGGCCGCCGCGACCACCTCCGCCAGCGCCGCCCCGGTCGAGGCGGTGACGGCGGCCGCCACCGCGCCCTCCACGAACGGCGCGTCCACCAGCCGCACGCCCGGGCGCGGCTCGTCCTCCAGCACCGTGACGGCGGTGAGCACCGAGCTGCCGAGATCCGGCAGCACGACCACGCCCGCCCCGCCGTCCGCCTCCGCGACGGCCCGCGCGATCAGGTCGTAGCTGGTGCCGAGCCCGCCGTCCTCCGTACCCCCCGCGCACACCACCCGCACGCCGCCCGAGGCGAGTTCGGCGAGCAGCTCGCGCAGCCCGGCGGCCAGTCGGGCGCTGTGCGAGACCAGGACGATACCCACGTGTTCGCTCATGCGCCCGACCCTACGACCGACCTCGTGGCCGACGCCGCTACTCCGGGAGAGTGACGCGAATCCCGCGTGTCGCACCCCGTGCCCACCACCCCCGTCTGGCGTAGCGTCGGGGCAGCAGCGTCCACGGCCGACGACCCGCACAAGGGAGCGAAGAGCGTTGAAGAAGCTGATCAACACCCCGGAGAGCGTCCTGGAGGACGCGTTGGCCGGAGTCGCCGCCGCCCACCCCGAGCTGACGGTGGACATCCCCAACCGGGTGATCACCCGGGCCGCCCGCCCGGCCGGGCCCAAGGTCGCGGTGATCTCCGGCGGCGGCTCCGGCCACGAGCCGCTGCACGGCGGCTTCGTCGGCCCCGGCATGCTGGACGCCGCCTGCCCCGGCGAGGTCTTCACCTCCCCGGTACCGGACCAGATGCTGGCCGCCGCCCAGACCGTGGAGAGCGGCGCCGGCGTCGTCTTCATCGTGAAGAACTACACCGGCGACGTGATGAACTTCGAGCTCGCCGCCGAACTCGCCGCCGAGGAGGGCCTGGCGGTCCGCACCGTCCTGGTCGATGACGACGTCGCGGTCGAGGACTCCACCTGGACGGCCGGCCGCCGCGGCACCGGGGCGACCGTCCTGGTCGAGAAGGCCACCGGAGCGCTGGCCGAACGCGGCGCCCCGCTCGACGAGGTGGCCGCCCTGGGCGAGCGGGTCAACGCCGCCTCCCGCTCCTTCGCCATCGCGCTCACCGCTGCCACCACCCCGGCCGCCGGCAAGCCCGGCTTCGACCTGCCCGAGGACGAGATCGAGGTCGGCGTCGGCATCCACGGCGAGCCCGGCCGTCGCCGCGAGAAGCTGCGCCCGGCCCGCGCGCTGGCCGCCGAGGTGGTCGACACCATCCTCGCCGACCACCACCTGGCCCCGGGCGACGAGGTGATCGCCCTGCTCAACGGCCTCGGCGCGACCCCCCTGCTGGAGCTGTACATCGCCTACGGCGAGGTCGCCGCCCGGCTCGCCGAGCGCGGCATCACGGTGGCCCGCAGCCTGGTCGGCAACTACGTCACCAGTCTGGACATGGCGGGCTTCTCGCTCACCCTCACCAAGGCCGACCCGCAGCTGCTGGAGCTGTGGGACGCGCCCGTCGACACCCCCGCCCTCAAGCGGGCCTGAGCCGGGAGACGCCATGGACTTCGACACCCCCCTCGCCGAGGCCTGGGTCCGCGCGATCGCCGCGGCCGTCGAGAAGGAGCAGGGCCGGCTCACCGAGCTGGACTCGGCGATCGGCGACGGCGACCACGGCAGCAACCTCCGGCGCGGCTTCTCCGCCGCCCTGGCCGCCCTCGACGGCCTCCGGCCGGCCGGCCCGGGCGCGGTGCTCACCAAGGTGGGCAGCACGCTGATCTCCAAGGTCGGCGGTGCCTCCGGCCCGCTCTACGGCAAGGCCTTCCGCGCCATCGGCGCCGCCCTGCCCGATCCCGCCCTGGCCGACCCCACCGACCCGGCCGACCCGGCCGGCCCGGCCGCCGTCGCCGAGGCACTGGCGGCCGGCCTGGACGCCGTCCGCACCCTCGGCAAGGCCGTGCCCGGGGACAAGACCATCGTCGACGCCTACACCCCGGCCGTCGCCGCCTTCCGCGCCGCGGCCGGCGCCGGGGCCACCCTCCCCGAGGCGGCGGCCGCCGCCGCCGAGGCCGCCGACCAGGGCGCCCGCGACACCGTCCCCCTCCAGGCCCGCAAGGGCCGCGCCTCCTACCTCGGCGAGCGCAGCATCGGCCACCAGGACCCTGGCGCCACCTCCACCGCCCTCCTCTTCCGCGCCCTCGCCGACGTCACCGCGTCCTGAGGCGCCCTCCTCCTCCCCCTCCCCACGCGGGGAGGGGGAGGAGGCCGGCCCTCAGCCGTCCGTCCTGGCGATCAGCAACAGCAGGGCGTCGTCCCGCAGTTCCCCGCCCGTATGCGCGAGCAGGTCCGCGTACACCCGCCCCACCGCCGCCTCCAGATCCCCCTCCGACCGCGTGGCGCCCCGCACCAGCGGCCCGACCCGCTCCGCCAGCGGGTAGAACTCCCCGCTCTTGCGGTGCCGCGCCTCGACCACCCCGTCCGTGCAGAGCACCAGGACGTCCTCCGCCCCGAACGGCTGGTCCCAGCTGGCCGGTTCGCCCGTCGCCAGCCGTCCGAGGCCGAGCGGCACCCAGGGGTCGGGGGCGTCCAGCACGTGCGCCCGCCCGTCGCCGTCGACCCGGATCGGCGGGACGTGCCCGTACTGCAGCAGTTCCATCACCCCGGGCGTGCGGAACTCCGCGAACAGCGCGGTGGTGAACTCCCCGTCCGGGACGTGCCGCTCGACGCTGGCCTCGATCCGCGCCGCGACGCCCCGCAGCCCGGCCTCGTCGTACGCAGCCTCCCGGAACGCGCCGAGCACCACGGCCGCGGTCTGCACGGCGGAGAGACCCTTGCCCCGGACGTCCCCGACCGCGACCCGGGTGCCGTGCGGCGTCTCCAGCACCGAGTACAGGTCCCCGCCGATCCGTGAGGCGTCGGCCGCCGACACGTACCGGACGGCCAGCCGCAGCGGCCCGACGGCCGGCCCGGGCAGCCGCAGCAGGGCCCGCTGGGCGGCCTCGGCGACGGAGCTGACGGCCGCGAAGGCCGCCGCGCGCCGCATCCGGATCTTGGCGACCCAGGCGGAGAAGAGCGTCAACACGACATAGCTGACCATCGCACCGTAGAGGAAGCGCGCGTCGTTGATGTTGTCGACCTCGTCGTAGTGGCTGAGCCCGAAGACCGCGAGCAGGCCGAGCGCGCAGACGGCGAGCAGTTCGCCCGGTCTGAGGGTGAGCGCGGCGGCGGCCGGGACGACGGTCATCAGCGGTGCCAGGTAGCGGTCCTTGCCGGAGAGGAGGTCAGCGAGTGCGACCAGGAGCACGGCGAGCAGCGCCGGGCTGGCCCGCCGCCAGAACGGCACGTCCTGGAGGTCGGCGGCCAGCAGGGCGCCGCGCCGCCGGTCCGGCGGCAGCCCGGCGGCGCTGGGGGCCGAGGGGGACTGGGCACGGCGGGTCGGGAACACATACCGAACATAAGGGACGTTCGCGGCACCCACCCGCCCGCCTACCGCGTTTCCGTCCGCCGCGGCCGCCGCCCCGCCGCACGGGCGTCCCGATCGCCCCTAAATGCCCTATTTGTCATACAGTTCGACCAAAGCGGCTACCCCGAGGAGGCCCTGACCGGTGTCCGGCTACCGCAACACCCCCCGCATCTCCGACGCCCCGGCCCGCACGACGGCCACGTCCGACCACTGGCTGAGGGTCTTCGCCGTCGGCCTGCTGCTCTGGGGCGCCACCGTCGTCGTCACGTTCCTCACCGGGAACAGCAACCTCGTCCCGACGATCGTGCTGCTCGGCAGCTTCCTGGTCCCGGCCACCGTGGTGATCTGGGCCTACGAGCGCTACGCCGGCGACCTCGGCCCGGACCGGATCTTCGCCTGCTTCGGCGTCGGCGGCATCATCGGCGTCCTGGGCGCCTCGGTGCTGGAGAGCTACCTGGTCTCGCCCTCGGCCTCGATGTACGTCGCCGTCGGGCTGATCGAGGAGGCGGCCAAGCTGGCCGCCCTGGTCATGGTGAGCCGCCGACTGCGGGTCAGCGGGCTGCGGCACGGGCTGGTGCTCGGCGCCACCGTCGGCGCGGGGTTCGCCGCGTTCGAGAGTGCCGGATACGCGTTCAACGCCGTGCTGAGCAACCAGGGGCTTTCGCTCGAGGACCTGGTCGAGACGGAGATCCTGCGCGGGGTGCTCGCGCCGGTCGGCCACATCCTGTGGACGGCGATCGTCGGCGGGGTGCTGTTCAGCGAGCGCCGCGGCGGGCGGTTCCGCTTCACCACCCCGGTCGCCGTCACCTACCTGGGCGTATCGCTGCTGCACGCGCTCTGGGACAGCACGAGCGGCATCGCCGTCTGGCTGGTCGCCAAGACCACCGCGAGCTCCTGGCAGCGCGCCCTGTTCGAGCTCGGCCACATGCCCGACCCCACCAGCGAGCAGGTGCACCTGTACACCCTCTACGACACGGCCGGGCTGCTCGTGGTCTCCTTGGGCGGGCTGCTCTGGCTGCGGCTGCTGATCCGGCGCGAGCGCGCGCCGATCCCGGCCCAGCTCCCGGCCTCCCCGGCCTGAGGCGGTCCGGCGCATACGCTCGACCGGCGCGCGCGCCCGTGACGCGCGCCACTTCACCCACCCCTCCCGGAAATACCCCTGAGGGGTATGGTGTTGTCAGAGTAGAACCCGGGCCGACGCCCGGGGCGCCACACCTCCCGGAGGCCCGGATGTCCAGCACCACCACCTACACCGTGACCGGCATGAGCTGCGGCCACTGCGAGAAGGCGATCAGCGAGGAGCTCTCCGCCCTCACCGGCGTCACCGAGGTCGCCGCCGACTCCAAGGCCGGCACCGTGACGGTCTCCTCCCTCGCCCCGCTGGACGACGAGCAGGTCCGCAGCGCCGTCGACGAGGCCGGCTACGAACTGGTCGGCCGCAGCGCCTAGGCCCCCTGTACGCCCGGTACGGCGGGGCCCGGGCAGCGGACCCCGCCGTACACCCCCACCGAGGAGCTGCCGAGGAGCCGATCCGCATGAGCGAGCGAAGCGAACTGGTCACCACCGCCCCCGGCGTCCAGGGCACCCCCGGGGTCCGGGACCGGGTCGAGCTGTCGATCGGCGGCATGACCTGCGCCTCCTGCGCGACCCGGATCGAGAAGAAGCTCAACCGGATGGACGGCGTCGAGGCCACCGTCAACCTCGCCACCGAGAAGGCCCGGGTCGACTACGGCCCCGGGGTGACGGTCGAGGACCTGATCGCCACGGTCGAGCGCACCGGCTACACCGCCGAACTCCCGCCGCCCCCGGCCCCCGCCCTCCCGACCGGCGCCGACGCCAGTAGCGGTGCCAGTACCGGTACCGACACCGCCGACCCGCTGTACGACCGGCTGCTGATCAGCGCCGTCCTCAGCGTCCCGGTGGTCATGCTGTCGATGATCCCGGCCCTCCAGTTCGCCAACTGGCAGTGGCTCGCCTTCGCACTCACCGGCCCGGTCGTGGTCTACGGCGGCCTGCCGTTCCACCGCGCCGCCTGGACCAACCTCAAGCACGGCGCCGCGACCATGGACACCCTGGTCTCGCTCGGCACCCTGGCCGCCTTCGGCTGGTCGTTCTGGGCACTGTTCTGGGGCCACGCGGGCCTGCCCGGGATGCACCACGACTTCTCACTGGCGATCGGCGACACCGACGCCCCCTCCACCCTCTACCTGGAGACGGCCGCCGCCGTCACCGTGCTGATCCTGCTCGGCCGCCACCTGGAGGCCCGCTCCAAGCGCCGGGCCGGGGCCGCCCTGCACGCCCTGCTCGACCTCGGCGCCAAGGACGTCACCGTGCTGCGCGGCGGGGCCGAGGTCCGGATCCCGGTCGGCGGCCTGGCCGTGGGCGACCGGTTCGTGGTGCGGCCGGGCGAGAAGATCGCCACCGACGGCGTGGTGGTCGAGGGCGGATCGGCGGTGGACGCCTCGATGCTCACCGGCGAGTCCGTACCGGTCGAGGTCGGCGTCGGCGACCAGGTCACCGGCGCCACCGTCAACGCCGGCGGCCGGCTGGTGGTCGAGGCCACCCGGATCGGCGCGGACACCCAGCTGTCCCGGATGGCCCGGCTGGTCGAGGACGCGCAGAACGGCAAGGCCGCCGCCCAGCGCCTCGCCGACCGGATCTCCGCCGTCTTCGTCCCGATCGTCATCCTGCTCGCGCTCGCCACCCTGGTCGGCTGGCTCCTGGTCTCGGACAGCCCCACCGAGGCGTTCACCGCCGCCGTGGCCGTGCTGATCATCGCCTGCCCGTGCGCCCTGGGCCTGGCCACCCCGACCGCGCTCATGGTCGGCACCGGCCGCGGCGCCCAACTGGGCATCCTGATCAAGGGCCCCGAAGTACTGGAGACCACCCGCCGGGTGGACACCGTCGTCCTGGACAAGACCGGCACCGTCACCACCGGCCGGATGACCCTGCTCGCCGTGCACACCGCCGAGGGCGTCGACGAGACCGAGGCGCTGCGCCTGGCCGGCGCCCTGGAGCACGCCTCCGAGCACCCGATCGCCGCCGCCATCGCCACCGCCGCCGCGGAGCGGGCCGGCGCGCTGCCGCCGGTCGAGGACTTCCGCAACCTCCCCGGGCGGGGCGTGCAGGGCGTCGTCGAGGGCCGGACGGTGGTCGCCGGGCGCGAGGCCCTGCTCGCCGACCGGGCCCAGCACCTGCCGCCCGTCCTGGCCCGCGCCAAGGCCGCGGCCGAGGCGGCCGGGCGGACCGCGATCGCGGTGGGCTGGGACGGCGAGGCCCGGGCCGTCCTGGAGGTCGCGGACGCGGTCAGGCCGACCAGCGCCGAGGCGATCGCCCGGCTGCGCGCGCTGGGCCTGCGTCCGGTGCTGCTGACCGGCGACAACCGGGCGGTCGCCGAGGCCGTCGCGGCCGAGGTCGGCATCGCCCCGGCGGACGTGGTCGCCGAGGTGCTGCCCGAGGACAAGGTCGCCACCGTCAAGCGGCTCCAGGCCGAGGGCAAGGTCGTGGCGATGGTCGGCGACGGCGTCAACGACGCGGCCGCCCTCGCCCAGGCCGACCTGGGCCTGGCCATGGGCACCGGCACCGACGCCGCGATCGAGGCCGGCGACCTCACCCTGGTCCGCGGCGACCTGCGCTCGGCGGCCGACGCCATCCGGCTCTCCCGCCGCACGCTCGGCACCATCAAGGGCAACCTGTGCTGGGCCTTCGGCTACAACGTGGCAGCGATCCCGCTGGCCGCCGCCGGGCTGCTCAACCCGATGGTCGCCGGCGCCGCGATGGCCTTCTCCTCGGTCTTCGTGGTCACCAACAGCCTGCGGCTGCGCCGCTTCCAGCCCGCCTGACCCGCCCGCGCGACGCGGAAGGGCCCGGACCGCCAGGTCCGGGCCCTTCCCTGCGTCAACGCGCCAAAGCACCACCGCGTCAACGCGTCACCGCGTCACCGCGTCACCGCGTCACCGCCCGAGCAGCTCGCCGCCGTTGCAGTGCAGGATCTCGCCGGTGATGAACCCGGCCTCGGGCGAGGCCAGGAAGTAGACCGCAGCCGCGACCTCACCGGTCTCCCCGATCCGGCCCAGCAGGGTGCGGGCCGCCCGGCGGGAGACCTCGGCCTCGTCCAGCCGGGGGCCGAAGAACTCGGTGCCGGCCACCGTCCCGGGCGCGACGATGTTGGCGGTGATCCCGGAGGTGCCCAACTGGGCGGCCAGGAAGTGGTTCCAGGCGTGCAGCGAGGCCTTTGCCGCGCCGAACGAGCCGGCCCCGCGCAGGGCGGCGATCGAGCTGATGGTGACCACCCGGCCGGCGCCGGGGGTGAGCCGGTCCCGGATCGACTCGGTGAGCAGCACCACGGTCAGCACGTTGCGCTCGAAGTCGCCGCGCCAGCGGGCCAGCAGGGCGTGCGGCCCGGCGCCGATCACGGTCTCCCGGCTGCCGGCGTTGTTGACCAGGACGTCGATCCGCTCGGGCAGTTCGGCGAGCGCGGCCTCGACGGCATCGGGGTCGGCGAGATCGCACACCAGCGGGGTGACGTTCGGCCCGAGGTCCGCCGCGGCCTTCTCCAGGACCGCGCGGCGGCGGCCCACGATCACGACCCGTTCGCCCGCCTCGGCGAACCGCCGCGCGACTTCGTACCCGATTCCCGTGCCACCGCCGGTGACAACGACGTTCCTGGCCATCTGCGCACTCCCTCCCCAGCTCCGCCGCCACGCTGCGAGGGTGCGGGACGGTCCGTACCGGAATGCCACGATTCCTATCACGCTCGGTTGCCGTGACTGCGGGGAGGGTGACGTCGCGCGCGCGGGAACGTGTGATATGGGCTCGGCACGAGGTGCACACGGAGCGTGGCGAGAGGCAGCTCACACCCCCCGGGCGTAACTTCTCGCACCCTGATACGTCTTAGGTTGGTAGTGCGGCAGTTTTCCGATGAGCGGGGACGCGACGAACGGCAATGCGTCCCCGCGCTTCCACCGACTGCCGCCGACGGGGCTCCGGCGGGCCCCGGGACGGTCGTCGACCTTGACGGCCTTCGCGCACGACGCCGGGGTTGCGGCGGGTCAGGGACGCTTTGAGCGGCCGTCCCCGGCTTCGGCCCGGCCCCGGAGTCGTGCGCCGTACGGTTCCGCCCCAGCGCGGGCGCCCACCCGGGCCCACCGCACGGGGACGCGGAAGGGCCCGGCCGCCAAGTGGCGACCGGGCCCTTCCGGGTGCAGCGTCAGCGGTCGCCGAGGGCGACGTAGTCGCGGATCTCGACGCCGGTGTAGATCTGGCGCGGACGGCCGATCCGGCTGGTCGGGTCGTTGATCATCTCGTGCCAGTGGGCGATCCAGCCCGGCAGCCGGCCGAGGGCGAACAGCACGGTGAACATGCTGGTCGGGAAGCCCATGGCGCGGTAGATCAGGCCGGTGTAGAAGTCCACGTTCGGGTAGAGCTTGCGCGAGATGAAGAAGTCGTCCTTGAGGGCGTGCTCCTCCAGCTTGAGCGCGATGTTCAGCAGCTCGTCGTTCTTGCCGAGCTGGCCGAGGACCTCGTGCGCGAGCAGCTTGACCTGCGCGGCGCGCGGGTCGAAGGCCTTGTAGACGCGGTGGCCGAAGCCCATCAGCTTGACGCCGGCTTCCTTGTTCTTCACCTTCGTGATGAACGCGTCGACGTCGCCGCCGTCCTTCTGGATGCTCTCCAGCATCTCCAGCACGGCCTGGTTGGCGCCGCCGTGCAGCGGGCCCCAGAGCGCCGAGATGCCCGCCGAGATCGAGGCGAACAGGTTGGCGTGGCTGGAGCCGACCAGGCGCACGGTGGAGGTCGAGCAGTTCTGCTCGTGGTCCGCGTGCAGGATGAGCAGCTTGTCCAGGGCGTTGACGATCACCGGGTTGAGCTCGTAGTCCTCGGCGGGGACGGCGAAGGTCATCCGCAGGAGGTTCTCGACGTAGCTCAGGTCGTTGCGCGGGTAGACGAAGGGCTGGCCCATCGCCTTCTTGTACGCGTAGGCGGCGATCGTCGGCAGCTTGGCGAGCAGGCGGACGGTCGACAGGTGACGCTGGCCGGCGTCGAACGGGTTGTGGCTCTCCGGGTAGAACGTGGAGAGCGCGCCGACCACCGAGGACAGCATGGCCATCGGGTGGGCGTCCCGCGGGAAGCCCTGGAAGAAGCGCTTGACGTCCTCGTGCAGCAGGGTGTGCTGGGTGATCTCGCGGTTGAACTCGGCCAGCTGGTCCGCGTTGGGCAGCTCACCGTTGATCAGGAGGTACGCGGTCTCGATGAAGCCGCCCTGCCCTGCGAGCTGCTCGATCGGGTAGCCGCGGTACCGCAGGATGCCGTTGTCACCGTCCACGAAGGTGATCGCGGACTTGTACGCGGCGGTGTTACCGAAGCCGTTGTCCAGGGTGACCAGGCCGGTCTGCGGGAGCAGCTTCGAGATGTCGAAGCCGGCGTTGCCCGCAGTGCTCTCGACGACGGGGTACTCGTACTCGCCGTCCTGGTACCGCAGTACTACCGAGTTGTCGCTCACGTCTTCCTCACCGACGAAATGAATCCTCTTCCAAGGTGCCCTGACTGTCTCTACCATCCCCCATCTGGAGGACAGCCGCGCACCCGGGGTGGCCCGAAAGGGCCCGCCCCTACAAAACCTGCTGCCGCAGCCGGTACGAACCGGACAAGATCGGCACCACCCTAGGCTCTGCCGTAAATCTCTTCACGTCAAGAGAACATTAGAGGCAACCATCCTGTTGGATAATCATCCAGTTGCCAGTCGATGATCGAGCGCCGCATGCCGTCGACCTGCACTGACGGTCCGCACGGCCTGGGCGATCGCCTTCCGTGACCCCACCAGTACCACCAGTTTCCTTGCCCTGGTCACAGCGGTGTAGAGCAGGTTTCGCTGGAGCATCGTCCAAGCGGACATGGTGACCGGAATCACCACCACTGGGTACTCGCTCCCCTGTGAGCGGTGGATCGTGACCGCGTACGCGTGGGCCAGCTCGTCCAGTTCGTCGAAGTCGTACGGCACCTCCTCGTCCTCGTCGGTGAGCACCGTCAACCGCTGGTCGTCCACGCTGAGGGCGGTCACCACTCCCACTGTGCCGTTGAAGACCCCGTTGCGCCCCTTGTCGTAGTTGTTGCGCACCTGCGTGACCTTGTCCCCCACCCGGAACGTACGCCCGCCGAACCGCCGCTCCGCCAGCCCCTCCCGGGCCGGCGTCACCGCCCCCTGGAGCAGCGTGTTCAGGTTCCCCGCCCCGGCCGGACCCCGGTGCATCGGCGCCAGCACCTGGACGTCCCGCCGCGGGTCGAAGCCGAACCGCTGCGGGATCCGCCGCGCCACCACGTCCACCGTCAGACCAGCCGCCAACTCCGCGTCGTCCTCCGCGAACAGGAAGAAGTCCGGCAGACCGTCCGTCAGCGGCGGCCGCCCCTCGTTGATCCGGTGCGCGTTCGTCACCACCCCCGACTGCTGGGCCTGCCGGAAGATCCTGGTCAGCCGCACCGACGGGATCGGGCCGCCCTCCGCCAGCAGATCCCGCAGCACCTCGCCGGCGCCCACCGACGGCAGCTGGTCCACGTCCCCCACGAACAGCAGGTGCGCCCCCGGCGGCACCGCCTTGACCAGCTTGTTCGCCAGGATCAGATCCAGCATCGAGGCCTCGTCCACCACCACCAGATCGGCGTCCAGCGGCCGGTCCCGGTCGTACGCGGCGTCCCCACCCGGTTTCAGCTCCAGCAGCCGGTGCACCGTCGAGGCCTCCGCCCCGGTCAGCTCCGCCAGCCGCTTCGCCGCCCGCCCGGTCGGCGCCGCCAGCACCACCTTCGCCCGCTTGGCCAGCGCCAGCGTCACGATCGACTTCACCGTGAACGACTTGCCGCAGCCCGGACCACCCGTCAGCACCGCGACCCGCTCGGTCAGCGCCAGCCGCACCGCCTGCTCCTGCTCCGGCGCGAGATCGGCCCCGGTACGCTTGGCCAGCCACTCCAACGCCACCGGCCAGTCCACCCCGCCGAACCACGGCATCCGGTCGGAATCCGAACGCAGCAACCGCAGCAGCTGGTTGGCCAGCGAGATCTCCGCCCGGTGGAACGGCACCAGGTACACCGCGGTGATCGCCTCGCCCGCCTCCCCCGGCACCGACTCCCGCACCACCCCCTCCGCCGCGACCAGCTCCGCCAGGCAGTCGATCACCAAGCCCACGTCCACCTGCAGCAGCTTCACGCCGTCCGCGATCAGCCGCTCCTCCGGCAGGTAGCAGTGCCCCTGGTCGCTGCTCTGCGACAGCGCGTACTGCAGCCCCGCCTTCACCCGCTCCGGGCTGTCGTGCGGGATCCCCACCGCCTGGGCGATCCGGTCCGCCGTCAGGAAGCCGATCCCCCACACGTCCGACGCCAGCCGGTACGGCTCGTTCCTCACCACCCCGATCGAGGCGTCCCCGTACTGCTTGTAGATCCGCACCGCGAGCGAGGTCGACACCCCGACCCCCTGGAGGAAGACCATCACCTCCTTGATGGCCTTCTGCTCCTCCCAGGCCGCCGCGATCTTCTTCGTCCGCTTCGGCCCCAGCCCCGGCACCTCGATCAGCCGGCCCGGCTCGTTCTCGATCACCTCCAGGGTGTCCACCCCGAAGCGCTCCACGATCCGCTCGGCGAACCGCGGCCCGATCCCCTTGATCAGCCCCGAACCCAGGTACCGCTGGATGCCCTGCACCGTCGCCGGCAGCACCGTCGTGTAGTTCTCCACCGTGAACTGCCGCCCGTACTGCGGATGCGAGCCCCACCGCCCGTGCAGCCGCAGCGACTCCCCCACCTGGGCTCCCAGCAGCGCGCCCACCACCGTCAGCAGGTCGTTCCCGCCCCGGCCGGTGTCCACCCGGGCCACCGTGTAACCGGTGTCCTCGTTGGCGTACGTGATCCGCTCCAGCACGCCCTCGACCTGCGCGAGCTGGCGCGGCGCCTCCTGCCCCGACTGCGCCTGCCTGGCCACCGGGACCCCCTTCGACCAGTACGGGTGGACCTTTCGTTACGCACCGTACCGCCCGGCCACGACAAGCCCGCACCCGCGCCCGACCGCCCCTGCGGCAGGAGCGCCTGCGGGCCCCTGCCGTGCAGCGCCCCGCCGTGCAGCGCCCCCGCCGAGGTGCCAGGCTGGGACGGGCAGGGGGGGACGATCGCGCCCGTCCGGGCCCCGTCCGAGGAGCAGTGCCCATGCTCAACACCGCCTTCCGCCCCGGCTCCCCCGACTGGCTCGACCTGGGCAGTCCCGACACCCGGGCCTCCGTCGACTTCTACACCGCCCTGTTCGGCTGGACCTTCGACCCGGCCGGCCCCGAAGCCGGCGGGTACGGCTTCTTCCAGCTCGACGGCCGGACGGTCGCCGCCCTCGGCCCGCTCGCCGAGGAGGGCTCCCTGCCCGCCTGGACGCTGTACTTCGCCACCCTCGACGCCGACCGCACCACCGAACTCGTCGAACAGGCCGGCGGGCACGTCCGGTTCACCCCCTTCGACGTCTTCACCGCGGGCCGGATGGCCGGCTACACCGACCCGACCGGCGCCGAGTTCGCCGTCTGGCAGCCGCACGACACCCGCGGCCTGGAGGTCGTCAACGAGGAGGGCAGCCTCTGCTGGGCCGAGTGCTACAGCATCGACGCCGAACGCGCCAAGACCTTCTACCGGACCGTCTTCAGCTGGCAGGAGCAGGACGTGCCGCTCGAAGGCACCTCCTACACCGTCCTCACCCCCGCCGGCGCCGGCAGCGACGACGCCCACGGCGGCATCATGCAGCTCGGCCCCGAACAGACCGCCCGCGGCACCACCTCGCACTGGCTCCCCTACTTCGAGGTCCCCAACGTGGACGCCAGCCTCGCCATCGCCGACAAGCTCGGGGCCACCGTGCGGATCCCCGCCATGGACGTCCACGGCGTGGGCCGCCTCGCCCAGTTCCACGACCCGCACGGCGCCGTCTTCGCCGTCATCACCAGTGCCAAGCCCGGAGGGTGACGGCAGATCACCCCCGAGAAGGGGCCTGAGGGGGCGCTACGGGCAGCGGCGGCGGGGTGCGGGAAACAGGGCGCGCCTATCCTCTGATCATGACTGACCTGACAATCCGCAGGGCCACCGCGGAGGACCTGCCGGCGATAGTGGCCCTGCTCGCCGACGACGCCCTGGGTGCCACCCGCGAGAGCCCCGACGACCTCACGCCGTACCGTGCCGCCTTCGCCCGCGTCGACGGCGACCCGCACCAGCACCTGGTCGCCGCCGAGCGCGCCGGCCGGACCGTCGGCACCCTGCAGCTGACCGTGATCCCCGGCCTCTCCCGGAAGGGCTCCACCCGGACCGTCATCGAGGCCGTCCGCATCCACGCCGACGAGCGGGGCAGCGGCCTCGGCACCGAACTGATCCAGTGGGCGATCGAGCGTTCCCGCGAGCTCGGTGCCGACCTCGTCCAGCTCACCTCCGACGCGACCCGCACCGACGCCCACCGCTTCTACGAGAAGCTCGGCTTCGTCCCGTCGCACGTCGGATTCAAACTCCAGCTCTGAGGCCTTCCCCAGCTCTGAGACCTTGAAGTCCCAAAGCCCCGGAAATGCAGAGAACCCCCATCCGGTTTCCCGGATGGGGGTTCTCTGTGAATGATTGTTCGGCGGCGTCCTACTCTCCCACAGGGTCCCCCCTGCAGTACCATCG
>NZ_JBHVWW010000013.1:0-82898 GCF_042882025.1 Kitasatospora sp. NPDC058243
CGCCCTGGACCGCCCCGGCGCAGCGCCCGCCGCCGGGCCGGGCGGCGCGCTCGGCGCGGCCCGGGTGCCGTTCCACGGCGAGCACCAGGCCGGCATCCTCGAACCCCAGCAGGCCCGGGTCCAGCTGGCCGCCTTCGACTTGGCCGAGGGCGTCGGCCGGGACGGGCTGCGCACCCTGCTCCAACGCTGGACGAAGGCCGCCGAGCGGCTGACCGCCGGGGAGCCGGCCGAGGACACCGACAACCAGGTGGCGCTGGACGCCGGCCCCTGCTCGCTCACCCTCACCGTCGGCTTCGGCGCCGCCCTGTTCGACAAGGCCGGGCTGGCCGACCGCCGCCCGCAGGCGCTCGAACCACTGCCGCCCTTCCCCGCCGACGCGCTCGACCCGGCGCGCGGCGACGGCGACCTGTTCGTCCAGATCGGCGCCGACGACGCCCTGGTGGCCGTGCACGCGCTGCGGGTGCTGCAACGCCAGGCGGCCGGCACGGCGGCACTGCGCTGGCAGTCGGCCGGCTTCGCCCGTACGCCCGGTGCCACCGCGCGCCCGATGACCGGCCGCAACCTGATGGGCCAGATCGACGGCACCAACAACCCCCAGCCGGGCGAGGACGGCTTCGCCGCCAAGGTGTTCTGCACCGCCGGGCCGGACCAGCCGGCCTGGCTCGCCGGCGGCTCGTACCTGGTGTTCCGGCGGATCCGGATGCTGCTGGACAACTGGGAGGCGCTGCCGACCGACCGGCAGGAACGGGTGATCGGGCGGCGCAAGTCGGACGGCGCGCCGCTCGGTGCGCCCGCCGGGGCCGGCGAGCGCACCCCCGTCGACCTGGCCGCGCAGGGCCCGGACGGCGCGCTGGCGATCCCCGCCGACGCGCACGTCCGGGTGGCCGCCCCGGCCGCCAACGGCGGGGCGGCGATGCTGCGGCGCGGGTTCTCGTACCACGACGGCCTGCTGCCCGACGGCTCGCCGGACGCCGGGCTGCTCTTCCTCGCCTTCCAGGCCGACCCGCGCAAGGGCTTCACCCCGGTGCAGCGCAAGCTGGCCCGGGGGGACGGCCTCTCCCGCTTCCTGCGGCACGAGGCCAGCGGCCTGTACGCGGTGCCGCCGGGCGTCCCGGCCGGCGGCTACCTCGGCCAGCAGCTCTTCGAGTAGCACGCCCCCGACGGTCTCCGGTCCCGGCCACTGAAACGCTTTCCTGGCCGGCGCGCGGAGTCGTTATGGTGACTTCTTCGGCAACACCCCTGCCCCGGTTCCACCCTGTTCCCCACGGAGGCGTCATGTCGGCCACCCGCTACACCTACCTCGGCCCGGCCGGCACCTTCACCGAGGCGGCGCTGCGCACCCTGCCCGAGGCCGCGACCCGGGAGCTGGTGCCACTGGCCTCGGTACCGCTGGTGCTGGACGCGGTGCGCGGCGGGGACGCCTCCGGGGCGTTCGTCCCGATCGAGAACTCGGTCGAGGGCGCCGTCACCGCGACCAATGACGAACTCGCCGCCGGCACACCGCTGATGATCTACCGTGAGGTGCTGCTGCCGATCTCCTTCGCGCTGCTGGTGCGGCCGGGCACCGACCTGGCGGGGGTCAAGACGGTGACCAGCCACCCGGTGGCCCAGGCGCAGGTGCGCCGCTGGCTGGCGGCCAACCTGCCGGACGCGCAGTGGGAGTCGGCCGCCTCCAACGCGGACGGCGCCCGGCTGGTCGCCGAGGGCCGCTACGACGGGGCGTTCGCGGGCGAGTTCGCGGCGCCGATCTACGGGCTGGACCCGCTGGTCAAGGACATCGCGGACGCGCAGACCGCGACCACCCGGTTCGTCCTGGTCGGCCGCCCGGGCCGGGTCTCCTCGCCGACCGGCGCGGACAAGACCTCGATGGTGGTCTGGCTGCCGGACGACCACCCGGGCGCGCTGCTGGAGCTGCTCCAGGAGTTCGCGGTGCGCGGGGTCAACCTGATGCGGATCGAGTCGCGGCCGACCGGCGAGGGCATCGGCAACTACTGCTTCCTGATCGACTGCGAGGGGCACCTGTCCGATCGCCGGGTGGCGGAGGCCGTGATGGGGCTGAAGCGGATCTGCCCGCAGGTGCGGTTCCTCGGCTCCTATCCGCGCGCCGACCGGCAGGTCTCCACGCACCGGCGGCCGGGGACCTCGGACGACGATTTCACGGCCGCCGCCGACTGGCTGTCCCGGTGCCTCGACGGGCGCGGCGACATCTGATCCGCGCGACGGCACTGCGACGGCACCACGACAACATCTGATCGCCGCCCTTTGTCTTTCCGCCCTTTTCCGATCGTTTTCCCCCGGCCGGACGGGCGGGGACGGGTGACCGCACCCGTCGTCCACAGGGGCCCGTAGCGCCGGAACCCGCCATCCACAGGGGCGGGGACTATCCACAGCCGAAAGTTATCCACAGGCCTGGGGATGAGTCGACAAACCGGTATAGCCACTGCGGGTTTCGGTCGGATCATTGGTTAGCGGCGTAGAGATGACTAATCGGACCAGAGTCACCCGTGTGCCAGCAAATCACCCGTCTGAGTGCTTCAATTCCCTCACCCGAGAAGGTCAAATGAGGTTTGAAACCTCAATTCCCTGGCTTCGGCGATCGGAGGGTCGACCTCCCCTTCAATCCACAGGCACCGCCCGGATCCTGTGGATAACCCCGGCCCCGCCCGTTCCCCACAGAAGTTATCCACAGGATCCGGGTGGTTATCCCCAGGGGAAAACCCGTACCGGTGGACGAGCCTGCGCCCGGTACGCTTGGGCCTGTGATTGACCTTCGCCTGCTTCGTGAGGACCCTGACCGAGTGCGCGCCTCGCAGCGCGTCCGTGGCGAGGACGTCGACCTGGTCGACGCCCTCCTCTCCGCCGACGAACGGCGCCGGTCCTCGGGCAGTCGCTTCGACGAACTGCGCAGCGAGCAGCGGACGCTCGGCAAGCAGGTCGCCCAGGCCAAGGGCGAGGAGAAGGCCGCCCTGCTGCAGCGCACCAAGGAGCTGGCCGCCGCGGTCAAGGCCGCGGACGCCGAGCAGGGCGTGGCCAAGGAGGAGGCCGAGCGCCTGCTCCGCTCGCTGGCGAACCTCATCGACCCGGCCGCCCCGGTCGGCGGCGAGGAGGACTTCGTCACCCTGGAGGAGATCGGCACCCCGCGCGACTTCGCCGCCGAGGGCTTCGAGCCGCGCGACCACGTCGAGCTCGGCCAGATCCTGGGGGCGATCGACACCGAGCGCGGCGCCAAGGTCGCCGGCGCCCGCTCCTACTACCTGACCGGCGTCGGCGCGCTGCTGGAGCTCGCCCTGGTCAACATGGCCATCGCCCAGGCCACCGCGGCCGGCTTCATCCCGATGATCACCCCGACCCTGGTCCGGCCCGCCGCCATGGACGGCACCGGCTTCCTCGGCCAGGCCGCCGAGAACGTCTACCACCTCGCCGAGGACGACCGGTACCTGGTCGGCACCAGCGAGGTCCCGCTCGCCGCGTACCACATGGACGAGATCCTCGACGCCGAGAAGCTGCCGCTGCGCTACGCCGGCTACTCGTCCTGCTTCCGCCGCGAGGCCGGCACCTACGGCAAGGACACCCGCGGCATCATCCGCGTCCACCAGTTCGAGAAGGTGGAGATGTTCGTCTACACCACTCCCGAGGACGCCGAGAACGAGCACCGCCGCCTGCTCCAGTGGGAGAAGGACTTCCTCAACGCACTGGAGCTGCCCTACCGGGTGATCGACGTCGCCTCCGGCGACCTCGGCGCCTCGGCCGCGCGCAAGTTCGACATCGAGGCCTGGATCCCGACCCAGGGCAAGTACCGCGAGGTCACCTCGACCTCCAACACCACCGAGTACCAGGCCCGCCGGCTCTCCATCCGGATGCGCGAGGAGGGCAAGACCCGCCCGCTGGCCACCCTGAACGGCACCCTGGTCGCCATCCCGCGCACCATCGTGGCGATCCTGGAGAACCACCAGCAGGCCGACGGCTCGGTGGCCGTGCCCGAGGCGCTGCGGCCGTTCCTCGGCGGGCGGACCGTCCTCGAACCGGTCAAGTAGCACCGCGCCACCCGCACCACCCGCAACTCCCGGGAGACGTACGGCCCATGAGCACCACCAGCCCCAGCCCCGTCTCCCCCAACGGTGAGCACCCGAGCGGTGGCGACCTGCCCTACCGGCTGGTCGCCACCGACCTCGACGGCACCCTGCTGACCAGCGCGGAAACCGTCTCCGAGCGCACCCGCGCCGCCCTGGCCACGGCCACCGGCGCGGGCGCGCTGCACATCGTCGTCACCGGCCGCTCCGCCGCCTGGGCCCGCCCGGTCTTCGACGAGATCGGCTACACCGGGATAGCCGTCTGCGGCCAGGGCGCCCAGGTGTACGACGCCGGCGCGCACCGGCTGCTCACCTCCCTCACCCTGGACCGCCGGCTCGCCGCGCTCGCCATCGCCAAGATCGAGGCCGAGACCGGCCCGCTGGCCGTCGCCGCCAACCAGGACGGCCTGGACGGCCAGGTGCTGGCCGGCCCCGGCTACGAGCTGCTGATCGGCTCCGACCTCCCGGTCGTCCGGGTCGACCGCGACCAGCTGCTCGACGCCCCGGTCAGCAAGCTCTACATCCAGCACCCGGGCCTGACCGACGACGCGCTCGCCGAGGCCGCCCGCCGCGTCGCCGGGGACCTGGTCGGCGTCGTGATGGCCGGCGCCGGAGTGGTCGAACTGCTGCCGCTGGGCCTGTCCAAGGCCACCGGGCTGGCCGTCGCCGCCCGCCGCCTGGGCGTCCGCGGGGCCGACACCATCGCCTTCGGCGACATGCCCAACGACGTGCCGATGTTCGGCTGGGCGGCCCGCGGCGTGGCGATGGCCAACGCCCACGAGGAACTGCTCGCCGTCGCCGACGAGGTCACCGCGAGCAACGACGAGGACGGCGTCGCCGTCGTCCTGGAACAGCTCTACCCGGGCGTCTAGCCCCTTCTCCTCCGGACCTCGCCGTGGTGTTCGGCAGGGGTTCACCTCCAGTTGTAGGATGACCGGGCAAGCGGTTGTAGGATGACCGATGACCGGCGTTGACCAGCGACGCGGCGACCAACGACGAAGGGAGCACCGGCATGACCAACGACGGCAACAGCCTCCAGGCGGCCGGACGGCGCTCCCTGGTGGACACCGCGATCGACCAGCTGCGCGAGCAACTGGCCGGCGGCGTCTGGCCGGTGGGATCGCAGATCCCCACCGAGCACGAGCTCGCCGAGCGGCTGCAGGTCGGCCGGAACACCGTCCGGGAGGCGATCCGGGTGTTGGTGCACGCCGGCATGCTGGTCTCCCGCCAGGGCGAGGGGACGTTCGTCCGCTCCACCAGCGACCCGGCCGCCGTCCTGCGCGGCGTCCAGCGCTCGGGCATCCGGGACGTCCTGGAGGTCCGGGCCGCACTGGAGACCGAGGCCGCCCGGCTGGCCGCGCTGCGGCACACCCGCGAGGACGTCGAGCGGATGCGGGCCGCGCTGGCCCGCGAGGCCGAGGTGATCGCCTCGCACGCCGAGCGGACCGACCGCGAGGCCACCGTCGAGCACGACCTGGAGTTCCACACCGCCATCGTCGAGGCCGCGCACAACCCGGCGCTCACCGAGGTCTACCGCTACTTCGGCGCCTCCGTGCGCGAGTCGATGACCTCGGCCTTCGGCGACCACGACATGCCCGAGGTGGCCGTGGCCACCCACGCGGCGCTGGTCGACGCGATCGAGAGCGGCGACCCCGACCGTGCCGAGGCCGCGTGTCGTGCGCTGCTCGCCGAGCCGACCGCGGCCGTCGAGCAGCTCCTCGCGGCCATCGCGGCCCGGAAGTGACATAGGCACCCGCCTGCCTTCCGCCCTCCGCGCCCTCGCGCACATTCACGAAAGAACAGCACACCCATGGCCGTCACCCGTGCCCAGCAGCCGGTTGCCACCACGTCCCTCCCGCTTCCCGTCCGCACCCGGCTGGCCCACCCCGCGCTGCTGCTGACCGGCATCCTGCTGGTCGCGCTGAACATGCGCGCCTGCCTGGCGGCGGTGTCGCCGATGGTCGGCGAGATCCAGCGGACCTTCGGACTCTCCGCCACCGCGAGCGGACTGATCACCACCGTGCCGGTGCTGTTCCAGGGCGTCGGCGCCCCGCTCACCCCCCGGCTGACCCGGCGGTTCGGCACCGAGCGGGTGGTGCTGGGCGCCGTCCTGGTGCTGGGCGCGGGCGTGCTGCTGCGGGTGCTGCCCTCGGTGGCGGCGCTGTACGCGGGCTGCGTGGTGATCGGCGTGGCCATCGCGGTGCTGAACGTGTCGATGCCGGGCCTGGTCAAGCGGGAGTTCCCGGACCGGGCGGCGGCGATGACCGGCGTCTACTCGACCACCATGCTGGTCGGCGCGACCATGGCGGCCGGCCTCTCGGTGCCGCTGGAGCACGCCCTCGGCGGCGGCTGGCAGGCCTCGCTGGGCACCTGGTCGCTGCTCGCGCTGATCGCCGCGGTGGCCTGGCTGCCGCAGGTGCTGCGCTCCCGGCAGGAGCGGGCGGCGGTCGCGACCGGTCTCTCCACTGGCCCTGCGGCCGGTCAGGCGGCCGGTCAGGCGGCCGGTCGGGCGGCCGAGAAGCCGATCGAGGGCATCTGGCGCTCGCCGATGGCCTGGCAGATCAGCCTCTTCATGGGCATCTCGTCGCTGCTGGTGTACACCCTGGTCGCCTGGATGCCGACCATCCTGGCCGACCACGGCATGGACCGCGGCGAGGCCGGTCTGGTCTTCGCCTTCTCCAACCTGGTGCAGGTCGCGGGCGCCTTCCTGGTGCCGCTGCTGGCCGGCCGGATGACCCGCCAGCGCGGGCTGGCGGTGGCCATGGCCGGGCTGAACGGCCTCGGCATCGCCCTGCTGCTGATCGCGCCGGTGTCCGGCGCCTGGGTGTCGGCGACCATCCTGGGCGTCGCCCAGGGCGGTTCGCTGGGCCTGGGCCTGGCCTTCATCGTGCTGCGCACCGGCAGCGCGGCCGGCGCCGCCCAACTGGGCGGGATGTCGCAGGCGGTCGGCTACCTGGTCGCGGCGGCGGGCCCGGTCGGCGCCGGCGCGCTGCACCAGCTCACCGGCGGCTGGACGGCCACCCTGGTGCTGATGCTGGTGCTGGCCACCGTGGTCGGCGCGGCCGGCTGGGGCGCGGGCCGCAACCGGACGCTCGGCTAGCACCTCTGCTCGGACCGACCCGGGCTGGCCTCGTTGAGGCCGGCTCGGGCCGACCCCGGCTCGGGCCGACCCCGGTTACCCCGGTTACCCCGGGCCGACCCCGGTTACCCCGGGCCGACCCCGGTTACCCCGGGCCGGCCCCGGCCGGCTACTCCTCGGCGGCCAGGGTCAGTCCGGCCAGCTTCACCGAGGCCAGCACCGTCGCCGCCACGGTGACCGCCAGCAGCAGCGGGACGGCCACCCCGAGCGAGACGTCGGCGCCGATCGCGGCGTCCCCGGCGACCGCCTCGGCCACCGACCGGCCCCACTGCTGGACGCTCAGCGTCCGGGCGCCCGACACGAAGTTGCCGATCAGCGACTCCCAGACCAGCGCGTACCCCAGCCCGGCCACCACCGCGTGCCGGGTGACCACGCCGAGCAGCAGGAACAGCGCACTGTACGCCGCCCCGGCGACCAGCACGGCCACGGTGTAGCCGAGCGCGATGCCGTCCCTGGTGCCGATCAGCAGCAGGCCGCAGAGCAGCGTCGGGAGGGCCGCGAACACCCAGGTGGTGCCGATCGCGACGACCAGTTTGGTGGTGACGATCTTCCACCGCGGCAGCGGCTTGGCCAGCAGGTAGACGATCGACCCGTCGTCGATCTCGGTGGCGATCACGCCGGTGCCGACGACCAGGCCGAGGATCGGCACCAGGGTGCCGAGGCCGAGCTGCCCGAGGATCTTGACGGTGAGGTCGTGCTCGTTCCCGCTGGCGGTGCCGCTCGCGACGGCCGAGATGACCAGCAGCAGGGCGGGGACCACCAGCAGCAGGAGGCCGCGGCGGCGGCCCAGCAGGCCGCGCAGGGTCAGCCTGGCGACGGTCGGGTTCATGGTCGGTCGGCCCTTTCCTGGGTCCGGTACGGGAGTTCGGTGGCTCGGACGCCGGGCCTCACGCGGAGACCAGGTAGGAGAAGACGCTCTCCAGCGACTCGTCCGCCGGCGAGACGGTGTACAGCCGGATGTCCGCCTCCTGGGCGACCCGGGGCAGCAGGGTGGTGAAGCCCTGGAAGTTCACCGCCTCGATCCGCAGCGCCCGTTCCCGCGCGTCCACCTCGATACCGGTCGTGGAGCCGTCGGCGATCAGCGCGGCGGCCAGCCTGCGGTCGTCGCTGGAGCGGACCAGGTAGCGGTGCGGCCGGTCGGTCATCAGTCGGCGGATCTTCCGGAAGTCGCCCGAGGCGGCGTGCCGGCCGGCCACCACGACCTCGATGTGCCGGGCCAGTTGCTCGACCTCCTCCAGGATGTGGGAGGAGAACAGCACCGTCCGGCCGTCCGCGCCGAACCGGCGCAGCAGCTCCATCAGCTGGAGCCGCTGGCGCGGGTCCATGCCGTTGAACGGCTCGTCGAGCAGCAGCACGGCCGGGTCGTGGACCAGCGCGGAGGCCATCTTGACCCGCTGCTTCATGCCCTTGGAGTACGTCCCGGTGCGGCGGTCCTTGGCGTAGGCCATCTCCACCAGGTCCAGGGCACGCCGGGCGGCGGCACCCGGGTCGGCGAGGCCGTGCAGTTCGGCGTTGGCGAGCACGAACTCCCAGCCGGTCAGGTAGTCGTACATCGACTCCCGCTCCGGGACCAGGCCGATCTGCCGGTACACCTGCTGGTTGCGCCAGATCGGCGCGCCGTCCAGGGTGACCGCCCCGCTGGAGGGCGCGAGGAATCCGCTCATCATGTGGATGAGGGTCGACTTGCCCGCGCCGTTCGGACCGAGCAGGCCGGTGATGCCTGGGCCGATCGTCATACTGATGTCGTTGACGGCGACCACGTTCCCGAACCAGCGGGAGACCTTGTCGATGGTGATGGTGGCCATGACGCCCTCTCAAACTCCTCGGTTCATCAGACGCTGCGGTAGCGGCGCAGCAGCAGCCCGTACGAGCCGGACACCATCGCGAGAACGGCGACGGTGAAGACGACCACGCCGAGCCCGCCGGGCGCGTGCATCCGGCCGCCCATCCCGCCGACGTCGAAGAGCTGGTTGGTCAGGCTCTCCACCAGGTCGTTCGGCGACAGCAGCGCGATCCACTGGGCGGAGTCCGGGACGGTGAGCTCGGTGGCGGTGCCGATCCGGGTCAGGATCGCCACCACGGCCGTGCTGATCGCCAGGTAGCCCATGATCCCGGCCACCCCGAAGCCGCGGCGCGGGGTCGCGGCGGCGACCACCAGCGCCACCGAGGTCGGCACCAGGGAGTACAGCAGGGCGGCGACCAGGCCGGACAGGAAGTGCCCGGTGTTGTGCCCGAAGTCCAGCCCGCCCAGCAGCGCCCCGATGTAGAGGACCAGCAACGGCGCAGCCATCAACAGGAACTGGGCGCTGACCATGGCGGCGAACTTGGCCCGGACGTAGTCGGCGCGGGTGATCGGGCGGGAGAAGTACAGCGGGACGGTGTGGTACCGGAGATCCCGGGAGAACAGCACCGGCGCCTGCGAGGCCAGGAAGATCGACACGACCAGCACGAACGAGGACAGGTACCGCGGGTAGTCCAGCGGCAGCTCCTTCGCGCTGGTGGCGAGCGCGACCGCCACCATGACCACGGCCGGCAGCGTGACCACGCCGAGCACCAGCATCGGCAGCACCTTGGACTTGCCGGAGCGCCCGAGCCCGTACGCGGCGCGCAGGCTCTGGGTGAACAGCGAGCGGGTCGCGTAGGCCCGGCCGAGCCGGGGCCCGGTGTAGCCGCGGTAGCCGATGTCGTGGATGACGCCGGTGTCGGCGGACCTGGTGTCAGGAGGCAGCGACATCGTCCGTCCCTCCCCTGTTCTCGTCGGTGAAGATTTCGGCGACCCGGTGGCGGCGCTGCTCCAACCGGACCAGACCGAGGCCCAGGCCGGCGACCGTGTCGCGGATGGTGTCGTAGGTGTCGTCGCCGGCCAGCCGGACCAGCAGCAGGTGCGAGCCCTCCGGCTGGACGGACAGCCCGGCGGCGGCCAGCCGTGCGCGGACGGCGTCGCCCGGCTCCGGGACGGCGTCCTGCGGATGGTCCGTCACCTCGACCGCCAGGACGGCCGTCGCCTCGGTGAAGGAGGCGGTGGAGGAGGAGCGCAGCAGCTTGCCGCCGTCGATCACGACCAGGTGGTCGCAGGTTCGCTCCAACTCGCCGAGCAGGTGGGTGGTGACCAGCACCGAAATCCCGAAGTCGGTGTGCACCCGGCGGATCAGGCCCAGCATCTCGTCCCGGCCCGCCGGGTCGAGACCGTTGGTCGGCTCGTCCAGCAGCACCAGCTTCGGGTCGTGCACCAGCGCCTGCGCGAGCTTGACCCGCTGCTTCATGCCGGTCGAGTACCCGCCCATCGGCCGGTACCGCTCCTCGTACAGGCCGACGTGCCGCAGGGTGTCCGCGGTGCGCTCACGGGCGGCGGTGGCCGGCAGCCCCGCCATCCGCGCCATGTGCACCACGAACTCGGTCGCCGACACGTCCGGTGGCAGGCAGTCGTGCTCGGGCATGTAGCCGACCCGTTCACGGATCTCCGGGCCCCGGGTGGCGACGTCCAGGCCGAGGACCTCGCCGCGGCCGGACGTCGCCGGGGCGAGGCCGAGCAGGATCTTGATGAGGGTGGACTTGCCCGCACCGTTGGCCCCGACCAGCCCGACCACCCCGGGCCGCACCTCGACGGTGAGCTGGTCGAGGGCGGTGACCCGGGGGAACCTCTTGGTGAGGCCATCCGTCTTGATGACAGCAGTGGACACCTGCTCAACGTAACGGGCTTGCGCGCCAAGGGCTATGAGCTGGAATGACGAGCCCGTCTGCTGCTGCGGTATGACACTGCGGACGATCTCCCCTAAGGGGCGGAGGATCTCCCCCTCAGGGTCGACGCAACGCTCAGCCCAGCTGGGCGAGGCCCTCGGTGGCGATCTGCTCGAAGACGGCGAGGTCGTTCTCGAAGATCGAGTCCGGCACCGGCCAGTGGATCACCAGCTCGGTGATGCCCAGCTCCTGGTACTTCCCCGCCCAGTCCACGAAGGCGTCCAGCGACTGAAGCGGCCGCTCCGCCGTCGAGCCCTGGAGCAGCATCTTCTCCAGCTCGCGCACGTCCCGCCCGGTCGCCTCGCAGGCCGCGGTCAGCTTCTCGATCTGCTTCCCGACCACCTCGGGCGCCCGCTCGACGGGCACGTCCGCCGGGCCCTTCGGGTCCCCGTACGTCACCCAGCCCTGCCCGTACTCGGCCGCCAGCTTCAGCCCGCGCGGCCCGGTCGCGGCGACGTAGAACGGCAGTCGCGGCGTCTGCACGCAGCCGGGGATGTTCCGGGCCTCGACCGCCGAGTAGTGCGCCCCCTCGCGCGTCGTGGCGTCCGTACGCAGCAGCTCGTCCAGCAGCGGCAGGAACTCACCGAACCGGTCCGCCCGCTCCTTCGGCGACCACGCCTCCTGCCCCAACGCCGTCGCGTCGAAGCCCGTCCCGCCGGCCCCGATGCCCAGCGTCACCCGCCCGCCGGACACGTCGTCCAGCGTGATCAGCTCCTTCGCCAGCGTCACCGGGTGCCGGAAGTTCGGCGACGTCACCAGCGTCCCCAGCCGGATCCGCTCGGTGGCGGTCGCCGCAGCCGTCAGCGTGGGAACCGAGCCGAACCACGGCTCGTCCCGGAAGCTCCGCCAGGACAGGTGGTCGTAGGTGTAGGCGGCATGGAAGCCGAGCTCCTCGGCACGCTGCCAGATCTTCTGCCCCTCGCTCCACCGGTGGATGGGGAGGATCACGGTACTCAAGCGCATGCCGTCGACCCTACGTGTTCACTCCGGCAGGTGAGGTTTCGAGCGACCCTCGGCTAGAGCGCCTTCACGGCCGCTACCGTGGCGCCGTGGGTGCATCGGGCAGGGCGGGGCCGAGCTTTGGACCATGATCGATGAGGGCCACCGTCGGTGCCTACGGCAAGAGCCGAGCAACTCACACATCACGACTTCGGAACCGGCTTGTGGGGAGAGCAGGACATGGCGATCGCCGTTCGGGGCGCGGATCACGGCGAGCGCGCGCTCGCCGACCTCATCGAGCGCTGTGCCGAGTTGAAGGGGGAGCTGGTCGCCTTCGCGCAGGGTGCGCGCTTCGACCGGTGGTTGACTCCCCTGCTGCTGGAGGCCGCCGGGCCGGAGCGGCTGCTGGACGAGGGTGAGGCGGTCCGGATCACCGACCACTTCATCCTGCGCTTCCGCCTGCCGGACGGTTCGACGGTGGTGGACCGGTTCGTCGGTGGGCGGCGGGACTTGGGCGAGATCGACCGGGAGATGCTGCTCGGCTGGCGGGACCCGGTCGAGGGGATCTTCGAGATCTGCCGCAAGGACGGGGATGCCCTCGTCCTGCTGAACCTGGTCGACGACCTGGAGTACCGCACCTACTCGAACGCCGGACGGGCTGCTTTCCGCGGGGTGACGAGGGGAGGGTTCCTCCACACCTGCCTGGTGCCGGTCTTCTCGGCCGACGGGACGTGGCTGGTCTCCGGGGCGATGTCGTACTACCCCAAGTCCAGCGCCACCGAGATCGCCCGGGCCGCACTCCAACTGGCCACCAGCCACCCCGAACTGGTCTTCCGCAACCCCGAGAAGATCGAGCAGGGGTGGGAGTCGATGCGGAAGGACCGGGCCGCGTTCGTCGAGTTCTTCGGCAGCGACGAACTGGTCCTTCCGCCCGCCGAAGCCGAGGAACGGCTCAACGCCTACTACCGGCACCGGCGGGAGGACACCGCCGCCGAGCATCCCGACCGCGCCCGGGGCGGGCGGCGCCCGGCCCTCGACTTTCCGGCTTTCGAGCTGCCACGGGACCTTGCGGATGCGGACACCGTCGGAGTCATCTACGACGAGGTCGACGGACTCAACTTCTACGCGGGCTACGGGCTGTTGCGGGACCTCTTCGCCGCCCCTTCCCGCACGGGCCGTAAACCGCACCAGGACCTGCTGCGCACGTACCTGCGCGAGGAGTCGATCACGCCACTGCCGATCCGCCGGCTGGCCGCCGCCCACCCGGAGACCGCCGACTCGGTGTTCCGGAGGCTGCTGCGGAAGCCCGGGTTCACCTGGAGCGAGCACGGAGAGGCCTTGCTGCGCCGCCGCAAGCCCTGGTACTACGCGCAGGAGCCCCGCCCCGGCGTCTCCGTCATCGGCGAGCGCCTCGGCGAACTGGCCGCCGGCGGGCGACGGCAGAGGTTCACCAGCGCACGGCGCGTGCCGAGCCAATCCCATCGCCCGTAGCCGCGAACGCCGTGGCCGCCGTCGTCAGAAGTCCGCTGAAGGGCGGCCGGTCAGAGCTGGCGGACGATGGGGAGGGTGTCCGTGCCGCGCTGGCGGGCGGCGCGGCGGGCGAGGCCGGGGGAGTTGCCGGTGCCGAGGATCTGGCCGTCGGCGATCGCGATCCAGGTGCCCGGTGCCAGCCCGGTGGGCGGGGTGAGGGACAGGGCCGACGTCAGGGCGGGGTCCGGCTGGAGGCGGTCGGGGCGTGGGGCAGGCGAGTCGGTACCGGCGCGCCAGCGGGCCGTCGTCCGCTCGCCGCCCAGTCGGCGTGACCACAGCACGTGCTGCACCACGATCAGGGGGCCGAGCACGGTCAGCAGGGGGAAGCCCGCCGTCAGCACGCCCAGGGCGAACAGCGCGCTGACCGCGCTGGTCACGACCACTCCGACGGCTGCCGCCAGCAACGCGGCCGTCCGTCCGAACGCCTTGGCGGCGACCAGCGGGAACAGTACGAGGAGCAGCAGGTCGCCGAGGCCCACGGCGACCGGCGGGCTGCCGCCCGTCAGGACGAGCATCGGGGCGAACGGCCGTCCCTGGACCTGGGTGACGAAGTTCGCGGTGACCTGCGTCAGGGTGGTCGCCACCAGGTCGTAGCAGGACAGGACGGCGGCCAGGCCGGCCGCGTGCGCCGATCGCATTCCGCTCTGCGTCCACAGGTTGGCCACGCCCACCACCGCGACGGCGAGCATCACGTCGGTGCAGGCGCGCACCGCGACGGGGTGGCCGCTGCACGCCGCCGTGGCGCCGGCGGCCACGAGTGCGAGGCCCCAGGCCCAGCGGCCGGAGCAGACCGGTGCCAGGGTGAACTGCACCGCCAGGCAGAGCACCAGGCCGAAGAGCGCCGAGACGACCACGCCCGGCAGCTTGAGGTAGAGCAGCGGGGCGAGCACGACGCCGACGCACAGGACGGCGATGTCGCCGGAGGTGTAGACGCCCACCGGAGGCCTGGGCATCCGCACGCGGACCAGGTACCCCCCGGCCGCGGCCATCAGCAGGGCCACGCAGCAGCTCAGGGCGACGAGGGGGATCGCGTTCATGCGCCGCTCCCGGCCCGGACGCCGACCGGACGGGCCGACTCGAAGGTGTGTTCCCGCAGGTCCGCGCGGACCGGGCTGGACGGCGGCAGTTTCGACCGGTCGTCGTGGAGCACGATGCCGGCCAGCGGCAGCCCCGCCGCCGATGCCCCCTGTTCGAGCCTGCGGTGCAGTGTCGCCGCGGGCAGCGCACGGACCAGGAGGTGCAGCAGCGCACCGCCGTCCGGCTCCTCGGTCAGCGTGTACCTGGCCGGCAGCGGCACGTCCGGCTCCCCCTCGACCAGGTCGAGGACGTCCCTGGTCGGCACGGAGGCGCTGAGCGGCCCCGACCAGCGGCCCAGGACGGCGGACGTGGCCGGCAGGTGCGCCCACTCGCACCCGGCCTCGCCGACGGGCAGCCGGACCAGGTCGCCGGTGGCGTACCGCAGCAGCAGGGTGCACTCCCGGTAGGGCACGAAGGGGGTGTGCACCAGCATGCCGACCTCCCCCGGCGCGGTCGGCTCCCAGGTCTGCGGGTCGAGCACCTCCAGGTGCCCGAACTCGGTGGTGTGGTGCAGATGCCCCTGGGAGCACGGCGTGCCGCCCGAGGGGAGCGTCTCCGTCATCAGGTAGGACGTGGACACCGGTGCGCCGAACGCCGCTTCGGCCCGCTCCCGCAGGGGGGCCGACAGCACCTCGCCGCCCACCCCGATGCTCTCCAGCCCGAAGTCCGCGGACCGCCACCCGCCCTGTTCGGCCTCCTGCACGAGCGCGGAGAGGTACGACGCGGAGGCGGTGAGGTGGGTGATCTGCGGGGCCTTGCCGGGCAGGCCGAGCGGTGCGGCGAGGCGGTCCAGGGCGAGCGCGGGGTCGATCGTCCCGAACTGGACGAACGAGGCGCCGACCCGGGTGGTGGACTCCTCGGCGACGACCAGCGGCAGGGTGGCCCTGGAGCAGCCCGCGTACGCCACGGTGTGCCGGGGGCGCAGCCCGAGGGTCAGTGCCGCCGAGATGGTGCTGAGGGCGATCGTCGTCTCCAACTCGGCCCGGGAGTACCAGACCGCGGTCGGGGTGCCGCTGGTGCCGGTGGTCAGCGCCATCAGGGCGGGCGCGGCGGCGGCGGAGACGAACGCGGCGGGCAGGCCACGCAGGGCCGCCTTCGGGGTGACGGGCACCCGCGACCAGGTCTCCGTGTCGAGCGTGTCGGGGTCGATCCCGAGGTCGTCGAAGGTCCGCCGGTAGTAGGCCGTGTGGCGGACGGCGGCGCGCGCGGTGGCCCGCAGGCTCCGCCGGGTGACCGTGCGCCGCACCTCCGGGTCGACCTGCCCGGCCTGCCCCGGCAGCAGTGCCGAGTCCGCGCCCGGCTCGCCGAACTCGGCGAGCGTGCGGACCATGTCGTCGGCGATCCGTCCGAGGTCCTGGGGCCGGATCCTGCGGTTGAGCAGGATCGATGCGCCGTACCGGAGTTGACTCACCGCAGTGCCGAACACGAGACCTCCTGGAACCTGGGCCGGGGATGCTCACCCCGGCCCAGGCCGGGACGACTCGGTCAGGCCATGTGCGCGAACATGGCGGCGGTCAGGGTGCTCAGGGCGTACTTGAAGTAGTGCTTGACCATGTCAAGACCTCCTGGTGGGGCTGGCCGGCGCGGCCGAGCACGCCCCGATGGCGTGCTCCGGTGCCGGCGGGTGGGGAGTGCAGTTTAGGGAATCGAACAATGCGCGACCAGAGGTGAGACGGCATCAAATTCCGTGTTCCGAAAGGGCGGTGGCGCAGCTCGACCGGGCAGGGCCTACGGGTGCGGGCGGGTGCGCTGGGCCGGGAGGCGGGGCTCGGGGGCGCGGCGGGCGATCTCGGCGAGGGTGTGGAAGAGGACGTCGCCGAGCAGGACCGGCTCGCGGGAGGCGTCCGAGGAAACGTCCGGGGAAGCGCCCGAGGAAGCGCCCGAGGAAGCGCCCGAGGAGGCGTCCGAGGAGGCGTCCGGGGAGGCGGCGGGCGGGATGGTCGGGGGAGGCTCGTCTCGGAGCTGGCGAGTGGGCATGGCTCTTCCTGCCGACGGGGTGGCCGTGCACACTCCTGCCCGTCGCGCCCCGGGGACACCCCGGCCGCCGGGCGAATAGGCCGGAAACGGCGCCTCGGGGGCCGAAAGCCACAGGTCCGGCGGGTCGGCGGCGCCGTCCTGCGGGTCCGCGACGAGGTCCGTCCTCGCCGGTGACCGGTGCGGCACCGATGGGCGAAGATGGACCGGTGACCGAAGCCCGTACCGCCCCCCGCCTCATCGCCACCGACCTGGACGGCACCCTGCTGTGCGCCGGCGGCACCGTCAGCGAACGCACCGCCGCGGCCCTGGCGGCCGCGGAGGCGGCCGGGGTGCAGGTGGTGTTCGTCACCGGGCGGCCGCCGCGCTGGATGCAGCAGGTGAGCGCGCACATCGGCGGCCACGGGGTGGCGATCTGCTCGAACGGCGGCGCGGTGGTGGACGTGCGGCGCGGTGAGCTGCTGGAGTCGTTCCCGCTTCCGGTGGAGACCACCCTGGCGGTGGTCGAGGTGCTGCGCGCCGAGCTGCCCGGTACCGCGTTCGCCTTCGAGTACCCGGACGGGTGGGCCCGCGAGCCCGAGTACGCGGTGCCGATGTGGGGCGACGACCTGGAGCACGCGGTCGGCCCGGCGGAGAAGCTGCTGAGCGCCGGCGGGCCGGTCCGGGGCCTGTTCAAGCTGCTGGCCAAGCACCCCGACCTCGACCCGGACACGTTCCTCACCCGGGCCCGGGAGGCGGCCGGGCAGCTGGCCGAGATCACCCGCTCGGCGCCGATCCCGCTGCTGGAGATCAGCGCGCCCGGCGTCACCAAGGCCAGCACGCTGGCCCGTTGGTGCGCCGGGCACGGGATCGACCGGAGCGAGGTGGTGGCCTTCGGCGACATGCCGAACGACCTGGAGATGCTGGACTGGGCCGGCACCGCGTACGCCGTCGCCAACGCGCACCCGCAGGTGCTGGCGGCGGTGCCGCTGCACACCGTGAGCAACGAGCAGGACGGCGTCGCGGCGGTGCTGGAGGAGCTGCTGCGACTTCCCTGGCTCCCCTAGCTCCCCTGGCTCCCCTAGGACGTATCGCCTGGGCCCTGTCCGGCCGGGCAGGGCCTACCCGAAGCGGCCGTTCACGTAGTCGGAGGTCCGCTGGTCACGCGGGTTGCCGAAGACCTGCGCGGTCGGCCCGGCCTCCACGATCCGGCCCGGGGTGTCGTGGGTGGCCAGGAAGAAGGCGCAGGTCTGCGAGACGCGCTGGGCCTGCTGCATGTTGTGGGTGACGATCACGATGGTGAGCCGCCCGCGCAGTTCGGCGATGGTCTCCTCGACCCGTCGGGTGGAGGTCGGGTCGAGCGCGGAGCACGGCTCGTCCATCAGCAGGATGTCCGGCGAGACCGCCAACGACCGTGCGATGCACAGGCGTTGCTGCTGCCCGCCGGAGAGCGAGCCGCCCGGGGTGTGCAGCCGGCTGGAGACCTCGTCCCAGAGCCCGGCGCGGCGCAGGCTGGTCTCCACCAGGTCCCGGCGCTCCTCCTTGGAGACCTTGATCCCGGCCAGCTTCAGGCCGCTGGCGACGTTGTCCTGGATGGACATCGCCGGGAACGGGTTGGGCCGCTGGAACACCATGCCGATCCGGCGCCGCACCTCGGCGGGGCGCCGACCGGGACGGTAGACGTCGTCGCCCTCCAGCAGCACCTCGCCGGAGAGCGCGGCGCCGCGCACCATCTCGTGCATCCGGTTGAGGATCCGCAGGTAGGTGGACTTGCCGCAGCCGGACGGGCCGATCAGCGCGGTGACCTCGCCGGCCGGCATCGCCAGCGAGACCCGCTCCAGCACCTTGCGGGCGCCGAACCAGGCGGAGACCTCCCTGGTCTCCAGCCCGGCCAGCGGCTCGCCGCCGGGGTGCGGGGCCGGCGGCAGCGGCGGGAGGGTGAGGGTGTCGGCGGCCGGGTCGGTCGCCGGGGCGTCGACCGTCCCCAGGCCGGTGGTCGGGGTGTCGGTCATCGGTGCATCCGTCATCGGTACGGCCTTCCGGGCGCGCTTCAGTAGAGGTTGGGCAGCAGGGCGGCGGCGTTCTCGTAGACCGCCCAGAGCAGTGCGCCGAGCACCGGCGCGAGGCTCAGGTAGGCCGCCGAGGCCCGCCAGTACCGGGCCAGCAGGAGCGCGCCGAGCACCACGCCCAGCAGTCCGAGCGACCACAGTTGCAGCGTGGCCAGCGCGCCCTTGTCGGCGGCCAGCGCCTTGTCGTACGGGACGGTCCGGGGCCGGCCGCCGGGGTTCTGCTGGGGGTCGCCGTCCAGCCGGGCTCCGACCATCACGGTCGAGCCGGGGATCCAGTCCGAGTCCCCGGTGACCAGGACGAGCCGGTTGCGGGCCGGGTCGGTGATCGGGTGGTCGCCGTCGCCGTACACGTTGACGGTGTAGATGAACTTGCCCTGCCCGGTGGTGGCCTCGATCTTGTCGCCGACCCGGAGCCCGGACAGCTCGGCGAAGGGCGCGCCGAAGGTGGCGCCGCGGCCGAACAGCACCGCGACGCCGCCCTGGCCGGGCAGGGCGGTGTCCCGGCGGTGGCCGGGCCCGCGCATGAGGTCCCGGCCGGTGGTGCCCTCGACCACGACGGCCTGGTGCAGGCCGATCGCCGGGATGTCCAGCAGGGCCACCGGGGCGCCGTCGGCGGCGGCCCCGGTGGGGGCGACGGCCCGGGCGAGCTGGTCCCGGAAGGTCTTGTACGCGGTGGACTGGAAGTGCCGTTCCTGGACGTGCGAGAGCGTGAACAGGTAGCCGACGAAGCCCAGCACCAGCGCGGCCAGCAGGCTGGCCACCCGGGCGCCCTGGAGGAGGCGGCGCCGCGAAGGGGCGGCGGCGGGCCCGGCCGCGGGGGTCGCGGCGGGTGGGCCCGCGGGCGTGGCCGGCCGCACGGGGGCGGCCGGCTTCTCCAGCACCGGGGCGGTCACGAGGCGCCGTCCGAGGACTTGCGCCGCCGCAGCAGCCGCCGGCCGAGCAGCGGCGGGACGAGCACCACGGCGAGCAGTTCGAGGGCGGTGAGCGTGCTCAGCGTCCAGTCCTCGGGCTTGCCGGCCACCTCGACCACGTTCGCCGCGACCTCGGTGCTGCCGCCGCGGCCGCGGGCGACGACCTGGCCGGTCTGCGGGTCGACGACGTCCTCGGTGCCCGGGTCGCCCGGCGCGGCACCGGCCGCGTTCGGGTCCGTGCCGGCCGCGCCGTCGGCCGCTGCGCCGCCGTCCCCGGTGCCGCCGGTGCCCGCGCCGCCACCGCCCGTACCGCCACCGGTACCGCCGGTGCCGCCGGACGTGCCTGCGGCCGTGCCGTTGCCGGTCCGGCCCGAACCGCCGGCGGCCGTGCCGCCCGTGCCGCCGGTACCGCCCGTGCCGCCCGTGCCGCCGGTCCCGCCGGCCGCGCCGCCGCCGGTGCCGCCCGAACTACCCGCGCCCGAACCGGTCTTGACCGGCTGGCCGCCCTGCACGGTGCAGTCCAGCGGAGCGCCCTGCTTGTCGCAGGGGCTGGGCTGCGGCGCGTTCTTGAGGACGGTCAGCTCACCGGCCGAGTTGAAGGTCGGGTTCGCGCAGTTGGAGAGGGTGTCCAGGTCGACGGGGCTGGCGTTGCCCGGGATGCTCTTGGTCTGCAGCAACCCGCCCTTGACCAGGTTGCGCGGGATCGGCGAGTAGCCGAGGCCGTCCGCCTCGCCCTGGCCCTCGCACAGGACGTAGGCGAGGAAGCGGCTGAGTGCGCCGCCCTTGTCGTTGTTGAAGCGGGGCGGCGGCTTGAGCTCCGCTCCGGCGCGCGGAACGATCACGTAGCTGTAGCTGGAGATCGGGTAGGCGCGGGGGTCGTCCATCGTGTAGACGCCGTCGAGGTTCTGCTGGAGGTAGTTCGGGTCGCTCGCCGGGGTGTTGTCGTCGACGCCGCGGATCTTCGCCGCGGTGAGCGCGACCGCCACGTTGGAGGCCGTCGGCAGGGAGTAGTAGCCGGCCTTGTTGAGCACCTTCACGACCGGCCAGTTGCTGCGCTTGGCGAAGGCGTACTCGTCGTAGCCGATGGTGCCCTGGCCGATCGAGGACTTGATGTAGCCCGCGACGATGTCGGAGCCGTTCTGCGCGGTCATCCGGCCGGACGGCGGGTAGAACTCGGTGTAGTCGCCGCAGGTGGTGCCGTTGACGGACTTGCAGTAGTCGTCCCACTGAGCCTGGTAGCTGTGCTCCATCCAACGGGTGAACTGCGCGGTGGCGCCGGAGCCGTCCGAACGGACCACCGGGGTGATCGGCATGCTCTGCAGCGGCTTGCCGTAGTCGGCGGTGATCTTCGGGTCGTTCCAGTTGGTGATCTTGTTGGTGAAGATGTCCACGATGGTCTGCGGGGAGAGTCGCAGGTCGCGGACCTGCTTGCCGCCGACCTGCAGGTTGTACATGAAGGTGGTGCCGCCCGCGGTGATCGGCACGTACGAGAAGCCGTAGACCGGGTTCTCCCGGCCGCCCTGGCCGCCGGTGCGGGCCGATTCGCTGAGGCCGGTGTCATCCCCGCTGCGGAACGGCACGTCCGAGGCGGTGAAGTCGGTCTGCCCGTTGCTCCAGGCCGTGCGGCCGGCGGCCGAGCCGACCGGATTGAAGTTGATCTGGATGCCCTGCGGCCCGACGTCCTGGCGCCACTGGTCGATCGCCGGACCGGACCAGCTGGAGCCCTGGGCGCTCAGCGCGACCGACGCCGCGAACGCCGCCCCCTGCCCGAGCAGCAGTGAGGCCGCGGCGAGCGACAGGGACAGCAGCACGGCCAGGGTGCGGGCCACGGGGCGGCTTGCGGCCTCCCACGACATGGGAACTCCTCTGGTACGGAGGGTGGTTGGGCTGGGCATCAGCGCTTCTCCGGCTGGATGGCGTACGGGCGGGCGACGGCGGCCGCGGCGGCCGCCTCGAGACGACGGGCGTCCCGGTTGATCCGGCGCTTCTGGCCCCGCGTCAACTGGCCGGGCCGACGGCCGCCGAGCACCCGGGCGGTCACGAACAGGACCAGCACCACGGCCATCAGGGTCAGCCCCGCGGCGAAGGCCCGCGCGACCATCTCGGGGTAGGGCTGCTTGACGTAGTTCCAGATGTAGAGCGGCAGCGACACCTGAGGCTCGGTGAACGGGTCGGCATTGAACTGCGCGGTGAAGCCCGAGGTCAGCAGCACCGGCGAGGTCTCGCCGACGCCGCGCGCCATGCCGAGCACCACCGCCGTCACCAGACCGGGCCGGGCGGTCGGCAGCACCACGTTCCACACCGTCCGCCACTGGCTGCCGCCGAGCGCGTACGAGGCCTCGCGCAGGGTGCCCGGCACCAGCCGGATGACCACCTCGGCGGCCCGGGTGACGATCGGCATCATCATCACGGTCAGCGCCAGCGAGGCCGCGAACCCGCTCTGCTCGAACCCGAGGGTGAGGATCACCACGCCGAGCACGAACAGGCCCGCGACGATCGACGGCAGCGCGGTCATCGCCTCGACCAGGGTCCGCACCGGACGGGCCATCCGGCCGCCGACCTCGGACATGAAGACCGCCGCGGCGATGCCCAGCGGCACCGCGAACAGCGTGGCCAGGCCCAGCTGTTCGAGCGAGCCGACGATCGCGTTGAGCGCACCGCCGGAGGTGATCGGGGAGAGCGCGGCCGTCCTCTCCATCGACTCGGTGAAGAAGTTCAGGTGCTGGGCCGCCTCGGAGCCTCGGACCACCAGATAGCCGATCTGGTCGACGATCAGCGCGAGCACCAGCAGTCCGGAGCTCCACGCGACCACCGACACCAGGCGCTCGCGCACCAGCAGCCTGCCCCACTGGAGCCGCCCGAGGGTGAAGTAGCCGGCCAGGAACAGCACGTACCAGCAGACCAGGAAGCCGAACGCGCCGCTGAACGGCAGGATCCGCTCGTAGCTCATCCAGTCCAGCGCCAGCGAGCCGACCAGCGAGCCGGCCACGGTGAGCACGTCCTCGCGGGTGACCCCGCCGAGCTTCACCCGCCGCTCCGGGCGCGGGGGTACGGGTGCGGGGGCGGGCGGCGCCTCGGCGGGCTCGGACGCGGCCACGGGTGGCAGGTCGAGCGTGGTCATCGGGTCGTCCCTTCAACGGGGTTGGTCATGTCGGCCGCCCTTCTCAGTCCGCGGTCGAGGCGCCGGAGCGCGACCGGTTGATCACGAAACCGGCCGCGACGTTGACCAGCAGGGTCAGTGCGAACAGCACCAGGCCGGCCGCCATCAGCGCGGAGAGCGACAGCGCGTCCGACTCGCCGAAGCGCAGCGCGATCAGCGCCGAGATCGAGTTGGCGCCGTTCTCGAGGATGTGTGTGATGGTCTTGAAGTTCGGCGAGATGATCAGCGCGACGGCGATCGTCTCCCCCATCGCCCGGCCGAAGCCCAGCATCACCGCGCCGATCACACCGCCCTTGCCGAACGGCAGCACCACCGCGCGCACCATCCCCCAGCGGGTCGAGCCGAGCGCGTACGCGCCCTCCCGCTCGCCCTGCGGGGCCTGGGAGAACACCTCCCGGCTGAGCGAGGTGACGATCGGGATGATCATCAGGGAGACCACGACGCCCGCGATGAAGGTGGACGAGGTGTAGGACGTCCCGATGTCGCCGGTGCGCACCTTCAGGAAGGGGATCGCGTCGCCGAGGTGGTTGGCCAGCCAGCGGACGAAGCCGATGATGCGCGGCTGGAGGAAGAACAGCCCCCACAGGCCGTAGATGATGCTGGGGATCGCCGCCATCAGGTCGATCAGCGAGACCAGCACCGAACGCAGCCGCACGGGCGCGTACTCGGCGATGAAGACCGCTGTGGTCAGCGCCACCGGGACGGCGATGGCCAGGGCGATCACGGCGATCAGCAGGCCGTTCGGCAGGACGGCGGCGATGCCGAAGTTGTGCGCGGCGGTCTGCCACTTCTGCTCGGTCAGGAACGACCAGCCCACCGCGCGCAGCGCGTCCGTGCCGCGCAGCAGCAGGAAGAACGCGATCAGCCCCATGATGGCGAAGACCGAGATCCCGGCGAGCCGCAGCACGCCGCGGAACACCCGGTCGCCGGGGGTGGCGGGGGCGGTGATGACGCGCGGGACGTCGGGGTCGGGCTGGCCGTCGGGGTGGCCTGGCGCCCCGGCGTACGGTGCCGCGGGCTCGGCGGCGGCTGTCATGGTCTGCTCTCCGTGCTCGGGTACGGGTGCCGGGGCGGTGCCCCGGCCTGGACGGCGGCCCGACGAAAGCGTCGAAGGCGGCTCGGTCGGCTGGTTCGTGGTCGTCGGTCGGTCGTCGGCGTTCCGGTCGCCGGTCGGTCCGGTCGCCGACGCGCGGGCGGCGCGGGTCGGGCTGCGGGACTGGTCAGCGGGCCCGGGGCAGACGGCAACGGGACCGGGCGGACGAGTCGGCGGGGCCGGAACGGCGGCCCCGCCGAGTCGTCCGAGGTGCGCCGGCGTCAACCGGCGCGGGCGTCAACCGCGGGCGTCAGCGGCCCCAGCGGCGGCGACGCACCCGCGACCAGCCCTCGCGCAGCCCGGTCAGCGCCTTCTGCCCGGCCGGAGTGCCGCCCAGCAGCAGCGTCGCCGGTCCGCCGACCAGCAGCACCAGGCCGCCGATCAGCGCGATCGGGAGCAGCAGGCGGGCCATGCCGGAGCGGTCCGCCGCCGGCGTGCCGGCCGCGACGGGCGCCACAGTGATCGGCTTGCCGGACGCGGAGGGGGCAGCGGCGGCCTTCGCCCCGCCGGCCGTTGCGGCGGCCGGGACGGCGGCGGATCCGCCGGTGCCGGCCGTGCCACCGGTCGTCCCGGTGGAACCGGTGGATCCGATGGAGCCGGTGCCGCCGGTGCCGCTGGTCCCGCCGGTCGTGCCGAAGGTGTTGCCGTCGGCCGAGGTGTCCCCGGTCCCGCCGGCCGCCGTGCCGCCGTCGCTCACGGGCGCGGGCGCGGTGCCGGGAGCGGCGCCGTCCGTGGCGCCCGATCCGCCCGCCGGGGTGCCCCCGGTACCGCCGGTCGTCCCCGGGTCGGGAGTGACGGGGGGCGGGTTCGGCGGCGCGGCCTGGTTGCCGGGCAGCTTGCCGTCCTGCGTCTCCACGTGCGAGGCGGCGTCCGCCGCCTGCGCGCGCTGGGCGTTGGTCAGGGCGAGGAAGCCCTGCGCCAGCCGGCCGGGCTCGGTGCCGTACACCTGGCCGCTGGTCGTCACCGTCTTCAGGAACTTGGTGATCGCCGCCGCCTTGGCGTCGGGCACGCCCTTGGTCGGCACCATCGCGTACTGCACGCTGGTCAGCGGGTAGGCGAACTGGTCGTGGGCGTACGCCGTGTCGGCGACGCCGTACGGCAGTTGCTGGACACCCGTCGACGCGTCCACCGTCATGTCCGCCACCGCGGACTGGAAGCTGGACGTGCTGGGCGCAGCGAACCCGCCCGCCGGGTTGAGGAGTTGGGCCTCGGGGAGCGCGTAGGCCTTCGCCTGGCCGGCGTCCATGATCGAGAACAGCGTCCGGCTGCCCGGGTCCATCGGCGCGCACTGGTTGTGGCCGCCGTCGGGCTGGATGGTCGGATCGATGCAGGTCGGCTTGTTCTGCAGCAGCTTCCGCGCCACGTCACCGAGCCCCGTGGTGACCGGATTCCACTCGTACTCGCGCCAGTTGCTGCGCGGCTGCGTCGTCGCCCCGACCAGCCCGGAGGAGTCCTGCCGGGCGAAGGAGTCGGTCGGGTAGCCGGAGAAGGCCGGCCGCAGGTAGTACGTGTCCACCCGCATGCCCCACGGGTCCGGCTCGCCGTCCAGGAAGCGCGCGGCGTCCGGGTCGGAGGCGATCCACGAGGTCAGCTGGTACACCAGGTCCGTCGTGCCGCCGACCACGATGGGGCTGGACTGCGAGACCGCGCAGGACGTCGGCCACTTCAGCCCGCTCTCCGGCGGCAGCGGGTTCAACTTCAGGAACTCCTGGTCCCGGAAGATGCAGGTCGGGTTGCCCTTCACGGAGGCGATCACGCCTCCGGCGGGCGAGTACGACTGGGTGAGGAGCTTGGCCAGCAGCCGGGCGTTGAGCTTCATGTCCCTGATCTGCCGACCGGTCGACGGGTCGTCGACCACGAAGGCCACCGACACGCCCGAGGCCGACAACGGCGCGTAGACGTACGGGCGTTGCGGCGTCGACGTATCCGGTCGGACCGTCAGCGCGACGTCCGTCGCTCCGCCGAGGAAGTCGGCCCGGGCCTGCGGCTCACCGCCGGCGGGAAGGTACTGGAAGGACAGCGGGTTGTCGCCCAGGCACAGGCCGGAACGCCACAGTTGCACGGCCCGGTTGGCCGCCTCCAGGCCCGCGGCACGGAACGCCGACGTCTGCGCCTCGCAGGCGGCCGGCGAGGGCGCGAAGGCCAGCGGCACCACGGCCCGGTTCTCCCAGGCGCACTGCTCGCCGCTCGACATGCCGTTGGCCGCGTCCTTGCCGAACACCTCGTCCGACGCGAGCTTGTATCCGGTGGTGAGATCGAGGGTGTGGTTCGTGCAGTCCACGGTCTGCTGCGGATTCGTCTGGCCGAGGCTGTCACCGCCGTAGTTGGCCTCCACCACCAGGGAACACGGGTGGGTGGCATCGCAGGCCAGGGTCGGGCTCTGCAGCCCCGTGTACAACTCGATGGTCGCGGCTCCCGAACCGTCCATACTGGTGGGGGAGATCACCATGTTGCTCGGGAAGTCCGGCGCAGGCACGTCGGTCTTCCGCTGCTGGAACCCGGCAGCCGGATCCAGCCCGTACATGGTGCTGCCGTAACAGTCGGTGACCTTTGGATCGGTGCCGCGGCACTCGTAGATCCGGACGGCGAAGAAGGAGTAGGCGTCGCCGGGCTTCACGATCGTCCTCGGCTGGCCGTTGCCGTCCGTGGTCGGGGTGAAGCCGCTCCAGGAGAGCTGGACCACCTGGTTGGTGAGGTCCTTCGACTGCGAGAGCGTGATGCTCCCCTGCTTGCCGTACGTCCCGGTGCTCGGATTCCAGAGCTTCGGCCCCTTCACCGTCACCGCGGACGACGCCGCCACCGCCTGTGGCACCGCCCCCAGGCCGATCGGCACCACCCCGAGGGCCACCACCACCGACCACACCATCGCGATCGCCGGCCATCGGCGACGCCACCACCCCGGATCCCTCCGGTCGGGTAGTCGGACTCTCATGGCGGGCACCTCCGTGCGAATCCGCGCCGCCCAGCACGCGGCGCAAGAGGGATCAGGCATGCGGACGACCGGACGGTTCCGGTACCTGACCATTGCGCCAGCCGGATATGGCCGGATCCGGTCGACAGGGTGTACGAGACCCCAACGCGGCACCCATGGAACGGAGTTGCGTCGTCCGAATGCGTACGGGCCCGCACCGGGGTGCGGGCCCGCAGATCACCCCGCGGTCATCGCGGGCCGGGGGTCAGCTGCCCGGAGTGAAGGACAGGGCGAGCGAGCCGACCGACTGGCCGCCGGTGAAGTACGTGGTGCCGAGGGCCTTGTCCAGGTACTGCGCGCCCTCCGCGTCCACCTGGAGGCTGGACGCGGTGAGGCTCTGCGTGGTGCCGGTGCGGCCGACCTGGGTGTCGCCCAGCGGGTCCAGCAGCGCCACCGGGTTGGTGCCGCCGTCCGGGACGGCCGTGATCTTCCAGCTGCGGACGCCGAAGTCGAGCTGCTTGAAGACGACGCTCTTGCCGTTCGTGGCGTTGAAGAAGAGCAGGCTGCCGCCGAACTGCACGTCCCCGGAGAAGGACGGGATGTTGGCCGCTCCGCCGGTCACCGGGAAGGTCGCGGTGATGGCGTTGTTGGCGGCGGCCGCGGTGGCCGGCGTCAGCGGGACGACGACGATGCCCTTGAGCACCGACTTGGCCAGGAACGCGCCGTCGACGGTGATCACGGCGCTGCCGGTGGGCGCGGTGGCGGTGGTGTCGGCCACGGCCACACCGCCGACACCGGTGACCGCCAGGACGACGGCGGCACCGGTGGTGGCGAGGCGGATGCCGGTTCTTGCCATGCTGAACTCCTTGGGAGAGGTGGGATGGTGCGGGTGGAGCAGTGGTCAGCTGTGCGTGATGCTCCCGCAGGCGTGGGGCGGCAGCGGAAGGAAGCCGAACCCGGTGATGTCCGCGAGGGCGGTCGGATTGGTGCAGATCCAACCGTCGGCGCCGAAGACGGAGCGCAGTGCGGCACCGTGGGCGTCGGCGGCGTTCCAGTCGGAGCGGCGGAGCACGTGGTAGAGGGAGAGGACGTAGCTACCGCCGACGAAGTTCTTGTTGATGGCCTTCTTCGCGGTGTCGACCGGCGCGTCGCCGTTGACGTTGCGGATGGTCAGCGGGCCCTGCACATCCGAACCGCTGCCCCGGCCGTAGTACATCTGCCCGACGTAGTGCCCCACGGAGTAGGGGACCAGCGCGTCGGGGTCGTTCAACTGGGCGTCGCTGCCCTCGTTCTCCTGCACACCCTCGGTCACACAGAGGCCGAAGGCCGAGACGCCGATCTTCCACAGGAAGTTCGTGCGGAGGGCTGAGCCGGGCTGCGGCAGGAACGGCTTGATGGTGGTGCTGGGCAGGCTGGGGTCGATCTGGTCCCAGGTGGTGACGTTGCAGGTGTAGATGTCCTTGAGGTTCTGCGTGGTCAGGTTGGCCGGCGCGTTGCCGCCGTTCTGGGCCGCCCAGGACACCGCGTCCGTGGCGAACGCCACGAATTCGAAGGTGTTCGGGTCGGTCAGTGCCGGACCACGTGAGGAGCGGGCGAAGTCCACGGTGGTACTGGTGTTGTTCTTCAAGGCCTGGATGCCGGCGTCGGCCCCGTTCGGGCGGGCGATCGACGTGGCGCCGGTCTTGGTGGTGATCGGCGAGGTGCCCGTCGCGTCCCAGCTGTACAGGCGCGGCGTGGTGGTGTCGGTGCTCGGGATGGTGGCGTTGTAGTCCGCGGAGAGCTGGTTCATCACCAGCTGCGTGACGCCGTCCCCCACCCCCACGATGTCCCGTGCGGCCGGCAGCGACGTCGGATCGGCGGCCCCCGTGCCGCCGGTCGCGGTGACGACCGCCGTCGCCAGAGCGGCGGCGGCGAGCAGCTTCTTCGTCGTTCCACGCATGGTCCCGGGCCCCTTCGACGGCTCCTCCGATGGCCGGCGGCCACGGGCACTGCGCCCGTGGCCGCCGGATGGTGCGGGGTGGATCAGGAGTGGGTGACGCTGCCGCAGGCGCCGGCCGGCAGCGGCAGGAAGCCGAAGCTCTTCAGGTCGGCGGACGCGGTGGCGTTGGTGCAGACCCAGCCGCTGGTGCCGAAGATGGCGCGCAGCGCGGTGCCGTGGGTGTCGGTGGCGATCCAGTCGGAGTGACGGACCACGTTGTAGACGCTGCGGGCGTAGGAGGTACCGGCGAAGGCGTTGGTGATCACCTTGTTGACGGTGTCGACCGGGGCGACGCCGTTCACGTTGCGGATGGTCAGCGGGCCCTGGACGTCGGCGCCGCTGCCCTTGCCGTAGTACACCTGGCCGACGTAGTGGGCGACGGAGTAGGGGACCAGCGCGTCGGGGTCGTTCAGCTGGGCGTCGCTGCCCTCGTTCTCCTGCACGCCCTCGGTGACGCAGAGGCCGAAGGCCGAGACGCCGATGGTGGAGAGGAAGAAGGAGCGGGTGCCGGAGCCGGACTGCGGCAGGAACGGCTTGATGGTGGTGCTGGGCAGGCTGGGGTCGATCTGGTCCCAGGTGGTGACGTTGCAGGTGTAGATGTCCTTGAGGTTCTGCGTGGTCAGGTTGGCCGGCGCGTTGCCGCCGTTCTGGGCCGCCCAGGACACCGCGTCCGTGGCGTACGCCACGAAGTCGAAGGTGTTCGGGTCGGTCGACGCCGGGCCGCGCGAGGAGCGGGCGAAGTCCACGGTGGCGCTGGTGTTGTTCTTCAGCGCGGTGATGCCGGCGCCGGAGCCGTTCGGGCGGGCGATGGAGGTGGCGCCGGTCTTGGTGGTGATCGGCGAGGTGCCGGTCGCGTCCCAGCTGTACAGGCGCGGGGTGGTGGTGTTGCTGCTCGGAATGGTGGCGTTGTAGTCCGCCGAGAACTGGTTCAGGACGGCCTGGGTGGTGTCGGAGCCGACGCCCACGATGTCCTTGGCGGCCGGGAGCGATGCCGGGTCGGCCAGGGCGGTGCCGCTGGCGACGGTGGCCAGGGAGGTCGCCAGGGCGGCAATGGTGAGCAGCTTGGCAGCGGTCTTACGCATGTTTCTCTTCCTCCGGTGGGAGAGACGTCCATCGCGTGGACCCGTGCTCTGGTTGGGAGCCCGGGGCCGGTGGCCGCGTCCGCTGCGGCCGCTCCGGCAGTGCAGATCCTGTCCGGCCCGGTGGTTCCGCCGGAAGGGAGGTCGAGGGCGGGTCGGGATTGTCGACTCATCGGTTCGACGAGGTTTAGCGACTGGTCAGCGCGGGCGCGGCGGAGGGGAAAGGGGGTGGTCAGAGCCCGATGACGTTCTTCTCCAGGTGGCGACTCGGGGTGTTGCCGGAAACCTGCGCTTCACCGGAACTGCACGTGGGCCCCGGCCGCCTCACAGCGGCCAGCGGCCGTCCCGACCGCCCCGCCGCAACTCCTGCCCCACCCACTGGAGTCCGGACAGGAAGCCCTCGGCGCCGGCCTGGCACTGGTCGCGCCGCAGGTAGCCGCGGGCGCTGCGCGCCACCGGCGCGGGCTCGACCGCCGTCCGCCGGGTGCTGCGCACCGGCAGGTAGGCGGACCACACCCACTGCCGGCCCTCGGACTGGGCCACCGAACATCGCAGGGCCGCCCGCTCGATCAGCAACACCCGGACCGCCTCGGCGAGTTCCTCCTCGCTGCGGTAGGTGCGCACGCCCATGCCGAGCGGCCGCCCGTTGGCGGCGCGCAGCGCCCAGCCCAGGCAGCGTTCGGGTGCGGGGACGATCAGCAGACGGGGGCCGCGCCCCTCAGCGGCCATCGGGGCGTCTCAACGAGACGGTGTTCCGGGGAAGTTCACGGCCCGGCAGGTCACGAACCGGCCGCTCCCGAGCGGGCCGCTCACGAACGGACTGGTCGCGAACGGGCCGGTCCCGAGCGGGCAGCTCACGAACGGGCAGCTCCCGGACGGGCAGGTCCCGCGCGGGCTGTTTGGCCAGCAGCACGACGAAGCGCCGGAAGGCGTTCTGGCAGGTCGCGTACCGCTCGTACGCGCGGCTGGAGCGCACCTCGGGCAGGCTGCGCGACCCGGGAACGACCCAGATCCAGCCGATGCCGTCCCGGACGTGGGTGATCCGCGCGGTGAGTTCGGCGGCCCCGACGCGTAATCCGTCGAAGCCGCGCTCGGCCTCGCCGGGCGTCTCGAACATGGCGGCGGTGATGGCCACCACCCGGCCGTTCGGCGCCTTCAGCTGCCAGCGGTACCGCCCGTCCGGGGCGCGCTCCGTCCTGAACCCGCCTCGACTTGCCCCTGCTGCGGTGTTCCCGCGGCCAGACGCGTCCACTGCTCCCCCGTCCGGTTACCCCTCCGAGACCGGTGCAAAGCTATGTGTGCACACGGACCCACGGAAAGCCCAGAACGTTCACAACTTGCGCTGTTGGTCGGGAAGTTCTCCCTCGTTTAACTTTCACCGGCCAACCGCCGAGGAGGATCGGGCCGGGTTCAGAGCCGGGCCGTCCAGCGGACCCTGGTGCCCTTCCCGTACGGCCCGGCCTCGTGCCAGGCGGCGCCGCCGAGCGCCTCGGCCCGCCGGGTCAGGTTGAGCAGGCCGCTGCGGCGCCCGCCCGCCGGGATGCCGACGCCGTCGTCGGTCACCGTCAGCAGCACGCCCGGGCGCCCGCCCCGGTCCAACGACTCCGGGTCACCGCTCACCGGCCGGCCGGTGTCGTCCAGGTGGGCGGTCGCGTCGATCTCGACGCCGACCCGGGAGGCCCGCGCGTGCCGGGCCGTGTTGGAGAGCATCTCCCTGAGCGCGGCGAGCAGTTGGCGGCCGTTCTTCTCCTCGACCAGACTCTCCACCGGCCCGACGAAGCTCACCGAGGGCTTGAAGCCGAGCGCGGCCGCGGCCTGGCTGGCCTCCCGCAGCACCCGGGTGCGCAGGGTGTCCGGCGCGTCGCCGTGGTTGTCGTGCTGGAGGGCGTAGATGGTGGTGCGGACCTCCTGGATGGTGGCATCCAGCTCGTCCACCGCCTTGCCGATGCCGACCTTCACCTCGGGCACCACGGACCGCCGGGCCGCGCTCTCCAGCATCATCCCGGTGGCGAACAGCCGCTGGATCACCAGGTCGTGCAGGTCGCGGGCGATCCGGTCGCGGTCCTGGAAGACGGCCAGGCGCTGCTGGTCGCGCTGGCCCTCGGCGAGCCGCAGGGCCAGTGCGGCCTGCGAGGCGAAGGTCTCGGCGAGCTGCTTCTCGGTGTCGGTGAACGACAGGGCGCCGCGCGGGCGCCAGACGCAGAGCCCGCCGAGCACCCGCCCGGCGGCGACCATCGGGACGGCCATGGACGGGCCGAAGGCGCGGGCGAGCCGGATCTCCACGGTCGGGTCGCTGGACATGTCGTCCAGGTAGACGCTCTCCCCGGCGAGCAGCCGGGCCGCGAAGCTCTTCCTGGGCAGCAGCTCGCCCCGGACGAACTCGGCGGCCTCGCCGGAGGCGTGGGCGACCCGCATCTGCCCGTCGCCGTCCTCCGCCGGTTCGGTCGGGAGCAGGATCATGCCGAGCGCGGCGTCCGCCAGCTCCCGGACCTGCTCGGCCGCGACGGTGAGCGCGGTCTCGGCCTGGTCGGTGGAGAGCAGCGCCGTGGTGACGGCGGAGGCGCCGGCGATCCAGCGTTCCCGGCGCCGCCCCTCCTCGTACAGCCGGGAGTTCTCGATGGCGACGCCGGCCGCCGCGGCGAGCGCGTGCACCACCTGTTCGTCCTCGGGGGTGAAGGCGCCGCCGCCCTTCTTCTCGGTGAGGTAGAGGTTGCCGAAGACCTCGTCGCGGACCCGGATCGGCTCGCCGAGGAAGGTCTTCATCTCCGGGTGGTGCGGCGGGAATCCGGAGGAGCGCGGGTCGGCACCGAGGTCGGCGAGCCGCAGCGGCTCGGGGCGGTCGATCAGCGCGCCGAGGATGCCGCGTCCGGCGGGCAGTTCGCCGATCTCGGCGGCGGTCTCGTCGTCGACGCCGACGTGGATGAAGTCGGCCAGGCCGGTGCCGCCGGGGGCGATCACACCGAGGGCCGCGTACCGGGCGTCGACGAGTTCGGCGGCGCCGGTGGCGATCCGGTGCAGGGTGGCGTGCAGGTCGAGCCCGGCGCCGATCGAGACCACCGCCTCCAGCAGCCGCTGCATCCGGTCGGTGACCGCGGCGGCCGACTGCAGCCGCTCCGCGACCTCGGTGACCAGGGTGTCCAGCCCGAGCGAAGCGATCTCCGGCACCCGATGGGGTGTCGGCTCGGGCGCGGCGGCGGAGGGCTCTGGCGTGGGGTCCATGCAGAAAGCCTAGTTTGTACGCTTTTCATCCGAAGGACGGCGCGGCTCGGGAAACGCGCCCTGACCGGGCCTGGCAGGTGGCCCCGACCGGTCCTAACGGGTGGCCCCGACCGGCTCCACCAGCCCGTCCGCCTCCCGCTCCAGCAGCCCGTCCGCCTCCCGCTCCAGCAGCCCGTCCGCCTCCTGCTCCCGCCGCCACATGGCGTGCAGCCGCCCGTCCCGGTCCGCGATCAGCTCCGACCAGCGGCCGCGCTCGGCGACCCGGCCGCCGTCCAGCACCAGCACCTCGTCGACGGTGGTGTCGTCCAGGCCGGCCAGCCGGTGCGTGATCAGCACGGTGGTGCGGCCCTCGGTGGCGGCCAGCAGGTCGGTGGTGAGCGCGTCGGCGGTGGGCAGGTCGAGGTGTTCGGCGGGCTCGTCCAGGACGAGCACCGGGAAGTCGGCGAGCAGGGCCCGGGCCAGTGCGAGGCGCTGCCGCTGGCCGCCGGAGAGCCGGGCGCCGTGCTCGCCGACCATGGTGTCCAGGCCGTCGGGCAGGGTCAGCGTCCAGTCCAGCAGCCGGGCGGCGGCGAGCGCGGCGCGCAGGTCGTCCTCGGTGGCGCCCGGCCGGGCCAGCCGCAGGTTCTCCCGCAGCGAGCTGTCGAAGACGTGGGCGTCCTGGGCACACAGTCCGATCACCCGGCGGACGTCCTCGCCCGCGAGCGCGCGGCTGTCCACTGCCTGTGGGCGGCCGTCGACGAAGGTGACGGCGCCCGCGCTCGGTTCCAGGAACCGCAGCAGCGCCTGGGCCAGCGTGGTCTTGCCGGAGCCGGACGGGCCGACCACGGCGATCCGGCGGCCGGCCGCGAGGTCGAGGTCGACGCCGGTGAGCGCGTCCACGGCCTGCCCGGGGTGCCGGACGGTCAGTCCGCGCACGGCGACCGGCAGCGGCTGTTCGGGCAGCGCGGCGGGTGCGGCCGGCTCCGGGACGGCGGCCTCGGCCTCCAGCACCTCGTCCAGCCGGGCCCGCGCGGCCCGGCTGCGCTGGCGCGCCTGGACGGCCAGCGGCATCCCGGTGACGGCCTCGAACGCGGCCAGCGGGGTGAGCACGACCACGGCCAGGCAGACCGGCGCCAGCGCGCCGCCGTGCACCCCCTGGACGCCGACGGCCGCCGCGGCGGTCACGGTCAGCCCGGTGAGCAGCGCGATCAGCCCGGTGCCGAGCGCGGTGGTGGCCGCTGAGCGGGCGGCCAGCCGGGTGAGCGCGGCGTCGGCGCCGTGGACGGCGGCGAGCCGGCCGGGCAGCGCGCCGGCCACGGTGAGTTCGGCGGTGCCGGTGAAGGCGTCGACGACGGTGGTGGCGAGCCGCCCGCGCTCCGGGGCCTGCCGCCGTTCGGCACCGGCCGACCAGCGGGCGGCCAGGGCGGGCACCACCGCGCCCGCGAGCAGCAGCCCGATCCCGAGCACGACCCCGGCGGCGGGCAGGAAGGCGCCCATCGCCGCCGCCGCGGCCAGCGAGACCACGCCCGCCACGGCGGCCGGCAGCCGCCAGCGCAGGTGGTGGTCCTGGATCGCGTCGACGTCGGCGACCAGCCGGGAGAGCAGGTCGCCGCGCCGGAAGGCGGGCAGTCCGGCCGGGGCGAGCGCGGTGAGCCGCCGGTAGACGGCGGCCCGCAGGGTGCCGAGGGTGCGCAGCACGGCGTCGTGCGAGACCAGCCGTTCGGCGTAGCGGAAGACGCTGCGGCCGATGCCGAAGGCCCGTACGGAGGTGACGGCCATCATCAGGTAGAGCACCGGCGGCATCTCGGAGGCCCGGGAGATCAGGTAGCCGGAGGTGGCCATCAGCGCGACGGCGCAGCCGAGGGCGAGCGCGCCGAGCAGGACGGACAGCGCCAGCCTCGGGGTGGCGGCGTCGGCTTCGGGCTCGTCCTGCGCCGTGGCGGGGGCGGGCGTCGGCCGCCCGCTGTGCGCGGGCCGCCCGACCGCAGCGGAGACCGCAGCGGAGGCCACCGCCGCAGCCGGGCCGGCGGCCGGGGCGGGCGCCCCCGCCAGCCGGACCCGCCGGTCGGCGACGGCCAGCAGCGCCGGCCGGTGGGCGACGATCAGCACGGTGCGCGCCGGGTCCTCGGCGAGCGTCCGGACGGCGTCCACGACGGCGGCCTCGGAGGCGCCGTCCAGGTTGGCGGTCGGCTCGTCGAGGAGGACCAGCGGCCGGTCGTCGGCGAGCAGGACGCGGGCGAGCGCGAGCCGCTGGCGCTGCCCGGCGGAGAGCCCGGCGCCGTCCTCGCCGAGCGGGGCGTCCAGCCTGGTCACGAAGTCGAGCGCGTGCGCGGCCCGCAGCGCCGTCCACAGCTGCTCGTCGGTGGCCTCCGGGCGGTAGAGCCGCAGGTTGTCGGCGACCGTCCCGGCGAACAGGTGCGGGTGCTGCGGCACCCAGGCGATCTGCCGCCGCCAGCTCGCCGGTTCCAGTGCGGCCAGGTCGTGGGTCCGCCCGTCGGCGGCGGTGATCCGGACGGTGCCGGCGTCCGGGGCGACGAGGCCGAGCAGGACGGCGAGCAGGGTGGACTTGCCGGCCCCGCTCGGGCCGGTGAGGGCGGTGGTGGTGCCCGGGCGCAGGGTCAGCGCGGCGCCGTCCAGGGCGGGCTCGGTCCGGCCGGGGTGGCGTACGACCAGGTCGGAGACGGCGACGACGGCCCCGGTGAGGGCGGGTGCGGGCACCGTGCCGGCGGCGGGCAGCGGGGTCTCCAGCACCTGGAAGATCTCGTCGGCGGCGGTCAGGCCCTCCACGCTGGAGTGGTAGAGCGCGCCGACCTGGCGGATCGGGAAGTACACCTCGGGGGCGAGGATCAGGATCAGCAGCCCGGTCTCCAGGTCGAGCGTGCCGTCCACCAGCCGGAAGCCGACGGTGACCGCGACCAGTGCGACCGACAGGGTGGAGAGCAGTTCCAGCGCGAAGGAGGAGATGAAGGCGATCCGCAGGGTGCGCAGGGTGGCGCGGCGGTAGTCGGCGGTGATCCGGGCGATGGTGGCGGCCTGGGCGCGGGCCCGGTTGAACACCTTGAGGGTGGGCAGTCCGGCCACCACGTCGAGGAAGTGGTGCGAGAGCCGGGCCAGGGTGCCCCACTGCCGGTCCATCCGACTCTGGGTGGCCATCCCGATCAGCACCATGAACAGCGGGATCAGCGGGAGCGTCCCGGCGATGATCGCGGCCGAGGTGAAGTCGGCGCCGACGATCCGCAGCAGCACGATCACCGGGACGACGACGGCGAGCGCCAACTGCGGCAGGTAGCGGGCGAAGTAGTCGTCCAGCGCGTCGACGCCGCGGGTGGCGAGGGTGGTGAGTTCGCCGGTGCGCCGGCCCGCCAGGTAGGCCGGGCCGAGCGCGGTGGCGTGGTCGAGCAGCCGGCGCCGCAGGGTGGACTTCACCCGGGCGACGGACCGGTGCGCGGTGAGTTCGGTGAGCCAGCCGACCAGCCCGCGCCCGACGGCCGTCAGGGCGAGCAGCAGCAGCGGCGTGGTCAGTTCGCCGAGGGTCGCCTGGCGCTGGAAGGCGCGGACGACGATCTCGGCGATCAGACTCGCCTGGGCGACCACCAGGGCCGCGCCCGCCCCGCCGAGGAGCACGGATCCGGCGAGGAAGGCACGGGTGGTGCGGGCGTACCCGAGGAGTCGGGGGTCGACCGGCTTCACGGCGTCAGGCCTGGTCGAGCGCGGCGGCCGGGGCGTGCCCGGGGATGTGCTGGACGCCGATGCGCTTGCGGAACACCCAGTACGTCCAGCCCTGGTAGAGCAGCACGAGCGGGGTGAACACCGCGGCCACGATGGTCATCAGCTTCAGCGTGTACGGCGAGGAGGCCGCGTTGCTGACGGTCAGGCTCCAGCCGTCGTTGAGGGTGGAGGGCATGACGTTCGGGAAGAGCGCCAGGAAGAGCATCGCGACGGCGGCCACGATGGTCGCCCCGGAGAGGATGAACGCCCATCCCTCGCGGCCGAGTTGGTTGGCCGCCAGGGCGCCGACCAGGGCCAGCACGGCGATGATCAGGGCGGCCAGGCTGCGGCCGTTGCCGTTGCCGGCCTGCGTCCAGAGCAGGAAGGCCAGCGCCAGCACCGCCGCCACCACGCCCACCCGCAGGGCGGTGGCCCGGGCCCGGTCGCGGATCTCGCCGACCGTCTTGAGCGCCGCGAACACCGCGCCGTGGAAGGTGAACAGGCTGAGCGTCACCAGGCCGCCGAGGATGGCGTACGGGTTGAGCAGGTCCCAGAAGGTGCCGACGTAGTTCTTCTGCGCGTCGATGTCGACGCCGCGCACGATGTTGGCGAAGGCCACGCCCCACAGGAAGGCCGGGAGCAGCGAGGTCCAGAAGATGGCCTCCTCCCAGTTGCGCTGCCAGCGCGCGTCGTCGCGCTTGGCCCGGTACTCGAAGGCCACGCCGCGCACGATGAGGCAGACCAGGATGATCAGCAGCGGGATGTAGAAGCCGCTGAACAGGGTCGCGTACCAGTCCGGGAAGGCCGCGAAGGTGGCGCCGCCGGCGGTCAGCAGCCAGACCTCGTTGCCGTCCCAGACCGGGCCGATGGTGTTGATCAGGACGCGCCGTTCGGCGGTGTTGCGGGCGAGCGGCTTGGTGAGGATGCCGATCCCGAAGTCGAAGCCCTCCAGGAAGAAGTAGCCGATCCACAGGACCGCGATCAGTACGAACCAGACGTCGTGGAGTTGCATGTCAGATCCCCTGTGGTCCTCAGTAGGCGAAGGCGAGAGGCTTGTCGGCGTCGTCGTCCGAGGACGGTCCGCGCAGCGTCGGGTCCTTGGCGGGGGGCTGCTCGGTCACCACCGGGCCGGCCTTGGCGTACTTCACCAGCAGCCGGACCTCGACGACGGCGAGGATCGCGTACAGCAGGGTGAAGGTGGTGAGGGCGCCGATCTGGGTGCCGACGCTCACGTTGGGGGAGACCGCGCTCGCCGTGGTCATCAGGCCGAAGACGGCCCAGGGCTGGCGGCCCATCTCGGTGAAGATCCAGCCGAAGCTGTTGGCGATCAGCGGGAATCCCATGGTCAGGATGCCGATCCGCCAGCTCCACTTGGTGAGGAACGGACCCATCTCCCGCCCGGGGGTGAGCATCAGCCGGGGCACCTCGGTCTCGCCGGTGCGGAACTCGGGGCGCAGGAACTTCTTGCGCCGGGTGGTCCAGAGCCCGATCAGGCCGGCCACGAAGGAGGTCATCCCGAAACCGATCATGAGGCGGAAGCCCCAGTAGGTGACGAAGATGCTCGGGATGTAGTCCTTGGGGTCGCCGCCGTACTTGGCGGCCTCGGCGGCCGCGGTGTCGTTGATGCCGGGGACGGAGGAGTTGAAGTCGCTGTGGGCGAGGAAGGAGAGTATCCCGGGGATCTCCAGCTCGACCGAGTTGTGGCCCTTGCTGACGTCGCCGACCGCGAAGATCGAGAACGGCGCGGGCGACTGGGTGTCCCACAGGGCCTCGGCGGCGGCCATCTTCATCGGCTGCTGCTCGAACATGACCTTGGCGAGCGAGTCGCCGCTGAGCGCGGTGCCGGCGCCGAAGACCACGGCGAGGACGAGGCCGAGCCGCAGCGAAGTGCGCATCACGGCGGTCTTCTTGGGGTCGGCGTTCTCCGGCTTGCGCTTGGCCTTCCAGAGGTGGAAGGAGGCGATGCCGACCATGAAGGCCGCGCCGGTGAGGAAGGCGGCGGTCAGGGTGTGCGCCACCACGGTGAGGGTGGTGTTCTGGAACAGCACCTTGGCGATGTCGGTGAGCTGGGCCTTGCCGGTGGCCGGGTCGATCGAGTAGCCGACCGGGTGCTGCATCCAGGAGTTGGCCGCCAGGATGAAGTAGGCGGAGAGCACGGTGCCCAGGGCGACCATCCACATGCAGGCGCAGTGGATCTTCTTCGGCAGCTTGTCCCAGCCGAAGATCCACAGGCCGATGAAGGTGGACTCGAAGAAGAAGGCGATCAACGCCTCCATCGCGAGCGGGGCGCCGAAGACGTCGCCGACGAAACGGGAGTAGTCGGACCAGTTCATGCCGAACTGGAATTCCTGGACGATGCCGGTGACCACGCCCATCGCGATGTTGATCAGGAAGAGCTTCCCCCAGAACTTCGTGGCGTGGAAGTACTTCTCCTTGTTCGTCCTCACCCAGGCGGTCTCCAGCCCGGCCACGATGGCGGCGAGGCTGATGGTGAGCGGGACGAAGAGGAAGTGGTAAACGGTGGTGATGCCGAATTGCCATCGCGCGATGGTCTCGTGAGCGATTGCCAGCTCCACGTCGCCCTCTCTCCAACCGACCGGCCCTGTTGAAGGGCATGTTTCGGACAAACTTCATCTATAGCTGTAGACCGCTGCCCGACTACGCAAGCTTGTCCGCTTGTGAACGTGAACACGTTCACAAGGAGCAGTATCCATCATCCTTACGAAGGAATCGCAGGCGGGGTGGGGTTGACACCTTCGGAACGGTGCGTAGCCGTACGTAGCGGGGCGTGGCCTTGTGTGGCCGCATGTGACCGCGCGTGACCGTGCGGCGGCGGTGCAGTGGTGAACGCAGTGGCGGTGGGGACAGTCTGCGGAGCCGCCCACGGCCCTGACAACGAACGGCCGGGCAGCCGGCGGAGCGGTCTTGGCCGATCCGGCGCTTGACACGGCGGCGCGGGCGCCTGGCGGGACCAGCGACCCCTGGTCCCGTCCTCGCTTCTCCGCTACGCCCTCCCGCTACGCCCGGCCGAGGAGCTGGGTGCCCGGGGTGGAGTCGGCACGGGCGGTGAAGAACTCGGTGAAGCCGTGCAGGAACTCCTCCACGGTGATCCGGCCGTCCCCGTCCACGTCCAACTGGCGGAACCCGTGCGACAGTTCGGCCGGATGGACGCGCGGGCCGCCGAACACCGCCCGGTACTCGTCCGCCTCCAGGAAGCCGCTGCCGTCGGTGTCCGCGGCGGCGAACACGGCCCGCAGCGCGGGCAGCAGCCCCTGCTCCAGATAGGCCGGATCCCGGTCGCAGCCCGCGACGGTGGCCGCCACGAACTCCTCCCGGCTCACCTTGCCGTCGCCGTTCGCGTCCATCGCCGCGCGCAGCTGCTCCCACCAGCCGTCGAAGGCCTGGTACACCCGCGCCTCGGCGGCCTCGTCCAACTCCAGCTGCCAGCAAACGTTGTGCGCCATCGCCCGCAGGTCGTGGACGGTGAGGAAGCCGTCGCCGGTCTGGTCCAGCACCTCGCGGAAGAACCGGTCCACCCGGGACCCGCGCGCGTCCCGGCGCGGGTCCCTGCGCGGCGGACGCCACCGGGCCGGAGCACCGCCCTGCTCCGGAGAGCGGTAGCGCAGCCGGTCCGGCAGCCGCGGGACGACCGCGCCGGCGCCCCGGTGCAGCAGCCAGGACAACAGCGCGGCCCGCCGCGTCCGCACCAGCCCGAACCGCTCCCGCACCGCCGGCGGCAGATCCGCCACCGTCAGCGCCGTGATCGCCCGCGCCACCACCACCCGCAGCACCCGCCACCCGGCGTCCCCGAGGAACCACAGCCGGCGCGGCCGCGGCGCCCCGCGCAGCATGTCCTCCAGCAGGTAACGGGTCGCCTCGGTGAACTCCAGCCGCTCACGCGCCGCCCGGGCGAAGTACGCGGGCAACTCGGCTGCGCTGGCTGGGAGTTCGCCCTCAGGCAGCCCGAAGGCCGCCACCGATCCGGTGAACTCCTGGTACGCCGCCTCCAGTTGGCCGGCGTCGTACGGATCACCGCCCAGCCGCCGCATCGCGACCACGCACTCGAACAGCGTCAGCAGCACCCACGCCCGGGTCGCCGCGTCCTCGGCGTCGTACGCCCGCCCGTCCGGCGCCGTCCCGCGGATCCGCTTGTGCGCCCGGTCCAGCCGCGCGACCTCCCGCCGCAGCGCCTCCCCGTCCTGGTAGAACAGCCGCCGCCCGCTACCCAGCGTGTGCTCCACCCGCCGCCACGGATGCGCCTGGTACGTCGAGTGCTCGGCCATCCCGGCCCCCACCACCGGATCCGCCGCCTGCAACACCAGCAACCGCCACGCGACCAGCGCGACCCGCCACTCGGACAGATCCCGCCGGAACGAGACCCCAGGACCAGCCACGGGATCAGCCACGGCGCTCACCGGTGATCTCCGGCCCGATCACGAACCCCTTCGCGGGGCCCTCGGGGATCACGGCCTCCTCGCCGTACGGGATCCGGGTCGAGGACGCGTACGCACGACGTTCGGCGTCGGGACGGGAAAGTACGGTCACGGTACCGCCGTGATCGTAGTCATCGATGATCACGTACACCGGAATGTCTGCGGAAGCGTAGGCGCGCGGCTTGAACTCCTGGTCACGGCGTTCGTAGCAGTCGGGCCACACGACCTCGGCGACAAGGGGAATCCCGGACGCCAACAGCCCCACACCCTCCGGGTGTTCGGTCGCCTTCGTGTCGTCCGGCGCCACGGCGAGGTCAGGTTTCATCGCCTTCAAACCGGCGGTCACATACCGGCCTTGCGTCGCCGTGTACCCCGTCCCGCGCAGGTGCTTCGTCAGCGCCTTCCTGAGGCCACCTCCCACCGCTGCATGACGGAGGTCACCGATGACCGAGATGGTGATGCTGTCTTCGTCGATCTCTGCGCGTGCGATCTCCGGGACGGCCATGGCCTTCCAGGCCTTCCACAACCTCTGATCAGGGTCCATAGCGACCTCCCGGTGCGTGAGTGAGCACCTGGACCGTCGCACACGACCGGGGGGCCAGTCGGGTGAACGGCGGGGGTTCACCCGATCGGGGCGTTTCGGGGCCGGGAAACGCGAAACCGCAGGGCGGGCCGGGAGGGGGCCTGCCCTGCGGTGCGGGGTGCTGTGGGGTCCGCGCCCTCCTCCCGAGCGGGCGCGAACCGGGTGGATCAGGAGGAGGAGCGAACCGGCTTGCGGCGGGAGACGTAGAGGGCCGCCGCACCCAGGCTGAGGGCCAGGCCGGAACCCAGCGCCAGGTACGGGGTGGCCGGGTTGGAACCGGTCTCGGCGAGCTCGGTGGTCGAACCGGTCGTCGCCTTGGCCGTGGCAGCGGTCGTCGACTTGGCCTGGCTGCTCGCCGCGGTCGCCTTGGTGCCGGCGCCGGTGCCGTTGGTGGTGGTCGCGGTGGTGTCCGAGACCGGGGTGACGGCGGCGGGCTGCTGGGCCGGCTGCTCCGCCGGGGCCGGGGCGGGCTGCTCGACCGGCTTCTCGCTCGGCTTGTCCGCGGGCTTGTCGGCGGGCTTGTCGGCCGGCTTCTCGGCGGCGGCCTTGGCGTCGGCGAGGGCCTTGTCCGCAGTGGCCTGGGCGGCGGCCGCGGTCTTGGTGGCCTCCTGCAGCCCGTGGAGCTTGCGCATCGCCGCGACCTTGGCGTCGTCCAGCGCCGTGCCGGCGGCAGTCACGGCGGCCTTGGCGTTGGTGTCCGCGTCGGTGGCGGCGTTGGCCGCGTCGAACGCCGCCAGCATCCGCACCCTGGCCGCTTCCAGTTCCTCCGGCTTCGCGGAGCGGTACGCGGCCGAGGCCTCCACGGCTTCGTTGTAGGTCTTGTCGTGGGCCGCGGCGGCCGTCTTGGCGGCGGCCTGGGCCTCCTGGAGCTTGCCGAGGTAGGGCTGCGGGTTGTTCATGAAGGCCGTGGTCTCGGCCTGCCCGGCGGCCTCGGCGGCGACGGCGGCCTGGTGGGCCTTGGCCGCGCCGGCGGCGGCCTTCTCCAGCTCCGCGATCGAGCCGGTGTCGTTCCGGGTCTGCGCCGTCGAAGCCGACTCCGCGAAGGCGGGTGCTGCGGAGAGCATGGCTGCGGGCGAGATCACGGCAGCGACGAGGGCGGCCGAGACCAGCGTACGGCGGAGTTTCACAATGACCCCTTTCGGGTCGGAAAGAAAGCAAAAGCCGTGTGCCGGGCCGTTATTGACGCCCCGACAGCATTGATCATAGGCACACGGATTCTTTACGCTCCATGCCGTATTCCGGCAACGAAAACGGCCTTCCATTGCCTGGTCAGCAAGGGAATTGACGTGTCGACAATGCCGTCAGGAAGTCCGGTCACCGTTGGTGGGCAGTTCGACCCGGAACGTGGCGCCGGCGCCGGGAGCGGTGTCCAGGGTGAGGGTGCCGCCGTGCGCGTGGGTGAGCGCGGTGGCGATGGCGAGGCCGAGTCCGGCGCCGCCGCCGCCGTGCCGGCTGCGGGAGGCGTCGACCCGGTAGAAGCGGTCGAAGACCCGCTGGGCCTGGCCGTCGGTGAGCCCCGGCCCGGCGTCGGCGACCTCCAGCAGGCAGACGCCGCCCGCGCCGCCGACCCCGATCCGCACCGGGGTGCCGGGCGGGGTGTGCTTGACCGCGTTGCCGACCAGGTTGGTGACCACCTGGCGCAGCCGGGCCTCGTCGCCGAGGACGGGGGCCGCGCCGGGGGCGCCGGTGCCGGACGGGCCGGTGAGGGAGACGGGCCGGGTCGGGTCGAGGGCGGTGAGGTCGTGCAGCGCATCCGCGGCGAGGGTGCGCAGGTCCATCGGGGCGAGGTCGAGCGGGCGTTCCTCGTCGAGCCGGGCGAGCACCAGCAGGTCCTCGACCAGGGCGCCCATCCGGACGGCCTCGCTCTCGATCCGGGTCATGGTCCGCTTGACGTCCCCGTCGGTGGGCAGCGCGCCCATCCGGTAGAGCTCGGTGAAGCCGCGGATCCCGGCGAGCGGGGTACGCAGTTCGTGCGAGGCGTCGGCGACGAACCGCCGCATCCGGGCCTCGGATTCGGCGCGGGCGGCGAAGGCGGCCTCGATCTGGGTGAGCATGCCGTTGAGCGCGATGGAGAGCCGCCCGACCTCGGTGCCGGGGGAGAGTTCCGGCATCCGGTGGGAGAGTTCGCCGTCGGCGATCCGGGCGGCGCCGGCCTCGATCCGGCGCAGTGGCCGCAGCCCGGCCCGGACGGCGAAGAAGCCGAGTGCGGCGATCAGCACCAGGACGGCGCCGCCGATCGCGAGGAAGGAGCTGCGCAGCTTGCCGACGGTGGCGTCGATGTCCGCGCGGGAGACGGCCACCATGACGTAGGTCGCGGTGACGGCGGGCGAGGCGTAGTCGCTGGGGCTGGCGGCGGCCGGGGCCCGGGGGGTCTGGATCGGCAGCACGAGCACCCGCCAGTTGTAGTGGCCGCGCTGGTCGGGCAGGTCGAAGGGGACGTCGGGTTCGGTGCGGGTCGGGTCGAGGCCGGCCAGTTGGGGCGCCGGGTCGCTGTCGGAGACGGGCTGGCGCATGACGGCCTGCACCTTGCCGTCCGAGGAGAGGTACTGGACCAGGTACTGGCTGGGCAGGGTGCTGCGCTTGCCGGTGACGGCGGGGCGCCCGGCCTCCGGGGTGCCGACCCGGACCGGGCCCTTGTGGGACAGCGGCAGCCCGTACCGCTGGAGCTGCTCGTCGAGTTGGTCGACCAGCTGCACCCGGACGGTGCCGAGGACGACGGCGTCGCTGACCGCCAGGCCGGTGGTGACCAGCACCAGCGCGAGCACCAGCAGCCGGGCGCGCAGGGACAGCCTTGACAACCGGGACAGCCCGGACAGCCTCGACAGCCGGGAGAGCGGCCGCCGGGGCAGGGGCAGCCGGGAGAGCGGCCGCCGGAACACCGACAGCCGGGTGGAGAGCCGGGCGGACACGGAGCGGACCGGTCAGCCCTGCGGGGGGCGGCGCAGCGCGTAGCCGATGCCGCGCACGGTGTGGATCAGCTTGGGGCCGTGGGCCGGGCCGGAGTCGAGCTTGCGGCGCAGGTAGGAGATGTACGACTCGACGATGGAGAGGTCGCCGCCGAAGTCGTAGGCCCAGACGTGGTCGAGGATCTGCGCCTTGGAGACCACCCGGCCGACGTTGGCCATCAGGTAGTGCAGCAGCTTGAACTCGGTCGGGGAGAGCGCGACGGGGGTGCCGGCCCGGGTGACCTCGTGGGCGACCGGGTCGAGGCTGAGGTCGGCGACGATGAGCCGGCCGTCCTCGGCGGGCCCGCCGGAGCGGCGCAGGATGGCGCGGATCCGGGCGATCAGCTCCTCCAGGCTGAACGGCTTGGTGACGTAGTCGTCGGCGCCCGCGGCGAGGCCCTGGACCTTGTCGCCGACGCCGTCCTTGGCGGTGAGGAAGAGCACCGGGAGGTGGTCGCCGGGGTGGCCGTGCACGGGCCCGGCGATCTGGCCGCGGTTGGTCCGCTCGCGCAGCTTCTCGACGACGGTGAAGCCGTCGAGGTCCGGGAGCATCACGTCGAGGACGACGAGGTCGGGGCGTTCGACGGCTATCAGGTCGAGGGCCTCGGTGCCGCTGGCGGCGGAGGCGACCCGGAAACCGGAGAAGCGCAGCGAGGCGGCGAGCAGTTCGCGGATGTTGGGTTCGTCGTCGACGACGAGGAGGAAGGCCTCGCCAGGGCCGCCGGCCACCGCGGACCCGCCTGGTGTGGTGACTGTGCCTTGCACGGGGCTTTCGCCTCCTGGTCGGACGATGGCGTTCAGCATGAGGCTAGCCCCCGGAGGCTATGCGGCATCGATGAATGTTGGATTAACACCTTATCGGTCGGTTTTTTAAGCACAAGGCCCCCAGCACAGGCTGGGTGGTATGCGCACGGACGGTAACGCCCCGCAAGCGCCGACGGCCGAGAGCCCGACGCCTGCGGCCGGGGAGACCACTCCCCGGCCGCGGAAGGGGCTCCGGTCAGGCGTGCTGACCGGGCCGGTACCCGCCGGCGGGCATCCGGGTGATCACGTTGCCGCGGTTGAAGGCGTTGATGATCGCGATGAGGGCCACCAGGGCCGCGAGCTGCTCCTCGTCGTAGTACTTCGCGGCGTTCGCCCAGGCCTCGTCCGTGACCCCGCCCGCCGCGTCGGCCAGGCGGGTGCCCTGCTCCGCCAGCTCCAGGGCGGCACGCTCGGCGTCCGTGAACACCGTCGCCTCCCGCCAGGCCGCGACCAGGTTGAGGCGGGTCGCCTCCTCCCCGCCGTGCACGGCGTCCTTGAAGTGCATGTCGACGCAGTAGCCGCAGCCGTTGATCTGGCTGGCACGCAGCTTCACCATCTCCTGCGTCGCGAACGGCAGAGCCGAGTCCACGATCGCCTTGTTGGCCGCGATGAGGTGCTTGAGGACCTTGGACATGGTCTGGCTGGCGAAGGGGTTCAGGCGGGCTTCCATCGTGTGCTCCCTTGTCGTCGTCCGCTGGTGCCCTCTGAGACAGGGCACCCCGGCGAGTCGTGACAGGCATGGATGTGACCTGCATCACCATCTTCGCCGCGCCGTTGGGTAGCCTGCGGATACCCTGCTCGGCCAACCGGGGGAGGAGCTCCATGGCGGAATCGGCAGTTGCGACGGATGCGGCCGGCTACCGACCGCTGCTGTTCTCCATCGCCTACGGGATGACGGGCTCCGTCGGCGACGCCGAGGACATCGTCCAGGACGCCCTCCTCGGCCTGACCCGGGCCGACCGGGCCGGGACCACGATCACCAACCCCAAGGCGTACCTGACCACGTCGGTGACCAGACTGGGCATCAACCACCTGACGTCGGCGAGGGTCCGCCGGGAGACGTACATGGGCGAGTGGCTGCCCGAACCCGTCGTGGTGACCGCCGACCACCCGGGCCCGCCGAACACACCGAGCTGGCCGACGCGTTGTCGATGGCGTTCCTCGTCCTACTCGAAGCCCTCTCCCCCACCGAGCGGGCGGTGTTCATGCTCCGCGAGGCCTTCGGGTACGGCTACCCGGAAATCGCCGACGCCGTCGGCAAGTCCGAGGCCAACTGCCGCCAGATCCTCACCCGCGCCCGCAAGCGCCTCACCCCCTCGGCCCAGACCGTCGACACCCGGGCGCGCAAGGCCGAGGCCGACGAACTCGCCCGCAGGTTCTTCGACGCCACCGAAGGCGGCGACCTGGACGCCCTGCTCCAAATCCTCTCCCCCGACATCGCCTTCCACGGCGACGGCGGCGGCAAGGCCCGCGCCCTCGGCAAGACCCTCACCGGCCTACGCCGCGTCGCCCAACTCCTCATAGGCGGCCTCCGCCGCAACCGCAGACTCGGCGTCACACTGACACCCGCCACCGTCAACGGCCGCCCCGGCGCCGCCTTTTATGACACCGAGGGCCGCATCGCCGGCGTGCTGGAACTCGACATCGCCGACGGCGCCATCCGGGCCGTCCACTCGGTGTCCAACCCCGACAAACTCACCCACCTCGGCCCGGTCTCCGACATCGCCCTGATGAAGACGAAGTGACCCTCCTCAGAGCTTCCACTGGATCGAAGATCCGTCCGGGCCCGTGTAGCCCACGGACTGCCCTCAGGCCCCGTCTCGACGGTGAACCACTCCCGACGGGGCCGGTTGCGGTCGAGCCAGGTTCGGTGCGCGGTCTCGATGGCCTGCCACAGGTCCCGGGGGCCGCTGACGGCGACGGTCGACGAGCCCTCGGGGTGGTCCTGCACCTGGGCCACGCCACCAACTCCGGCATTTGTCAGATGAATCCGAGGCATGACTCGTACGCTGGGCCGCCGCCTGACCCGTGGCGGGCGAGCACCAACATATATAGGGCAGTGAGGCGCGCTAGAAGACGATTTCCTGTTCCCTCAAGAACTCGTCCCTGATGCTTTCGATCAGGCTGCGCATCTCGTCACCGAACAAGGCCGCGCCCACGAACCCGTCGAACTTTCGGACATAGACCTCAACGTCGCGAGGGTCAGTCACGACCAACTCGGCACGAGGGGGCGGCGGCTTCGGCGCAGGAAGTCGGTTTGGCCGACTTCCTGTGCTGAGGGGACTCGGGCAGTGCCGTGACGTACCGTCAGCGACTGGGCGCGGGGCGCGTCGGGGCACTGCCGGTGGGGCCGGGCGGGGGCAGGTCGCGCAAGTCGGCGTCGAGGCTCCCGGGCGTAGGCAACCTTTTGGGCCGCTCGCGGCATCTAAGTGGTGTCGGGGCTGCGAGAGGGGGAGGGCGCGGTAGGCGGGCAGGTGTGGTCCGTGGTCGTGCCACCGAGGGGGAGCTGAATTGGTTGCGGGTGGCCTAAATTTCTTATTGCGCTTATTTGGTGCGTATGCGACTTGATGTTTTGAAGTCGAATTACGGTATCTGTTGCACAGCCGTGACAGCCGCATGCGAAAAATCGTTCGACCAGCGAGGTGTGCGGGCTAGCATTCCTGGATGGAATCGAATCTCCCTCCGATATGGAATTCCTCCGACAGCGCGGCTCTCCCCCCGCCCCGCAAGGCGCCGCTTCGGCTGGCCCGCTTCGGTGGGATCTTCCTGGCGGCGAGCGTGGTGTCCGGTGTGCTGCTGGCGGGCCTCGCCCTGCCTGCCGCCGGCGGTTTCGGGCTGACTGCCAAGGGCACGGCGGAGGGCTTCGAAGACATCCCCAGCGACTTCAAGACTCCGCCGCTCACCCAGGCGACGCAGATCTTCGATGCCAAGGGCGGCCTGATCGCCAAGGTGTACGAGCGCGACCGTACCGTCCTCGCCCCTGAGCAGATGTCGCCGTTCATGCGGCAGGCCCAGGTCGACATCGAGGACGCCCGCTTCTACGAGCACGGCGCCGTCGACCTGAAGGGCGTGCTCCGGGCGATCGGCAAGAACGCCGAGAGCGGCACCGCCTCGCAGGGTGCCTCGACGCTGACCCAGCAGTACGTGAAGAACGTCAACGTCGAGAAGGCGGGCGAGGATCAGGCCGCGGTGCTGGAGGCGCAGCGCAAGACCCTGGGTCGCAAGATCCAGGAGCTCAAGGTCGCGATCAAGCTGGAGGAGGACCTGTCTAAGGACCAGATCCTCACCAACTACCTCAACATCACGTACTACGGGAACGGCGCCTACGGCGTGGAGGCCGCCTCCCAGCGCTACTTCAGCAAGAGCAACAAGGACCTGACCATCGCCGAGGCCGCCATGCTGGCCGGGCTGGTGCAGAACCCCTCCCAGTACGACCCGAAGCTGCACCCGGTGGCCGCGCAGAAGCGCCGGGACACGGTCATCGACAAGATGCTGGAGAACAAGCACATCACCGCGGACCAGGCCAAGGAGGCCAAGGCCGCCCCGCTGGGTCTCAACTTCAAGGACCCTCAGAACGGTTGCATCACCGCCACCGCCCAGGGCGGCATGGGCTTCTTCTGCGACTACGTCCGGCACGTGGTCAAGCAGGACCCGGCGTTCGGCCAGAACGCCGCCGACCGCAAGAAGTTCTGGGACACCGGCGGCCTGAACATCTACACCACGCTGGACCCGGACAAGCAGGCCGCCGCCCAGAACGCGGTGACCGCCAACGTGAAGGTCACGGACAGCGTCTCGGCCGCCGCCACCATGGTCGAGCCCGGCACCGGCAAGATCCTCGCCATGGCGCAGACCCGCCCGTACGGCCTGGACACCAACAAGAACCAGACCGTCGTCAACCTCAACGTGGACGCGGCGATGGGCGGCGGCAACGGCTTCCAGCCCGGCTCCACGTTCAAGCCGGTCGTCGCGGCCGCGGCCCTGGAGGCGGGCCTGCCGGCGACCCAGGAGTACTCGGCCCCGAACAAGCTCGAGTACCCGACGATGAAGACCTGCGAGGGCACCTGGAAGAACCAGGGCCGGCCCAAGACCGTGGTGCCCAACGAGTCCGAGAACGAGAAGGGCCCCTACCAGCTGAAGCAGGCGATGGCGCTCTCGGTCAACACCTACTTCGTGCAGATGGAGCAGGAGATCGGCCTCTGCGCGGTCAAGCAGATGGCCAACAAGCTGGGCGTCACCAGCAAGGCCAGCGGCAAGCCGCTGGAGGAGGTCCCCGCGATGGCCCTGGGAGTGGAGGAGATGAGCCCGCTGACCATGGCCAACATCTACGCGACCTTCGCCGCCCAGGGCAAGCACTGCGCCCCGATCGCCATCAACAAGATCACCACCGTGGACGGCAAGGACGTCCCCGTCCCGGCCGGCCAGTGCGAGAAGGCGTTCTCCGATGACACGGCGCGGGCGATGAACACCGTCCTGAACGGCGTGACCGAGAACAAGGGCACCGGCGCGGCGCTCAACCTCGACGACAACCGCCAGATCGCCGGCAAGACCGGCACCTCGGACCGCAAGCGGGCCGCCTGGTTCAACGGCTACACCCCGCAGCTCGCCACCGCCGTCTGGCTCGGCGGCCCCAACGGCGGTGTCGAGATGCGCAACCTCACCATCAACGGGAAGTACCGCACCGAGGTGTTCGGCGCGGACGGCCCCGGCCCGATCTGGCGCGACGCCATGAACCAGGCCCTGCACGGCACGCCCAAGCAGTCCCTGCCGATGGCCGACATCCCCGACCCGGCCCCCAAGACCGACCCGAACAACACCGGCACCGGCACGGGCGCCCCGGCCACCAACCAGCCCGACCAGCAGCACTGACAGCAGTTACACCGGCGGCCCCTTGCGAGCAGCAAGGGGCCGCCGGATCGTTTCGCTCAGACGTCGGCGGTGAGGTGGTCGAACTCGCCCGCCTTCGCCCCCTGGAGGAACGAAGCGAACTTGAGGGCGGTGGTGCGGACGATGACCTCGCCCTCGTCGGACTCCCGGAGTTCGATCAGCCCGGCGACCGCACGGACCTCGACACAGTTTTCGCTGGAGCTACTGAAGGACGACTTCTGCCATTGGTCTTGAGACATCTCAGCCTTTCAGGTTCTTGCCCGTGCGATGGATTAGATCTCGCGAATCCTCGCCGCTGAGGGCAGCCTTCTCGATGCGGTTGAAGACTTCACGATAGGACTCAAGCTCACTCGGGGCATCGAAGAAAATCGGGCCCTGCGATGACTCCACCTCGGCCGTATCAAGCTCGGGCACCTCCCCGGAGGTGTAGATGAGGCTCTCGGCCGGTCCGGGATAGGTGTGGGCGGTGAAGGGAATGACGCGGATGCTTATGTCATCCCTGAGGGAGTCATCGATCAGGCTGTGAAGCTGCCCTCGCAGCACGTCGGTGCCACCGAAGCGCGTGAGCAAACTGGACTCATGTAGATAGGCTTCGAGCTTCTTCCGAGGGCTCTGAAGGACCCTCGTTCTGCGCTCCGATCGGAACGCGGCATGCAGATCGAGTTCGTCGGCAGGAAGTCGAGGGATCCGTCGACTGAAGATTCCTCGTGTGTAGTCGTCTGTCTGCAGAAGCCCCGGAAGGAACGTCGACGCGCAAACCCTGATCTTCGTTGCCGCGAAGTCCTCGTGCTCGGCGGATTCGAGGAAGACGTCGGGGATGTGGTTGCGGTACTGCTCCCACCAACCCTTGTCTCGCACTGTGATGATGCCGTTGAGGGCGTCGATGAGCGGCTGGTTGTAGCACTCGCAGGCATCGGCGACTGTCCGGAGCCGGTCCACGCTGACGCTGGTCTTCCCGCTCTCCATCTGCGTCACCTGGGCAGGGCTCACTCCGAGCACGCGAGCAAGTTGGCTGCCTCCGAGGCCTGCTTGCTCTCTCATCTTTCGCAGTTCAGCGCCCAGGCGACGCTGACGAAGGGTTGGGTTGTGGCGACCTGGCATGGCGTCCTCTCAACATCCTGTGGGATCAGTGTGCCGCGTCGGCTGCGGCAAGGACCATCCGTCCCCCGGGAGAGGGATCTTCCTCGCAACTACCTAAATTTAAGTTCCGGTGCGCTATCGTCAACCTCAGATCGATCCGATGGATCGTCAGCAATGCCTGCTCGTCGGGCAGTAGGCGCCTGCTGCCCGCGCGCTGAAGGCATCCCCCCTCCCCACACCAGCAGCCTCGCGGAGGTTCCCGTGTGCACCCTCAACACCCCCTCGCTCGCGCTCGCCCGGCAGTCCCTGCGGGACGCCCTGACCCGCTCCGGGTGGGACGCCGAGACCATCTTCTTCGCCGAACTCGCCCTGGCCGAACTGGTCGTCAACGCCTGGCGGCACGGCAAGACCGCCTCCCCCGTCGTCCTCCTCTCGCTCCTCGACGGCACCCTCCGGGTCTCCGTCTCGGACGAGAGCGACGTCTTCCCCGAACGACGCCAGCTCCCCGCCCTGGCCACGACCGGCCGGGGGCTCCAGCTCATCGAAGGGCTCACGCACCGCTGGGGCGTGGACTCCCAGGAGCGCGGCAAAACCGTCTGGTACGAGCTGGACTTCGCCGCGTGAGCGCCGCCCGCGAACCCGTCGCGCCGGACGACCCCCGGATGCGCGACTACACCCAGCCCCAGATCGTCGCCCTGCTCGGCGAGGTGCACCAGCGCGGACGCTCCTACGGTCTCCTCTGGGGCTCGGCATTCCCCCACGAAACCACCCTCGACGGCCGCATCCTCGTCGACTTCGGCAACGCCCCCGTGAGCACTCTGCTCAACCTCCTCCACCTCCTCCGCGACGTGGAACGGGACGAGGCGTGGGGGTGATGGGTTTCACCGCGGCTCTCAGCATCATCGCGACCCTCAGGACGCCGCACCCCGACGACGACCGCAACGACTGGCGCTGAGCACACGCGAAGGCCCTCGTCCCAGGGATGGGCGAGGGCCTCGCGGCGTCCGGGAGCTACGGGGTCAGCCCCCGGACGGGTTCTTGGGAGCACCTCCACCGCCGAAACCGCCCGCGCCGCCCGCGCCGCCCGCCGCGCCCTCGACGAGCTGGCTGGCCGCGTAGCCGCCGTTGGCGTCGGGGGCGCCGACGACGGTCACGCTCTGGCCGGGCTGGAGGTCGGTGACCTTGCCCTCCTTGTTGAGCTGGACCTTCGTCGCGTCGCCGGTGGTGACCTTGACGGTGTTGCCGTTGGCGTCGGTCAGGTAGACGGTGGTGCCGTCGACGGCCTTGACCGTGCCCCGGGTGAACCCGCCCTGGCCGCCCTGCCCAGCGCCCTGACCAGCGCCCTGGCCGGAACCCTGGGCACCACCCTGCCCACCCCGGCGGGACCCGCTCTGCCCGTACCCGCCTCCGCCACCACCACCCGCCCCGGCCGCCCGCTGCTGCCCGGCGGCGGAAGCCGTCGCGTGCGAGGCGCCGCCGTTCGTCCCGTGGTTCTGCTGGTACCAGACCCCGCCCGCGAAGGCCCCGCTGGCGATGACGCCCCCCGCCAGCACCAGGCTGAGCCAGGGCAGCTTGCGCCGCGGCGGGGCGGCGAGTTCGGCGGTGACGTCGCGGGCGTCCGGCGGGGTGGCGAGCAGGGCGACCTGCTCGGCCGGCGTGCTGCTGCTGACCGTGGCGATCTCGTTGCTCATGGGAGTCCTACTCGTGCCGGAGGGCGTCGATCGGCCGCAGCGAGGCGGCCCGGTTGGCGGGGTAGCTGCCGAAGAACAGCCCGATGGCGACGGCGATGCCGAACGCGCCGATCACGGATTCGGGGATCACCACCGGTTTGATGCCGACGATGCTGAAGTGCGAGCCGGCGATCCCGGCGGCCACCCCGAGCCCGGCGCCGAGCACCGAGAGCAGGGTCGACTCGGTCAGGAACTGCCCGAGGATCACCGCGCGCGGGGCGCCGAGCGCCTTGCGGATGCCGATCTCCCTGGTCCGCTCGGTGACCGTCACCAGCATGATGTTGGTGATCCCGATCCCGCCGACGAGCAGCGAGATCGCCGCCACCGCGCCGAGCAGCACGGTGAAGGTCTTCGTGGTGCTCTCCCTCGCCGTGAGCAGCGAGGACTGGCTGGTGATCCGGAAGTCGGCCTTGGTCGGGTCGGCGATGGCGTGGGTGCCGAGCAGCACCCGGGTGATCTCGGCCTGGGCCGCGGTCGTGCTGTCGGCCGAACCGGCCTGCACCAGGATCTGGTTGACCGATCCGAAGCCGGTGAAGGCGTTCTGCACGGTCGGCAGCGGGGCGATCACCACGTCGTCCGGGTCGGTGAAGCCGCTGCCGCCCTTGGCCTGGAGCACGCCGACCACGGTGAACGGGGTGCCGCCGAGGACGATCTTCTTGCCGACCGGGTCCACGGTGTCGAACAGCTGCTTGGCCGTCGTGGCGCCGAGCACCGCGACCTTGCGCGAGCCGAGCACGTCGTCGTCGGTGAAGTACTCGCCGTGCGCGACCTTCTGGTTGGCGGTCTCGAAGTACGCCGGGTAGGTGCCGACGATCGAGCCGGGGCTGTACGAGATGTCCCCGTACAGCGCCGTCCCGCTGGTGGTGACCACCGGGGCGACCGACTTGATCGCGGTCGAGTCGGTGTCGGCGGCCAGCGCCTTGGCGTCGGCGACCGTCAGCTTCTTCACCGAGGAGGTGGCACGGGAGCCGCCGCTGGCCGAACCGGAGCTGACCGTGAGCGAGTTGGTGCCGAGCGAGGTGATCGACTCCTTCACCGCGACCGACGATCCGTTGCCGACGGCCAGCAGCAGGATCACCGAGGCGACGCCGATCAGCACCCCGAGCATGGTGAGCGCCGAACGCACCTTGTTGGCGGCCAGGCCGCCGACCGCGAAGCGGAGCATCTGCCAGAGGATCACGCCGACACCCCCAGCTCGCGCAGCAGCGGCGGCGGCCCGTCCACCGGGGCCTGCCGGACGTCGCTGACGATCCGGCCGTCGACCAGCCGGAGCACCCGCTTGGCGTGCCGCGCGACTTCGTCCTCGTGGGTGATCAGGACGACGGTGCGGCCGGTGGCGTTGAGCGCGTCGACGAGGTCGAGGACCTCCTCGGTGGAGCGGCTGTCCAGGTTGCCGGTGGGCTCGTCGGCGAGCAGCATCGCCGGTGCGGTGACCAGTGCCCGGGCGACCGCGACGCGCTGCTGCTGGCCGCCGGAGAGCTGGTTGGGCCGGTGCCCGGCGCGCTCGGCGAGGCCGACCAGGGAGAGCGCGGCCAGGGCCCGGCGGCGCCGCTCCGAGGCCCGGACGCCCGCGTAGGCGAGCGGCAGCTCGACCTGGGCGAGCGCGGTGGTGCGCGGGATCAGGTTGAAGGACTGGAAGACGAAGCCGATCTTGCGGTTGCGGACCAGCGCGAGCTGCCCCTCGTCGAGGTGGCCGACGTCGATGCCGTCCAGCAGGTAGCGGCCGGCGGTCGGGACGTCCAGGCAGCCGAGGATGTTCATCATGGTGGACTTGCCGGAGCCGGAGCTGCCCATCACCGCGACGAAGTCGCCCTGGTGGATGTTCAGGCTGACGCCGAGCGGGCCGCCGGTGTCCGGGTCCTCCGGGCCGTGCAGCGCGTGCACGACGGCGTCGCCGTGCCCGTACGCCTTGGTGATCCGGCGCAGCTGGATGACGGGCGGGGGCGCCGCCGGGACGCGCTTGTCGATGACGTGACGCATGCTCAGCCCTTACCGCCCCGGCCGGCCCCGCCGCCGCCGTTGCCGCCACCGCCGACGCCCGCCAGGCCGGCAGCGCCGCCCTGACCGCCACGGCCCTGGCCGCCGCCGACCCCCGGGAAGGAGGCGTTCGGGAAGCCGTTGCCGCCGCTGGTGGTGGGGAGTTCGACCTTGTCGCCCTCCTTCAGCCCGGAGACCACCTGCACCGTGCTGTCGCCCTCGACGCCGACCCCGACGCTGACCCGCTCGCTGGAGCCGTCCGGGTGCACCACGGTCGCGGTGCGGCTGGTGCCGGTGCCGGAGAGCGCGGAGGTGGGCAGCGACAGCGCGCTGTCCGCCTCGCCGGTGATCACCTGGACGGTGGCGCTGAGGCCGGTGCGCAGCGCGCTGGTGTCGCCGCTGAGCTGGAGCGTGGCGGCGTACTGGACGGCCGTCGAGCCGGCGCTGCCGCCGCCGCTGCTGGGCAGCGAACTGACGGACAGGACACTGGCGTTGAGCTTGGTGTCGGACTGCGCGTTCAGGGTGACGGTGGCCGCCTCGCCCTTCTTGAGCTTGAGCGAGTCCAGCTCGGAGAAGTTGGCGGTGACCTGCATCCCGGTCGGGTTGGTCAGCACGATGAAGCCGCTCGGCGCGCCGCCCGAAGCGGTGCCGCCGGTGGACGACTTGCCGGTCGACCCGGCCGACCCGGCGGAACCGGCGGAACCGGAGGAGCCGGACGAGCCACCGGAGCTCGCGCCCACGGTGTCGCCGACCTTCGCCGAGACGGACGCGACCGTCCCGTCCACCGAGGCGGTCAGGGTGGTGCCGGTCAGCGCCGCCTGGGCGTTGGCGAGGGTGGTCTGCGCGGTGGCGACCTGCTGCTGGGCCTGGGCGACGACCGCGTCGTCGACCTTGGTGGTGGTGATGGTGGTGGTCTGCGGAGCGGGCGTGCTGTTCGCGCCCGCTCCGCGTTCCCCACCACCGCCGCCGTTGCCGCCGGCGCCGGAGGTCGCACCCGGCAGCGGCTGGGTGGTCGTGGTGGTGACACCGGCCTGCGCCTTGGTGAGGTTGGCGTTGGCCGTGGTGAGGGACGCCTGGGCGGCGTCCACCTGCTGCTGGGCGGCCGTGGTGTCGACGGTGGCGAGCAGCTGGCCCTTCTTGACGGCGTCCCCCACCGCGACCTTGACCGAGGTGAGCCGGCCGCCGGTCGCGAAGTCCTGGGCCGCGTCGGTCGGTGAGACCAGGGTGCCGGTTCCGGACACGGTGGCCAGGACCGTTCCCTTGGCCACGGTCGCCGTACGGATCTGGGTCTTGCCGGCGGCGGCACTGGTGCCGCTGTTCACTGTGGCGTACACCAGGGCGGCACCGCCCAGGAGCGCCACGCCGAGCGCGGAGTTGACGAGGACGACGCCTCGCCGTCGCGGGAGCACCTTCATGCCGGACAGCTTTCCTGGGCGCTCTTGCGGAGCCCTGGGCGCGGGCTGGGAGAAGACTGACCGTGCGGATCCGGGCATTCCGGTCACACCGCCCGGTTCGCGCGGGCGCCTTGGCCGTGCCGTGGGCCGTCGTTGGCCGAACTCCCAGCGGGCTCCCAGCGAGTTCCGGTGATCTCCAGCCATCCGGCAGCGCCCCGGGTCCCACCGCCGACCGGCCCCAGGCCCCCGGGAACGCCGTAGGGGCGCACCGCGAACGGCGCGCCCCTACGGAGAAGAGAGGGATCAGAGCGTCTTGCGGAACGCCTCGGCCACCGAGAGGAAGATCGAGTTGCCCTCGGTCTCGCCGATCGAGATCCGGACGCCCTCCGGGAACGGCCGGACGATCACCCCGGCCTCGGCGCACGCGACGGCGAACTCCTGCGAGCGCTCGCCGAGGCCCAGCCAGACGAAGTTGGCCTGCGAGTCCGGGATCTCCCAGCCCTGGGCGCGCAGCGCGGCCACCACCCGGGTGCGCTCCTCGACCAGCGCGTCCACCCGCTCCAGCAGCGCCTGCTCGGCGCGCACCGAGGCGACGGCGGCGTTCTGGGCGAGCTGGCTGACGCCGAACGGGACGGCGGTCTTGCGCAGCGCGTTGGCCACCGGCTCGTGCGCGATCGCGAAGCCGACCCGCATGCCCGCGAGGCCGTACGCCTTGGAGAAGGTGCGCAGCACGCAGACGTTGGGGCGGTCCCGGTAGAGGTCGATGCCGTTGGGCACCTCGGGGTCGCGGATGAACTCGATGTACGCCTCGTCGACGACCACCAGGACGTCGGACGGGACGGCGTCCAGGAAGCGCTCCAGCTCGGCGCGGTGGATCACGTTGCCGGTGGGGTTGTTGGGGTTGCAGACGAACACCAGCCGGGTCTTCGGGGTGATCGCGGCGAGCATCGCGTCCAGGTCGTGGTCGCCGGCCTCGGTGATCGGCACCGGGACGGGGGTCGCGCCGGCGACCTGGGTGATGATCGGGTACGCCTCGAAGGAGCGCCAGGCGAAGACCACCTCGTCGCCGGGGCCCGCCGTGGCGAGGATCAGCGACTGGGCGACGCCGACCGAGCCGGTGCCGGTGGCGATGTGCTCGACGGGCACGCCGAAGCGCTCGGCCAGCACCTCGCTGAGCTCGCCGACGGCCATGTCGGGGTAGCGGTTGAGCGAGCCGGCCGCCGCGACCGCCGCCTCCAGCACGCCGGGCAGCGGGTCGTACGGGTTCTCGTTGGAGGACAGCTTGTACGCGTCGGCGCCGGCCGGCTTGCCGGGCTTGTAGGTGGGGATGCCGTCCAGGGTCGGCCGCAGCCGCGGGCCCTGCGCTGACGTACTCGTCACGGTCCTACTCCTTCTCGATGCTGTCCGCGCGCGTTCGGCACGCGTTCGGCGCGTGTTCGGCGCGTGTTCTCCGGTGCGGTCGCCCCCGCCACCTGTGGGATCGCCACCGTGCCCGGGATCTCGGAACGCGTCCGGGGCACCCCGGTCGGGTGCCTTGAACGATACCGACCGCGCTCACCCGTAGGGGTGAGATGCCCGGTCGGGTGACAGGCGCAGATCAGCCATTCTGCCGGGTTCCTTTGGCACATGTCAGAGGTAAGACGGCTGGTTTCGTGCGGGTATCGAAGGAGCGCACCCCGGCTCACTCTTGGAGAAACGTATCTCCAAGGGCTCCCGATGCGCCGGTCACAGACCCTTGTCAGGAGCCATACGATCGGTCCGCCATGACAGCAGCAGCCAACCAGAGCGGTCGGCGTCCCACCACCTCACGGCGTCTGGAGCGGGCCGGCATCCGGGATGTGGCAGCAGCCGCCGGAGTGTCGATCACCACCGTCTCCGACGCGCTGAACGGAAAGGGCCGCCTGCCCGACGAGACCCGCAGCCGGGTGCGCGAGGTCGCCGAACGCCTCGGCTACCGGCCCTCCGCGGCCGCCCGCACCCTGCGCACCGGACGGTCCGGCCTGATCGGGCTGACCGTCACGACCTACGGCGAAGAACCGTTCACCTTCACGGAGTTCGCGTACTTCGCCGAGATGGCCCGGGCCGCCACCAGCGCCGCCCTCGGCCGCGGCTACGCGCTGGTGGTGCTGCCCGCCTCCTCCCGCCACGACGTCTGGGGCAACATCGCCCTGGACGGCACCGTGGTGATCGACCCGCCCGACCAGGACCCCCTGGTCAGCGAGCTGTACCGGTCCGGCGTCCCGGTCGTCAGCGACGGCAAGCCCGGCAACTGCCCGGTCACCGCCTGGGTCGACAACGACCACGAGGCCGCCGTGCTCGGCATCCTCGACCACCTCTCCGAGGCCGGCGCCCGCCGCATCGGCCTGCTCACCGGCACCAGCACCGACACCTACACCCGGCTCTCCACCGAGGCCTACCTCGGCTGGTGCGCCAAGGTCGGCCAGGAGCCGGTCTACGAGGCCTACCCCGCGCACGACCCGGCCGCCGGCGCCGTCGCCGCCGACCGGCTGCTCGCCCGCCCCGACCGGCCCGACGCCGTCTACGGCCTGTTCGACCCCAACGGCACCGACCTGCTCGCCGCCGCCCGCCGCTACGGCCTGCGGGTCCCCGACGACCTGCTGCTGGTCTGCTGCAGCGAGAGCGACGTCTACGCCACCACCGAACCGCCGATCACCACGCTCTCCCTCAAGCCCCGCCGGATCGGCACCACCGTGGTCAACCTGCTCATCGACGCCATCGAGGGCGTCGACTCCGGGACGGGCGTCGACATCGCCCGGCTCTTCCCGCCGCGCTTCCGCACCGCCGGCACCGGCCCGCCACCGGGCACCCTGATGCCGACCGAGCTGATCGTCCGCGCGTCCTCCCTGCGCCGGAGCCCGCGCACCACCGTCAGCCCTCCCCGACCCCCGGGCGAGGTCTAGACCATACCGAGCCGGGACAAAACGGACCTTGCGGGACGGCCCGGCTGACGCTCCGGAGGATTGGATACCCACCAGGTGACGACGCCGGGAGAGTGGTCTTCCTATGATGGGCGAATGACACCCGAGGACCGCTTCCCCGGGCCTGAACACCCCGACTCAGGCCCCCGCCACCAGCCGGACCTCGACGTGCTGCCGTACGGCACCTACTACGAACCGGAGCCCGCCACCGGCTACCCCGGCACGCCGTACGAAGCGGAGACCTACAGCGGCTACGGCGGAGCCCGCTACCTGGAGCAGCACTGGCCCGCCGACGGGCAGGACCACACCGTGCACGCCCCGGAGAACGCCCCGGTCTTCCACCAGGACCACCCCGGTTCCCACCAAGACCACCCCGGCTACGAGCCGACCCTGCCCGACCAGCAGTCCCCAGGCCACCAGGCCCCCGGCCACCAGGCCCCCGGCCGCGACGACCCGCCGACCATCGAACTCGGCCCGCCGCTGCCCGACCCCTCCGCGCCCAGCTACCCGTACCCCGCCCCCGGCCCCGGCGAGCCCCCCGGCCCGCTCTACGTCGTCGGCGACGTGCACGGCTACCTGGAGGAACTGCGCGCCGAGCTGCGCCACCAGGGCCTGATCGACGCCGAAGGCCACTGGTCCGCCGGCCGCTCCCGGATCTGGTTCCTCGGCGACTTCACCGACCGCGGCCCCGACGGCATCGGCGTCATCGACCTCGTGATGCAGCTCGCCGCCGAAGCCGCCGCCGCCGGCGGCTACTGCCGTGCCCTGATGGGCAATCACGAACTGCTCTTCCTCGGCGCCGCCCGGTACGGCGACGAACCCGTCCAGTCCACCGCCGGCACCGCCTCCTTCCTCGCCGCCTGGCGGCTCAACGGCGGCCAGCAGCACGACCTGGACCGCCTGGAGGGCCACCACATCAGCTGGCTCTCCCGGCTGCCCGCCATCGCGCTGGAGGACGGCCACCTGCTGCTGCACTCCGACACCACCGCGTACCTGGAGTACGGCGAGTCCATCCCCGACGTCAACGACGCCGTCCACAGCCTGCTCGCCGACGAGGGCGTCGACGAGTGGTGGGACTGCTTCCGCCGCTTCACCAAGCGCTTCGCCTTCCGCGGCGACGCCGGCCCGACGGCCGTCCACGAACTCCTCGACACCTACGGCGGCACCCGCATCGTGCACGGGCACAGCCCCATCCCGTACCTCACCGGCGCGGTGCACGCCGACGACGGCCAGCCGCCGCACATCCCCGGCCCCTACGTCTACGCCGACGACCTCGCGGTGGCCATGGACGGCGGTGTCACCATGGAAGGGCGCCTGCTCGTCGCCCGACTCCCCGTCAACTGAGGCCCGCGGGCCAGGGCCAGTCGAACGGGCGTTCCCGGCGCCCGGGCCACCGCACGCGCGCGGGCCGGGGCGCGAAATTCCGGAAACCGACTGTCAGCACGGCCGCGCCCGCCCCTACCATGAGGCACACCACACCCGGCCGCCCGTCCGGCGGCCCGCCTCCGCGCCCGTTTCGGCGCCCCTGAGGGCCCCGCGGCCCCTGGGGCGGAGCGAACCGGGGTCCGCATGAACGGGGTCCCCATGACCAACCCCCCGCCGCTGCTCGCCGAGGACCGCCCGGAATACGAGCGCCTCCTCGCCGAAGCCCTGCGCGACCGCACCGTCCTCACCGCCCTACGCGCACCCGGCGCGCTCACCACCGACCAGCTGCGCATCCGCGCCCTGCGCGACGCCGACGCCATCGCCGCCGCGGCCGCCACCGAGTACGCGCACTACACCCGGCTGCGCGAGACCCTGCGCACCACACCCCCGCCGCCCCCGGGCGCCGAACCCATCGCCCCCGGACTGCTCACCCAACTGCGCTCCGCCAACGGCGGCGCCGGGCTCTTCCCCGTCCTCACCGTGCTCACCCCGGTCCTCGCCTGGACCGCCGCCCTCGTCCTGCTGCTCATCGGCTACCTGCTGCGCGCCGCCAACCCCGACCTCACCCTCGCCCGCAGCCTCGTCACCGCCGGCTGGGTCGCCCTCGCCGCCGGAGTCGCCGCGATGGCCATCGGCATCATCGGACTCGTCCTCACCGCCATACGCGACGGCGGCGCCGCCGCCCCGGCCGGCACCGACCCCGAACTCGCCGCCGAACTCGCCGACGCCCGCCGCGAATGGCGCACCGCGCTGCGCGACCACGGCCTGCTCCCCTACCTGCACACCCACCTGCCCGCCGTCCCCGCCGGCGCCCCCGACTTCACCAGCCCGGGGTACACCTCACCCGACTTCTCCAGCCCGGGCCCCGTCCCCACCGCCGACTACACCTCACCCGACTTCACCAGCCCCGGCACCGTCCCCACCCCGGCCCCCGACTTCACCGCCCCCGGCTACACCAGCCCCGCCTTCACCAGCCCCGACGACGTCACCTGACACCCGAACCCCGGCCAGTCCAGCAGGAGTTCGGCCGCCGGGGTGCGGTTGCCGGTCGCCGACGCCGCCGCCATGGCCGTGGAAGCCGTCTCCGGATCGGTGCGGGGCGGCACGACCAGGAGGAGGAAGTGGTCCTGGAAGCCGCGGGTGACGCTGATGGTCGCGTGGCTGCTGGTGAGCCAGTTGACCCTGATCAGGAGGCCGTTCACCACGACGGACCGGGGCACGCCGTCCCAGGCCGAGGTGTCGAGGCCCACCCGGATGATGCGCCCCAGGTGGGCGCCGAGCGCGGTGACCAAGTCCGGCAGTTCGGCCAGCACCCGGTTCGAACGCGGCCACCAGGCGCCGTCGAAGACCCCGCCCCGCGACATCGTCGGCTCCAGCACCAGACGTGGCAGCAGCGGGACGCCGGGCACGGACCACGGCCCGGGGGTGGCGGGAACAGGGAGGGGGATCGGCAGCATCAGAAGCCGCCCGTCCGGTCCGCAGGGACCTGTCATGACCTAGGGCGACACCAGCGCCGGTACCGGTATACGGAATGTCCTCGGTTGTCTCCCAACGGTACTCCGCGGCACCCTCCGACGGGCCTCCCGTCACGGGAGTACGCTCGAAGACATCCAGGGCATTCCGCATCCCGGTACCCGTTCCGGCTTCGTTCTGGGTGAAGGGTCGTCCGAGCCGTTCCGGCCGGGCACCCGGGGACGGGAAGCGGTGACCACCGTGACCACTCACGCCCCGCAGGCGGCACGCACCGGTCACGGCCTCACGGTCGCCGACGCGATGGAGCCCTGCGAGTACCAGATAGCCGACGACAGCACCGTCGACCAGGCCAACGACATCCTGCGCGGCGCCCACGTCGAGTACCTGCTCGTCCGCGACCACGACGGCCGGTGCGAGGGGCTGGTCACCCGCACCGGGCTCCACACCTTCCTGGAGCACCCCCGGACCACCGAGCGGACCTCGATCAGCACCACCGCGCACCAGCGCGGCCCGTTCGCCTGGCCGGCCCTGGGCCTGGCCCTGGCCGCGATCACGATGCGGATCAAACGCATGGCGGTCTGGCCCGTCGTCGACGACGACGGCTACATCCTCGGCATCCTCACCGCCGACCGCGCCACCGGCCTCCTCGAACCCGCCCCCGCCCTCGCCTGACCCGCACCGCCCCGCCGGGCACCGCTGAGGCGCGCTGCTCCGGCTAGGGGCCGGTCGAGGCGAAGACCTCGATGTCGCACTTCGCCGCGCCGCTGCGCCTGATCCTCGCGTCACTGGTGATCAGCGGTACGCCGAGGGCCTCCGCCAGGGCGACGTACTGGGCGTCGTAGGCGCTGAGGTTGGCATGCAGCTTCTTCACCCTGTCCCAGAACGCCAGCGTCTCCCGCTTGGCAATGGGAAGCATCCGGTAGGCGGCGACCGCTCGTTCCACTTCCCGCTCGGTCAGCTTGCCGCCCCGCTGCATGCCGAGGAGGGCCGACTGGATCTCGTAGTCCAGGAGGGTGGGGGCGTAGACGTCCCCCGCCGCGGCCACCCGGCCCCGGACGAGTTCCCCGTCCGGGCCGTGCGCCGTGAGGACCAGGACCAGGGCGGAACAGTCGATGACGATCAACGCCCGGCTCGCCCCTCGTCGATGGCCGCGACGACGTCGGCGGCACTGACACGGGCGGTGGTCTCGCGGTCCAACCGCGCCATCATCTCCGCCATCGTGGGCCTGGACGCCTCCCTGGCGATCAGGTCCTGCATGAACGCCTGCAGCGACTTGCCGGCCTGGGCGGCGCGGACCTTCAGGGTCTGGATCTGGTCGTCCGGGACGTCCCGGATGGTGAGCGCTGTCATATCTGCATTCTAGCGCCGATGCCTGCACAATGCAGACTGTCAAGCCCGCGCGGTTCGCGCGGCAGCCTCAGTCGGCCAGTCGCAGCCCGACTAGGGGCAGATCAACTCGATGGTCGGGAAGTACGTGCGGTAGCGCGTGGCATCACGGGTCAACAACCGGTAGCCGCGCACCGCCGCATGCGCACCGATGTAGAAGTCCGGCAACGGTGCGGTCTTCTGCCCGCCGCGCTTGCGGTACAGCAGAAATGCCTTGCCGGCCAGGAACCCCGCCTCGTAGGGGAGCGGCTCCCGCCCGAAGTCCTCGGCCGGAAGGACGGCGTCAAGGTCCTCGATCGCGGCGTATGCCACCGAGACCTCCGCGTAGACGATCGGGTTGATCACCACTTCGCCCTCGTCCTGGGCCTTGGACAGCGCGGCCTCCGACCAATCGGCCCAGGTCTCGTCGTCCGTCATCAGATCCAGCAGCACGCAGGAGTCCACCAGCGTCACCGGCCGCGCCCGGCCCGGTTCGACCAGCCTCAACCGGCTACTCGCCACGCAACAGCTCCATGATCTCGTCAGTGGACATGCCGCCCGCGGCGCTTCCCCTCATCCGGCGGGCCGCCCGCTGCCCCCTGGTGCTGTGGCCCGCCCGACGCACTATCCGCAGGACGCCGTCCTCCTCGATGACGTCCACCTCATCCCCGGGACGCAGGCCGCACTTCTCGCGAAGATCCGCAGGGATCGTGACCTGCCCCTTGCTGTTGAGCCGCATCTCCCACCTCCGAAGTAGCACGTATTACCACTACCACGTAATACTAGCTCGGCGACCGGCTCCCCCGGTGGCCCGCGTGCAGCCCCGTGGCCCAGGCATGCCGAAGCGCTGCCACAGGAACAGCGAGACACCCGGAGCAGCGCTTCGACAGAACGACGTCAGTCGGCGAGGGGGAGGTAGACCCGGTTGCCCTGGGCGGCGAACTCGGCGGACTTCTCCGCCATGCCCGCCAGGGCCTCTGCGTCGAACTCGGTCTCCACGGCGCTGGAACCGTCGCCGTGCTCGGCGCGGATCTTCTGACTGATCTTCATCGAGCAGAACTTCGGGCCGCACATGGAGCAGAAGTGGGCCGTCTTGGCGGGTTCGGCGGGGAGGGTCTCGTCGTGGAAGGCGCGGGCGGTCTCCGGGTCGAGGGCCAGGTTGAACTGGTCCTCCCAGCGGAACTCGAAGCGGGCGTCGGAGAGGGCGTCGTCCCAGTCCTGGGCGCCGGGGTGGCCCTTGGCGAGGTCGGCGGCGTGGGCGGCGATCTTGTAGGTGATCACGCCGGTCTTGACGTCGTCGCGGTTGGGCAGGCCCAGGTGCTCCTTGGGCGTGACGTAGCAGAGCATCGCGGTGCCCCACCAGGCGATCATCGCGGCGCCGATGCCCGAGGTGATGTGGTCGTAGCCGGGGGCGACGTCGGTGGTGAGCGGGCCGAGGGTGTAGAACGGCGCCTCGTCGCAGATCTCCTTCTGGAGATCCATGTTCTCCTTGATCTTGTGCATCGGGACGTGGCCCGGGCCCTCGATCATCACCTGGACGTCGCGCTCGCGGGCGATCCGGCCGAGTTCGCCGAGGGTCTGCAGTTCGGCGAACTGCGCCTCGTCGTTGGCGTCCGCGATGGAGCCGGGGCGCAGGCCGTCGCCGAGCGAGAAGGTGACGTCGTAGCGCGCGAGGATGTCGCAGAGCTCCTCGAAGTTGCTGTAGAGGAAGTTCTCCTGGTGGTGCGCCAGGCACCAGGCGGCCATGATCGAGCCGCCGCGCGAGACGATGCCGGTCTTGCGGCGGGCGGTCAGCGGGACGTACCGGAGCAGGACGCCGGCGTGGACGGTCATGTAGTCGACGCCCTGCTCGCACTGCTCGATGACGGTGTCCCGGTACACCTCCCAGCTCAGGTCCTCGGCCTTGCCGTCGACCTTCTCCAGGGCCTGGTAGAGCGGCACGGTGCCGATCGGCACGGGGGAGTTGCGCAGGATCCACTCGCGGGTGGTGTGGATGTTGCGGCCGGTGGAGAGGTCCATGACGGTGTCGGCGCCCCAACGGGTGGCCCAGGTCATCTTCTCCACCTCCTCCTCGATCGAGGAGGTGACGGCGGAGTTGCCGATGTTGGCGTTGATCTTCACCAGGAAGTTGGTGCCGATGATCGCCGGCTCCACCTCGGGGTGGTTCACGTTGACCGGGATGACGGCCCGGCCGCGGGCCACCTCGGCCCGCACGTACTCGGGGGCGAGGCCCTCGCGCAGCGCCACGAACTCCATCTCGGGGGTGACCACGCCCCGCTTGGCGTAGGCGAGTTGGGTGACGGCGGCACCGCCGCGGCCGCGCAGCGGGCGGCGCGGGCGGCCCGGGAAGACGGCGTCCAGGTTGCGCAGGTTCCCGCCGCGCGGCGAGGTGTGCTTGATCCCGTCGTCCTCGGGGCGCGCCTCGCGGCCGTCGTACTCCTCGACGTCGCCGCGCAGGCGGATCCAGGCGTCGCGCAGGGCGGGCAGGCCGCGCCGCACGTCGGGTTCGTAGGCCTGGTCGGTGTACGGGCCGGAGGTGTCGTACAGCGGGACGGTCCTGCCGTTGGTGAGCTGCACCTCGCGGTACGGGACCCGCAGGTCGGGCCGGGACCCTTCGCGGTAGGCCTTGCGCCAGGCCGGGGTGGGGTAGCCGGTGCCGGCGCTGGTGACGGAGGCGGTGGCGGTGGCGGCCTCGCCGGTCTCGCTGCCGCCGGCCTCGGTGCCGCTGTTCCCGGTGCTGCGGGCAGGCTGCGGCTGTGCTTCGAACGTGGTCATCTGACCTCAAACTCCCTACGCCGGCATTACCCGGTCAGGTTCCTGCGGTCGACGCAGCCGTCGGTCCGTCCGTCGACGTCCCGGTCAGCGCCCTCTCAGCCCGGTGCTCCGAGCTCCCGCGTCGGCAGGCGGTGTTGCCTGCACATGACGCCCAACACCGTAGCGAGCCGATCGCCGCAGGTCCAGCACGCCTCCGGCCGGCCGGACGCCGCGCCGGGAACGCCGAAGGCCCGGCCCCCGTCCAGGGGGCCGGGCCTCGGGCGGTTGCTCAGCCCTTGGCGGCCTTCTTCACCAGGACCACCACGGCGGCGGCGATGCCGGCGACGACCAGCACCTTGATCAGAATGCTCAGCAGGGCGCCGACGACACCGAAGACGAATCCCACGATGTTCCAGAGCAGCACCAGGACCAGCACCGGGATGACGATGTTCCGCACCCAGGAGGGCAGCGACTTCCAGAGCTCAGCCATGACCGTTCCTTCTCTCCCCGTGGGGTCGGCTGCCGTCCGGTGCCGCATCCCGCTTGCTTTCGGTACTTCGATCGTACGGGGACACGAGTGCCGGAACGAGGCCCGATGGCCCGGAGAGAACCCCTAGATCACCCCGACCCGGGGCCCCGGGGAGACCCGGGTACGGGCATCGGGGACGACCCCCGGAAAGGGCCCCGCACCCCATGCGACCAGCGGTCAGACCGGCCAGCGCTCGCCGCGCCACGCGGCGTCCCAGAACATCCACTCGTAACGCGAGGTGGTCGTGAAGTGCTCGACGACCCGGCGCCGTTCGGCCGGGGAGATCTCCTCGCCGAGGCGGTCGGTGAGCGCCAGCACCCGGCGGACGACGGACTGGAACGCCTCGTCGCCGTAGGTGGCGATCCACTTGGCGTACAGCGGGTCGGGGGAGCCCTGGGCGAGCAGCGCCTCGCCGACCCGGGCGTAGATCCAGTAGCAGGGCAGCACCGCGCCGACGGCCTCGGCGAAGGAGCCGCCGTAGACGGTGGCCAGCAGGTAGCTGGTGTAGGCCCGGGTGGTGGGCAGCACCGGTTCGGCGGCGGCCTGCTCGGCACTGCCGCCGAAGGCGGTCAGGAACTCGGCGTGCATGCCCTGTTCGGCGGCCAGCGCGCCGACCGCGTCGTCGGCGAAGGCCCGCACGTCCTCCTCGCCGGGCGCCTTGGCGGCGCAGACGGCGAGCGCGCGGGCGTAGTCGCGCAGGTAGTGCGAGTCCTGGACGACGAAGTGGCGGAAGGCCGCACGCGGCAGGGTGCCGTCGGTGAGGCCGCCGATGAAGGGGTGGGCGAGGATCTCGGCGTACACCGGCTCGATGGCCGCCCAGAGTTCTTCCGTCAGGCTCTTGCTCATGCCCAGGACCCTAGACGGTCGGCCCCAAGCCGGGCTCCGGTCGGCCCCCGGCAGGTCCGCAGACGGTCAGCCCTCGGGCGGGGAGAACACCACCAGGACCCGCAGTTCCTCGGTGACGTGGTGGAAGCGGTGCTCGGTGCCGGCCGGGACGTAGACGACGGTGCCGCGCCCGACCGTGGCGGTCTCGGCGCCGACGGTCAGTTCGGCGCGGCCGCTGATCACCTGGTAGATCTCGTCCTGGTCGTGCGCGGTCTGCGGGTCGGTGTCGCCGGGGGAGAGCGCGTAGAGCCCGGCCGACATCCGCGGTTCGCGCAGGAAGCGCAGGTACGCACCGTCGTTCGCCGCGCGTTCGACGTCCAGTTCGTCCAACCGGAACAGCTTCACCGCTGCTCCCCTCCTTCGTCCATCCACCGTGCGGGCCACGGGCATTCAACACCACGGGCGCCGGACCGGGGCCGCCAAGATGTCCGGCGGGAGCGCCAACATGTCCGAGGAGAGCTTCCCCCGGGGCGGCGGGGCCTGCCAGGCTTGGGCGTCATGAAGGGTTTCCTCATCAAGACAGTGATCAACGCGGTGGCCATCTGGGTCGCCGCCTGGATCGTCAACGGTATCCAACTCGCGAGCGGCAAGGCCGACCTGGGACACAAGGCCCTGACGGTGGTCGCCGTCGCCGTGGTCTTCGGCCTGGTCAACTTCCTGATCAAGCCGCTGGTCAAGCTGTTCTCGTTCCCGCTGTTCATCCTCACCCTGGGGCTGATCACCTTCGTGATCAACGCCCTGATGCTGTGGCTGACCTCCTGGGCCGCGGGGAAGCTGCACCTGGACTTCAACGTCACGGGCTTCGTGCCGGCGCTGCTCGGCTCGCTGATCATCAGCCTGGTCTCGTGGGGGCTGCACCTGGCCCTGGACGACGACTGACCTCGGCCGTGGCCGGGCACCGACTGGCCGAACCCGACCTGGCCGGTCACCGACCGGCCGAACACGAGAGGGGCCCGCGCCCGGGTGGTTCACCCGGCGCGGGCCCCTTCGTCGGTGGCGGCGGCGCGGCCACCGCTCACCCCGCGTTCTCACATCCCCGGAGGATGTCCGCGAGCTGGGCGTCGAGTTCCTGCCCGGTGATCTCTTGGCCCATCGGCACCAGCCGGTCGGTGCGCGCCAGGAAGGCGACCAGCGGCGGCGCCGAGGCCCGCAGCAGGGCGTCCCCCTCGGGGGAGTGCAGCACGATGCAGACCTCGGTGAGCTCCTCGCCGACCGGGTGGATGTGCACGTCGCCCTCGCCGGAGGGCCGGCTGATGCCGTCGAGCAGCAGCTCGCGCGCGAACACCCAGGTGACGGGTTCGTCGCCGGGCAGGTGGAAGGTGAACCGGACGGCGTACGGGTCGCCGGGCTCGTACTCCAGGTCCACCACGATGCGGAAGGAGAGCTCGTGCGAGACCACGAGGTTCATCACCAGGTGTCCCTGGACTGTGCTGTGCTGCATGGCGCCAGTACCTCTCGTGGGGCGTGGGGGGCGGCCGGGTGGGCCGTGCGGTGGGGGCGGGGGGCTTCGGATGCGGGGGGCTTCGGGCGTGGGGCCGGGATCGTCAATTGCTGGGTGGGTGGCGGTTTCTGACGGTTTTGTGCAACCAATCCCTGTTAGATCACCATCGTCCACGTTTGGGGACGTAGTGGACAAGGTGTGCTTTTTCAAATGGTGAACGGACGGGATCCGTACCGGCGCGAGGAGCGTCAGAGGACGAACGACGGGCCCATCGCGCCCACGCTGCGCCGCAGTTGGCCGGCGACGACGGTCAGCCGGTCGGCCTGTTCGACCGGCAGCGACAGGGCCATGGTGGCGACCATCGGCCCGACGGTGATGGGGACGGCCGCGCAGACGGTGCCGAGCGCGTACTCCTGACGTTCCAGGACGGGCATGGTCGGCCGCAGCGAGGCGAGCCGGCGCAGGACGGCGGCCTCGCCGGTGACGGTGGAGGGGGTGAGCCCGACCGGCGGGTGGCGGGCGAGGTGGTCACGGCGCTCCTCCTCGGACAGTTGGCCGAGCAGGCACTGGCCGATGGCGTGCGCGTGGCCGGTGGCGCGGAGGTCGGCCCAGGGCTGGACGGCGGGGCGGCCGGGGTCGTCGGCGACGTCCACCACGTGGATCTCGCCGTCCCGGTAGAGCGCGAAGTAGACCGGGGCCCCGAGTTCGTCCCGTAACCGCTGCATCCGCGTGCGCAGGTCGTGCCGGTCGGACTGCCGGTCGTCGGCCCGGCCTATGCCGTTGACCGACTCCCCGTAGAAGAACCGGCCGTCGGAGCGCCGGAGGTAGCCCTCGTGGGTGAGGGTGCGCAGCAGGTGGTAGGCGGTGCCGAGCGGCAGTCCGGCGGCGCGGGCCAGTTGCTTGGCGGTGGCGCCCTGCCGGAATCCCCCGACGGCCTCCAGCAGCCGCAGCGCCCGCTGGACGGAGCCGATCAGGGTGGGGCCGCGGCCTTTGCCCGGCGAGGTGGACGGCGAGGTGGACGGCGAGGTGGGCGTCGGCGGGCTGCCGGGCGGCGAGGTGGGCGTCGGCGACCTGGCGACGCGCCCGGTGCGGACCGTCCTGGACGGCTCTGCGATCTGATCCATGGCCACGTCCATCCCCCAGCCCGAGTCAATGCACAGAAAGGGCATCCGGAGCGAAGCCCTCCGATCTGCCCGATAGTGGCTCATTGCAGCACAGGGATGACCTCCCTGCAATCACTCTTACAGCGATCACTCGGCAAAATCCTTCGATTCGAAGGTAAATATCAGAATCGATCGACATTTGGAAGATCAGTTCAAGATTCACCTTCGCTATCCAAGATCTATCCGCAGTTACTCCCCGCCCCCGAACGGACGCACCGGTTCGGGCGGGTTTCGGCCGGACCGTCCCGCGGGAGACTCCCGCACAACGCTCCAGCCCCGGAGGTCGCCATGGGCCCCGACAACCGAACCCCGCCGCCCCGCCCGGTGGTGAAGCGCACCGCGCGGGCGATCCTGCTGGAGCTCGACCCGGACGACCCGTACGGCCCGGCCTCGATCGTGCTGATCCGGCGGGTCCGGCCCGGCTCGCCCCAGCCGTACTGGATCACTCCCGGCGGCGGGGTCGAACGCGGCGACCGCACCGTGGTCGAGGCGCTGCACCGCGAGGTGGACGAGGAACTCGGCGGCAAGATCGTCGACGTGGTGCCCGCCTTCGTCGACACCATCAGCCACACGCACCATGACGACGGCACCCTGCTCCACCCGCACGGGGTCAAGGTGCAGCACTTCTTCGCCTGCCGGCTCGCCTCGATGGACCTCAGCCGGCGGCACGGCCCCGAGGTGGACGAGCCCAACGGCGAGTACCAGGTGGTCCGGTTGCCGTTCACCCGCGAGGGGGTGACCTCCGTCAACGTCGTCCCGCCCCGGCTGCGGGCGTACCTGGCGGCCAACATCGAGGGCGTCCGCGCGCTGCTCGCCCCGGACCTCGGCTGACCGACCGATCACCCCGCCGCCCACTCACCCCGCCGCCCGCTCACCCCGCCGCGAGGTCGCCCACCAGGTCGTGCCGGATCCGCTCGGCCGGCACGCCCGAGCGCAGCAGCACCCCGACGCCCCGGCGGACCATCGCGGGCGGCCCGCTGAGGAACGCCTCCCGCCCGGCCCACGGCCCGAACCGCCCTACCACCTCAGGGAGTTCGCCGGTCAGCGCACCCTCGGCCGGCCCGGCGCCGGAGAGCACCGGCCGCACCGCGAGCCACGGCAGCCGCCGGGCCAACTCGTCCAGCCCGTCCAGCTCGTACAGATCGGCGGCGCGGCGGGCCCCGTAGAACACGTCGACGGCGCCGACCGGCGTGCCGCACTCGGCCACCTCCTCGACCAGCGCGCGGATCGGCGCGATGCCGGTGCCGCCGCCGAGGCAGAGCAGGTCCGCGCCGGCGACGTGGTCGGCGGTCATCGTGCCGGCCGCCGGGCCCAGCCGCAGGACGTCCCCGGGCGCGGCCCGGTGGACGAGCGCGTTGCTCACCCAGCCCGCCTGGACGGCCTTCACGTGGAAGGTCAGCAGCCCGTCCGGCCGGGGGGCCGAGGCGAACGAGAAGTGCCGCCAGACCCGCGGCCACCAGGGCGTCTCCAGACTGGTGTACTGCCCGGCCCGGTACGGGTACGCCTGGTCCGGCCGGACGGTGATCACCGCGACGTCCCGGGTGCGGCGCTCGTGCCGGACCACCTCGCCCTGCCACCAGGGCGGCGAGGTGCGGGCGGCGTCCTCGGCGGCCTCGATCATGATCGAGGAGACCAGCCGGTAGACCCGGCGCCAGGCCAGCTCGGTCTCGGCGTCCCACCGGCTGCCCGCGTACCTGGCCAGCGCCTGCACCAGGCACTCGCCCACCGGGCCGTAGTGGCCGGTCAGCGTGCCGTACCGGCGGTGGCCGCGGCCGAGCGCGCCGAGGTGGACGCGCAGGCCGGCCGGGTCGTCGGCGCTGCGGGCGGCGGCCAGCAGCGCGCGGAACAGGCGGTCCCGCTGGACGTCCATGGCGGCGGGGAAGAGCGCCCGGACCTCGGGGTGGTGCAGGAAGATCAGCGCGTAGAAGTGCGCGGTGGCGCGGTCGGCGACCGGCTCGACGACCACCAGGCTGGCCCGGATCAGCTCCACGTCCCGTACGGTGAGCGGCTGTTCGACGGCGGAGGCGCCGCGGTCGGGGGCGCTGCGGTCGGGGGCGGGCAGCGGGGCGGGCAACGGGGCCGACAGTTGGGTCGGCCGGCCCTCGGCGGGCTCCTGCGCGGCCCAGGCCCTGCTCCAACTGTCGCCGGGTCCAGCCCAGTTGAGGCCGGGAGCATCGGTGAACAGCGGCCGGAACGCGGGGGCGGCAGGCGGCTCGGCAGGCGGCTCCGGGTAGCCGGGCGCGGGGACGGCCGGCGGCTGCACCGGCGGGGCGGGCACCCACGGGAGGGCGGGCACCGCCGGGAGGACGGCCGTCGGCGCCTCGGCCGGGATCTGCGGCGGGATCTGCGGCGGGAGGTCCGGCGGGTCCAGCGGCATCGGCGGCCGTTCGAGCCCCGCCCCGGCCGCCCTCTCGGCTGCCATCCCGGCCGCCGTCCCGGCCGCCGTCACCTCGGCCGTCACGTGCGCCGTCGGGTCCGCCGCCATGTCCGCCGGGAGCTCCGGCAGGCCCGGGACGGAGGCGGCGCCCGCCGATCCGTACCCGGTGCGGACCAGAAGTGTTCTGCGGGACTTCACCGCAACGTTTCGAGTACCCAAGAGAATCGTTTCGCCTCCGGCCGCCCTGCGCCACCACCTGGCTTGTCTCTGCTGGCGCCTAGGCAGCGTGGCACGCCCGAACTGCTCATCCGACAAATCACGCGAAGCCCGGACACCCGGGCCCGGGACGCGCTACTCTCCCTCGATTCGCGCCCCGTCGCCCTGGGTGCGGAGCACGCCACCCAGGGCGACCGAGCCGTGCTCAGAGCTGCCGCAGCAGCGTCCCCGGCCGCTCCACGCAGTCCGCGACGAACCGCAGGAAACCGCCCGCCGTCCCGCCGTCGCAGACCCGGTGGTCGAAGGTGAACGACAGCTGCACGACCTCGCGCACCGCCAACTCCCCCTCGTGCACCCAGGGTTTGGCGACGATCCGGCCGACCCCGAGCATCGCCGCCTCGGGGTGGTTCAGGATCGGGGTGGAGCCGTCCACGCCGAACACCCCGTAGTTGTTCAACGTGAAGGTGCCGCCGGTCAGTTCGGCCGGCGTGAGCGAGCCGTCGCGCGCCGCCTCGGTCAACCGGCCCAGCTCCTCGCCGAGTTGCTCGGTGGTGCGGGCGTGGGCGTCCCGCACCACCGGGACGACCAGACCCCGCTCGCCCTGCGCGGCGAAGCCCAGGTGCACCGCCGAGTGCCGGATGATGCCCGAACCATCCTCCGTCATACTGGAGTTGAGCTCCGGGAAGCGGGCCAGCGCGACCGTACAGATCCGGGCGAGCAGCGCCAGCACGCTCACCTTCGGGCCCGGGGCGGCATTCAACTGCCGCCGCAGCAGCATCAGTTCGGTGGCATCGGTGTCCACCCAGCAGGTCACGGCGGGGATCTCCCGGTGGCTGCGGCTGAGCTTCTCGGCCACCGCCTTGCGCAGCCCGCGCAGCGGGACGACGCCCTCCCTCGCCACCGGCGCCGGAGCCGTCGGCGCCGTCGGGGCCGCCGCCTTCACCGCGACCGCCCGTTCGACGTCCGCACGCATGATCAGCCCGTCCGGGCCGCTGCCGGAGAGCGCGGCCAGGTCGACCCCCTGTTCCCGGGCCAGCCGCCGCACCAGCGGTGAGATCACCGGCACCACGCCCGGAACGGTCCGCACCACCAGCGCGGGAGCCGCAACAACAACCGGAACAGCAACAGGAACGACAGCAGGAACAGCACCCCCCACCCGGCGCCGCCGCCCGCCCTTCCCCGGCTCGGCGACCCCGTACCCGACCAGCGGCCGCTCCACCTCCGCCGCCGCCCCGGCCAGCATCCCGGCCGCCGCCTCGGCCAGCAGCGAGGCCCCGTCCGCCGGAGCCACCGCGACCGTCACCAGCGGCGCGCCCACGGCGATCTCCTCGCCCTCCTCGCCGTACCGGGCGGTGACCACCCCGCCGTACGGGCAGGGCACCTCCACCACGGCCTTGGCGGTCTCCACCTCCACCACCGGCTGGTCGACCGCGATCACCTCGCCGACCTCGACCAGCCACCGCACCACCTCGGCCCCGGTGAGTCCCTCACCGAGGTCGGGCAGCCGGAACTCGCGCACGACGGGCATCATCCTCGGTCCTCCCACTGCAGCCGGGCGACCGCGTCCAGGATCCGGTCCACCCCGGGCAGGTGGTGGTGCTCCAGCATCGGCGGCGGGTACGGGATGTCGAAGCCGGTCACCCGCAGCACGGGCGCGGCCAGGTGGTGGAAGCAGCGCTCGGTGACCCGGGCGGCGATCTCCGCACCGGTGCCACCGAAGCCGCTCGCCTCGTGCACCACCACGGCCCGGCCGAGCGAGCGCACCACCCGGCAGACCGTCTCGTCGTCGAACGGCACCAGGGTGCGCAGGTCCAGCACCGCGAGGTCCCAGCCCTCGGCCTTCGCCGTCTCGGCCGCCTCCAGGCAGACCGGCAGCGAGGGCCCGTAGGTGATCAGCACGGCGGAGGTGCCGGCCCGCCGCAGCACGGCCCGGCCGATCGGCTCGACCGGCGCGGCCGGGTCGAACCCGTCCTTGCCCCAGTAGAGCCGCTTGGGCTCCAGGAAGACCACCGGGTCGTCGGAGGCGATCGAGGCCCGCAGCAGCCCGTACGCGTCGGCGACCGTCGCCGGGGTGACCACGTGCAGGCCGGGGGTGGCCGCGTAGTACGCCTCGGAGGCGTCGCTGTGGTGCTCGACCCCGCCGATGCCGCCGCCGTACGGGATGCGGACGGTGATCGGCAGCGGGAGTCGGCCGGCCGTGCGGTTGCGCATCTTGGCGACGTGCGAGAACAGCTGCTCCAGCGCCGGGTAGGCGAAGGCGTCGAACTGCATCTCGACGACCGGGCGCAGCCCGTACATCGCCATGCCGATCGCGGTGCCGAGGATGCCGGCCTCGGCCAGCGGGGTGTCCAGGCAGCGGTCGGGGCCGAACTCGGCGGTCAGCCCGTCGGTGATCCGGAAGACGCCGCCGAGCGCGCCGACGTCCTCGCCGAGCACGTGCACCGCCGGGTCCTCGCGCAGGGCGTCGCGCAGCGCCGCGTTGAGCGCCTGCGCCATGGTCGCCGTACGGGTCGGTGTGGCCGTCTGGTTCATCAGTGCTGCACCTCGGCCTCGGCGGCCAGCTCGGCGGACAACTGGGCGGCCTGTTCCCGCAGTTGCGGGGTCGGCTCGGCGAAGACATGGGTGAACAGCGCCATCGGGTCCAGCTCGGGGTCGGCGTGGAACTCGGCCCGCATCCGGGCCGCCAGCGCCTCCGCCTCGTCGGCCGCCGACTGCACCAGCGCGTCGTCCAGGACGCCGAGTTCGCGCAGCGAGCGGTCCATCAGCAGGATCGGGTCGTACTCCCGCCAGGCGGCCACCTCCGGATCGGTGCGGTAGCGGGTGGCGTCGTCGGCGTTGGTGTGCGCCTCGACCCGGTAGGTGAGCGCCTCGACCAGGGTCGGGCCGCCGCCGGTCCTGGCCCGCTCGACCGCCTCGGTCAGGACGCCGTGCACGGCGGGCGCGTCGTTGCCGTCCACCAGCCGGCCCGGCATGCCGTAGCCGACGGCCTTGTGGGCGAGGGTGGGCGCGGCGGACTGCGCGCTGAGCGGGACGGATATCGCGTAGCCGTTGTTCTGCACCAGGAAGACCACCGGTGCCTGGAGCACCGCGGCGAAGTTCAGCGCCTCGTGGAAGTCGCCCTCGCTGGTGCCGCCGTCGCCGAGCATGGCCAGTGCGACCACCGGCTCGCCGGCCAGCCGGGCGGCGTGCGCCAGCCCGACGGCGTGCGGGGCCTGGGTGGCGAGCGGGGTGCAGAGCGGGGCGGTGCGGGTGGCGCGCGGGTCGTAGCCGGTGTGGGCGGTGCCGCGCAGCAGGGTCAGCGCCTCCAGCGGGTCGACGCCCCGGGAGACCACCGCGAGGGTGTCGCGGTAGCTGGGGAACAGCCAGTCGGCCTCGCCGAGCACCAGCGCGGCGGCGACCTGGCAGGCCTCCTGGCCGGTGGACGCCGGGTAGACGGCCAGCCGGCCCTGCTTGGTCAGGGTGGTGGCCTGCTGGTTGAAGCGGCGGCCGACCACCAGGCGGCGGTACAGCTCGCGCAGCAGTGCGGGGTCGTACTTCTCCAGCGCGGGGGTGCCGAGCACCCGGACCGGTGAGGCGTCCGGGAGCAGGGGGGCCGGGTCGGTCCGCGGGGCGGTGGCCCCGGGGGTCCAGCCGGGCACCGCCGTGTGGTGTCTGTGGTCGAGAACGGTCATCTCGGGGCACCTCCTGGGGTGGCGGGGGCTCCCTACCGATTGTTCGGTCGTCTGTTCATCTTGACCAGAAGCGTGACAAGGTGGTGGACATTCGGCCTGAGCGGCGGTCGACTGGTGGCAGTGTGTCCAATCGGCGAGGGTGGGGGGTCATGTCGGCTGAACAGATGTCCAGACTCGACCGGGTCGACCGTTCGATCCTGCGGCTGCTGCAGCAGGACGGCCGCGCCTCGATCCGCTCGGTGGCCGAGCGGGTGCACGTGTCCCGGGCGAACGCCTACGCCCGGATCTCCAGGATGGTCGAGGACGGCATCATTCGCGGCTTCACCGCCCGCGTCGACCACGAACGGGCAGGTCAGGGCGCGTCCGCGTACATCACCCTGAAGATCGTCCAGAACTCCTGGCGCACGGTCCGGGGGCAGCTGCTGGAGCTCCCCGGGGTCGCCCACATCGCCCTGGTCGGCGGAGACTTCGACGTCCTGCTGCTGGTGCACACCGCGGACAACCACGCGCTGCGGGAGCTGGTGCTGGGCAGCATCCAGTCCATCCCCCAGGTGCTCGGCACCCGGACCATGCTGATCTTCGAGGAGACCGACCAGGTCCCCCCGGACTGACGGCCGGGCCACCGGCCGGCCGGTGGCGGCTACCGCGCGCGCAGCCCGTCGAAGGCCAGGTGGACGACCGCGTCCGCGACGCCGTCGGTGCCCTTGAGGCCCGGCCGGTACCACTCCACGATCGAGTTGATCATCCCGAACAGCAGCCGGGTGGCCAACCGCGGCTCGACGTCCGCGCGCAGCGCACCGTCCGCGACCGCCGCCCGCAGCAGCTCGGCGACCTGGTGGTCGAACTCCCGGCGCCGCTCCAGCGCCCACTGCTCGGTCACCGTGTTCCCGCGCACCCGCAGCAGCAGTGTCACGTACGGCAGTTCCGCGAGCAGCACCTCGGCGGTGCGGCGCACCACGTGCTCCAGCCGCTCCACCGCCGGGCCCCGCACCGCCGCCGGCTCGGCCAGGATCGCGAACAGCCCGTCCAGCGCCCGCCCGACGGCCAGCCGCAGCAGCTCCTCCTTGCCGCGGACGTGGTGGTAGATGGACGACTTGGAGATCCCGGCCGCCCGGGACAGGTCCTCCATCGAGGTGCCGTCGTAGCCGCGCTCGTTGAACACGTCGACGGTCACCGCGAGCAGTGACTCCACGGTGTAGGCGGTACGCGTGCTGTGATCGGCCATCCTCCGAGTATCCCCGGCCGCCCCGCGCCGTACGCGATCGGGTCGGTTGGTCCACACCAGGCCCCGATGCGCAGGCCCTAGACTCGGCGGACGATCGTCCACGTCCAGCAGGGTGGGGTCCAGTCCGAATGAACGCAATACCGGCCGTCGCCTCCGACGTGCCCGAGCAGCGCAGCGATGATCCGGGGGGCGTGCCCGGCAGCGGCTGGCGGGAAGGCGCCCGCGCCCTGGTGGTCCGGTTCGGGCCGGCGGTGTGGTGCTACGCGGTGCTGAAGCTGATCGGCTTCACCGTCTTCATGAAGCTGCTCTCCTTCTCCGGCGACTACCTCAAGAAGCCGGCCCGGTTCGGCGGCGGCGCCAACCCCTGGGACGTGCTGGCCACCTGGGACGGCTGGTGGTACCAGCAGGTGGCCCAGTTCGGCTACCACCCGGCGCTGGTCACGATCCCCAACGGCCCGGTCGGCTTCTCCGTCGAGCAGAACTCCGCCGCGTTCTTCCCGCTCTACCCGGGCCTGATGCGGATGACCTCGGACGTCACCGGCCTCGGCCTGTACGGCGCCGGGATGCTGGTGTCGGTGGTGGCCTCGCTGTTCGCCGCCGCCGGGATCTACGCCGTGGTGGACCGGATGGCCGGCCCCAGGGCGGGCGTGATCGCGGCCGGGATCTGGGCGATCGCCCCGGGCTCGGGCGCCGAGTGGGCGGTCTACTCGGACTCCACCTTCGTCGCGCTGGCCGCCTGGGCCTGCTACTGCGTGATGACCAAGCAGTGGGTCGCCGCCGGGGTGATCACCCTGGTCACCGGGCTCAACCGGCCGACCGCCGCGGCGCTGATAGGCGCGGTCGGCCTGGCCGCGCTGGTGGAGCTGTACCGGCGGGAGAGCGGCGTCCTGCGCCCGCTGACCGCGATGCTGCTGGCCCCGGTCGGCCTGCTCGGCTACGTGGCCTGGGTGGGCTGGCGGATGGGCGAGTGGGGCGGCTACTTCCGGCTCCAGCACGACGCCTGGCTGCACTACTTCGACTGGGGCCAGGGCACCTGGCACGCGATCCGCGGCGTGCTGCTGGGCCGCAACGACTACCCGTTCGCGTTCCCGGTGCCGGACCTCTTCGCCACCCTGATCGTGCTCACCCTGCCGGTGCTGATCGTGCTGCTGATCCGGCTGCGCCCGCCGCTGGTGCTCACCGCCTACACGCTGGCCACGATCGTCTCGGTGCTGGGGAGCCTCGGCATCTTCGGCAACGTCTCGCGCTACCTGCTGCCGGCGTTCCCGCTGCTGATCGCGCTCGCGGTGGCGATGCGCAAGCTCAGCTGGCCGGTGCTGGCCGCGGTGCTGGGTTTCGGGGCGGTCGCCTCCGGCTGGTACGCGGGGTACGTCATCTTCGAGCTGGGCGTGCCGTAGGCCCTGCCCGGCACCGGCCCACGGGGGCGCGTCCACCACGGACGCGCCCCCGCGCGTTTTCCGGACACCGCGCCCGCGCGTTTCCGGACACCACCCCCGTGCGTTTTCCCGGATTCCGTCCCCTGCACCCTCTTGAGCCGACCGATCGTTCGGTTACCCTGTGACGTGTCCCGTCCTCCCTCCTGAGGAGCGCACAGATGTCCGCAGCGGTCACCCACCCCCTCGTCGGCGAGCTGGTCGAGCGCCACCAGGCCACCCTGGACGCCGCCCTCGACGCCGCCGCCAAGCGCGACTACTGGTCGCCCTACCCCGAGTTCCCGAAGGCGTACGGCGAGAGCGGCCCGGCGGACGGCAAGGCCGCCTTCGACGCCCTGCTCGGCAAGCCGTTCACCCTCGACGGCCACCCCGCCGACGGCGACCTGGTCGGCGGCGAAGCCTCCCCGTACGGCATCGAGCTGGGCATCGGCTACCCGCACGCCGAGCCGGACGCGCTGATCGCCGCGCTGAGCGCCGCCCGGCCCGACTGGGCCGCCGCCACCCCGCTGGAGCGCGCCGCCGTCTGCCTGGAGATCCTGCACCGGATCAACGCCCGCTCCCACGAGTTCGGCCAGGCCGTCATGCACACCACCGGCCAGGCCTACGGCATGGCCTTCCAGGCCGGCGGCCCGCACGCCCAGGACCGCGGCCTGGAGGCGGTCACCTACGCCTACGCCGAGCAGACCCGGCTGCCCCGCCGGGCCGGCTGGACCAAGCCCCAGGGCAAGCGCGAACCGCTGGTGATGACCAAGGAGTTCACCGTCGTCCCGCGCGGCCTCGCGCTGCTGGTCGGCTGCAACACCTTCCCCACCTGGAACGGCTACCCCGGCCTGTTCGCCTCGCTGGCCACCGGCAACCCGGTGCTGGTCAAGCCGCACCCGCGCGCCGTGCTGCCGCTCGCGCTGACCGTCCGGACCGCCCGCGAGGTGCTCGCCGAGGCCGGCTACGACCCCAACCTGGTCTGCCTGGCCGTCGAGCACGAGGGCGGCACCGTCGCCCAGACCCTCGCCGTCCGCCCCGAGATCCGGCTGATCGACTACACCGGCTCCACCGCCTTCGGCGACTGGCTGGAGGAGCACGCCAAGCAGGCCGAGGTGTACACCGAGAAGGCCGGCGTCAACGCGGTCGTCATCGACTCCACCGACGACTACAAGGGCATGCTCGGCAACCTGGCCTTCGCCCTCTCGCTCTACAGCGGCCAGATGTGCACCACCCCGCAGAACCTGCTGATCCCGCGCGGCGGCATCGCCACCGACCAGGGCGACAAGTCCTACGACCAGGTCGTCGCCGACCTCGCCGCCGCCATCGACGGCCTGCTCTCCGACGACGCCCGCGCCGCCGCCATCCTCGGCGCCGTGGTCAACCCGGGCGTGCTGCAGCGCTCGGCCGCCGCGGCCGGCGGCGAGTACGGCGAGCTCGCCCTCGCCCCGCGCGCGGTGACCTCGCCGGACTTCCCCGGCGCGACCGTCCGCACCCCCGCGCTGGTCAAGCTGGACGCCGACAAGCCGGACGACCGCGCGGTCTTCCGCACCGAGTGCTTCGGCCCGGTCTCCTTCGCCGTCGCCGTCGAGTCCACCCCCGCCGCCGTCGAACTGCTGCGCACCACGGTCCGCGACAAGGGCGCCATGACCGCCTCCGGCTACACCACCTCGCCCGAGGTGGAGGGCCTGCTGGTGGCGGCCGCGCTCGACGCCGGCGTCTCGCTCTCGCTCAACCTGACCGGCGGCGTCTACCCCAATCAGACCGCCGCCTTCTCCGACCTGCACGGCACCGGCGCCAACCCGGCCGCCAACTCGGCCTACTGCGACGGCGCGTTCGTCGCCAACCGGTTCCGTACCGTGGAGGTCCGCCGGCACGGCTGAGCGCCGTCCCGGCCCCGTCCGATCCGCTCCGGGCCCCGGCGGTCACCCACCGCCGGGGCCCGGCGGTTCACAGCTCCCCGCGGGCCCTGGATGATGGAGTCTGGGAGAACGCCGGACACGGCGTCCAACCGCCCTCCGAACACCGGGAGCTGACACATGACCGCGAAGCCGACGACCGCCACCGACATCCTGATCGTCGGTGCCGGACCGACCGGACTGCTACTGGCCGGCGACCTCGCCGCGGCCGGGGTCGGCGTCACCGTCCTGGAGAAGCGCGGCGCCGAGTCCAACCTGACCCGGGCCTTCGCCGTGCACGCCCGCAGCCTGGAGCTCCTGGACGCCCGCGGCCTCGCCGACGACCTCATCGCCACCGGCCGCCCGGTCACCGGCCTGAGGATGTTCGACCGCTTCGGCATCGACCTGAGCTCGCTGCCCACCCGCTTCCCGTTCGTCCTGATCACGCCGCAGTACCACGTCGAACGGCTGCTCCAGGAGCGCGCCGAGCAGGCCGGCGCGACCATCCTGCGCGGCGCCGAGGTCACCGCCCTGCGCCAGGACGCCGAGGGCGTCACCCTGGAGACCCGCGACGGGAACACCTTCACCGCCCGGTACGCGGTCGGCACCGACGGCGTCCGCTCCACCGTGCGCGACCTGCTCGGCATCCCGTTCCCCGGCGAGTCCGTGGTCGACTCGGTGATGCTCGCCGACGTCCGGCTGGAGCGCGAGCCCGCCGACACCATCACCGTCGGCGCCAACGAGACCGGCTTCTCCTTCCTGGCCCCCTTCGGCGACGGCTGGTACCGGCTGATCGCCTGGGACCGCAAGGAGCGGCAGCCGGACGGCACCACCCCCTCCCCGGAGCGCCTCGCCGCCATCGCCCGGACCACCCTCGGCGAGGACTACGGCCTGCACGACGTCCGCTGGAGCTCCACCTTCCACAGCGACGAGCGCCAGGCCCCCAACTACCGCTCCGGCCGGGTCTTCCTGGCCGGCGACGCCGCGCACTGCCACTCCCCGGCCGGCGGCCAGGGCATGAACACCGGACTCCAGGACGCCGCCAACCTGTCCTGGAAGCTCGCCGCCGCCCTCCAGGGCCGCGCCACCGACGCCCTGCTCGACACCTACCAGAGCGAACGGCACCCGGTCGGCCGGACGGTGCTGCGCACCTCCGGCGCGCTGATCCGGCTCGCCCTCGCCGAGTCCGCCCCCACCCGCGCCCTGCGCGGGGCGCTCACCACGCTCGGCGGCCACCTCGACCTGGTCACCGAGCGCGGCGCCCGGATGGTCTCCGGCATCGACATCTCCTACCCGGCCCCGAAGGACGCCCACCCGCAGGTCGGCAAGCGCGTCCCGGACCTGCGGCTGACGGCGCTGCGCAAGCCCGTCGAGGGCGCCCCGGCCGCCCCCGAGCGGCTCTACGAGGCGCTGCGCGAGGGGAAGTTCGTCCTGGTCAGCAACGACGAGCTGGCCGCCGCCGAGCCCTGGGCGGACCGCATGGTCACCGCCGCCCCGGCCGACCCGCACGGCAAGCTGCGCGACACCGTCCTGCTGATCCGCCCGGACGGCTACGCCGCCTGGGGCGCCGTCGACCCCGGCCAGGGCGAGCTCCGCACCGCCCTCACCGCCTGGCTCGGCACCCCCTGACCCCCGCCGGCGGGGGGGGGGGGCGCCCCCGCCCCCCCCCCCCCCCCCCTCCTGGGTTCCCCCCCCCTCCCAAACCCCCCCCCCCCCCCCCCCGCCCCCCCCCCCCCCCCCAC